>NZ_CP192510.1:2895535-3217261 GCF_050613175.1 Halomonas sp. H5
GATCACCATCGGCCAGGGTCTTGTGCTTGAGCTGCAACACGTGCAACAGCCGCGCCATATTGGCATGATCCTGGCGCAGTTGAGTCAGCATGGGCATGGTCGGGCCTCCTCTGCTGTCCTGGCGTACCATCTATATTGGAGTCGCCAGCAAGACAGGGGTTCACCAACAGGATGCGCCTGGAGACGCTACCCCAGGCATGGATGTTTAACCCTAGTGCCTGGGGGGCGATTCTGCCTATCGCCTAAAGTCGTAGTCGCACGGAGACAGCATGGATCTCTTCAGCCAGCCCACCGCCGATGAGGCGGCCCCCCTCGCCTACCGCATGCGCCCCCGGCGCCTGGACGAGTATCTCGGTCAGGCCGCCCTGGTGGGGCCCGGCAAGCCGCTGCGGCGCATGGCCGAGACCGCCACGGTGCGTTCGATGATCCTGTGGGGACCGCCGGGAACCGGCAAGACCACCCTGGCGGAGATCCTGGCCCGGGAATCCGGTGCCGAACTGGAGCACCTTTCGGCGGTGATGGCCGGCGTCAAGGAGATCCGCGCCGCGGTGGAACGCGCCCGGCTGACCCAGTCCCAGGGGCGCCGCACCCTGCTCTTCCTGGACGAGATCCACCGCCTCAACAAGAGCCAGCAGGATGCCCTGCTGCCCCATGTGGAGTCGGGCCTGTTGACGCTGATCGGCGCCACCACCGAGAACCCCTCCTTCGAGGTCAACTCGGCGCTGCTCTCCCGGGCCCGGGTCTATGTGCTCAAGCCCCTGGACGAGGCGGCGCTGCTGGCGGTGCTGCGCCAGGCCCTGCAAGACCCCGAGCGGGGGCTGGGCAAGCGCCGCATCCAGGCCGATGACGAGGTGCTGCAACTGCTGGCCCGGGCCGCCGGCGGCGATGCCCGCCGCGCCCTGGGCCTGCTGGAGACCGCCTGTGACTTCACCGCCGCCGAGGGCGATACCGAGCGCCTCGACGCCGAGGGGCTCGGCGAGGTGCTGGGCCATCAGGCCAGCGCCTTCGACAAGCAGGGCGATCACTACTACGACCTGCTGTCGGCGATCCACAAGTCGGTGCGCTCCTCCCGGGTCGATGCCGCCCTGCTCTATATGGCGCAATTCATTCAGGGGGGCGGCGACCCGCTGGACGTGATCCGGCGCCTGGCGGCGATCGCCTCCGAGGACGTGGGCAATGCCGATCCCCGCGCCCTGCCCCTGGTGATGGCGGCCTGGGACGCCTACCTGCGCCTGGGCGACTACGAGGGGCAGCGGGCCATTGCCCAGGCCATCATCCACCTGTCGGTGGCCCCCAAGAGCAACGCCATCGACCAGGCCTGGAAGCAGGCCAAGGCCCAGGCGGCGGCCCACCCGACCCTGGAGGTGCCCACCTACCTGCGCAACGCCCCCACCAAGCTGATGGAATCCCTGGGCCATGGCCAGGGCTATCGCTACGCCCATCACGAGCCCCACGGCTACCCCGCCGGCAGCCACCACGACTGCTGGCCGGAGGGGCTGGCGCCCGCCCGCCTCTACCAACCCAGCGACTACGGCCAGGAGGCGCGCTTCAAGCAGTTGATGGAGTGGCGCGCCCAGCTCGACGCCGAGGCGGATAGCAGGGCCTAGCTGCAAGCCAGCCTACTCTCCAAACGCAAGGAGCAAGCCAAGGGGGTTCCTTGAAGCTTGCTCCTTGTCGCTTGCTACTGGCCGAAGTTATTGCGTATCGCGAATCACATCGGTGCCCTCGGGAATGGCGAAGGTAAAGCGCTCGGCCGGGATACCCGGGTTGAGCTGCACATCGTTGAAGTAGATGGCGGTACGCTGGCCGGTACTGTCGGCCATCTGCAAGACCCCCAGGCGCTCGCTGTAGAAGGTCAGGGCCAGCTCCTCGAAGAGGGTATCGGCGGTGCGCGGCGTCAGGGTAAAGGTCTCGGCGGCGCCCTGCTGACGACGGCTCACCGCATAGGCCTCGGTGAGGTCGGCGGCGCTGCCGGAGAGCAGCAGGGCCGGGGTATGGGTCACCCGGGTATCCAGGGCCTGGATGGTCACCTGCTCCAGGTCGGGGTCATGCAGGTAGACCTCGTCGCCATCGGAGACCACCACCTGGGCGTAGGGGGCCTCCACCTCCCAGCGGAACTTGCCGGGCCGCGATAGCCACATCTGCCCCTCGGCCTCCTGGAGCCGCTGGCCGCTGCCATCGAGAATCTGCTGCTCGAAGCTGGCGCTATAGGTGTGCACCGGCTCCAGTAGCTGGGCCAGACGCCCGGCGGCCTCGTCGGCCAGGGCGCTCAGCGGCAGGGCCAGGGCCGAGCCCAGGGTCAGGGCCGACAACATCTTGATCAGTCGCATCTTTCACTCCCGAAAGGATGGCAGAGACATTCCGAATCATAGACCCGGCCCCGCGGCTGGAGTGCCGGGGGGGCCGGGGCTTTCATGGTTGCTGCAAGATTGTGAAACGAGGACACCGGGATCAGTCATTCACCGGTGGCGGCGCCAGCACCTCGCGGCCGCCATTGGTGCCCATGGTGGAGACTACGCCGGCCATCTCCATGGCCTCTACCAGGCGCGCGGCCCGGTTGTAGCCGATCTTGAAGCGCCGCTGCACCGCGGAGATGGAGGCGCGGCGGGACTCGGTGACGAACTGCACCGCCTCGTCATAGAGGGCGTCCTGCTCGGCATCGTCGCCGTCGCCGCCGCCCTCCGCCTCGAGTCCGGCCAGGGCCTCGGCGGAGACGCCACCGGAGAGGATCTCGTCGATATACTCCGGCTCGCCGCGACGCTTCCAGTCCTCCACCACCCGGTGCACCTCGTCATCGTCGACGAAGGCGCCATGCACCCGCATCGGCAGGCCCGCCCCGGGGGGCAGGTAGAGCATGTCGCCGTGGCCCAGCAGGTTCTCGGCGCCGCCCTGATCGAGGATGGTCCGGGAGTCCACCTTGGAGGAGACCTGGAAGGCGATGCGGGTGGGGATATTGGCCTTGATCAGGCCGGTGACCACGTCCACCGAGGGACGCTGGGTAGCGAGGATCAGGTGGATACCCGCGGCCCGGGCCTTCTGGGCCAGGCGCGCGATCAGCTCCTCCACCTTCTTGCCGACGATCATAAACATGTCGGCGAACTCGTCGATCACCACCACGATATAAGGCAGCTTCTCCAGCACCGGCGGCGACTCGTGCATCTGCCAGGGCTGCGGCTCCCAGAGGGGGTCGGCCACCTGGGCTCCGGCCCGGGCGGCCTCGTCGAGCTTGGCATTGAAACCGGCGATATTGCGCACCCCCATGGCGGCCATCAGCTTGTAGCGGCGCTCCATCTCCGCCACGCACCAGCGCAGGCCGTTGGCGGCCTCCTTCATGTCGGTGACCACCGGCGCCAGCAGATGCGGAATGCCGTCGTAGACGGAGAGCTCCAGCATCTTGGGGTCCACCATGATCAGGCGCAGCTCCTCCGGGGTCGCCTTGAGCAGCATGGAGATCAGCATGGCATTGACCCCCACCGACTTGCCCGAACCGGTGGTCCCCGCCACCAGCAGGTGGGGCATCTTGCCCAGGTTGGCCACCACCGGCGCCCCGCCGATATCCTGGCCCAGGGCCAGGGCCAGGGGCGAGGCCTCGTGGAGGTAGCGGTCGGAGTCGAGCACCTCGCGCAGGCGGATCATGGCGCGCTTGGGGTTGGGGATCTCGATGCCCACCGTGGGGCGGCCGGGAATGATCTCCACCACCCGCACGCTCTTGACCATCAGCGAGCGCGCCAGGTCCTTGGCCAGGTTGCTGATCTTGGAGACCTTGACCCCCGCCGCCGGCTTGATCTCGAAGCGGGTGATCACCGGCCCCGGCCAGGTCTCCACCACCTCGGCCTTGACGCCATACTCGCGCAGCCGCACCTCCAGCAGTTCCGCCATGCTGGCCAGCTGCTCCGGGGTGTAGTTGGGCTCATGAGCCTCCGGGGGCGTCAGCAGACGCACCGACGGCACCACGCCCTCCGGGTCACCCAGGTCATCGAACAGCGGACGCTGATTCTGCAGGTGCTCCACGGTCCACAGGGTCGGTCCCTCGTCGGCGGCGGCGCGGCCCTGCTCGGCGGTGGCCAGGCGTGGCTCGTCCTCCTCCCACCCTTCCGGCGTGGCGGGCAGGTCAAGGGGCTCCGCCTCTCGGGAAGAGGACGCCTCCTCGCCGACGGAGAAAGGTGCCGGGGGAGTCGCCGGCGGCGCAGCAGGCCGCGAGCCCTCCTCAGTTGCCGGTGCGGCATCCGGGGGCGCATCTTCTTCGCTCGCCGGCGCCCTTGCCTGGACGCCTGCCCGGGGCGTCGTCAGGGTCGGCTCGTCGTCGTCATCCTCCCAGCCCGCCTCGCTCCAACTGACCAGGCGCGGCTCGCGGCGCTCCGTCGTCGTGGCCTGGGGCCGCGCCGGCGATGGGGGCGCTTCGCCGCTGGGCGTCGTCGCAGCCGCGCTCGATAGCGGGGCGACGCCGGGTTGCTCTGGCTCTGGCTTGGGCTCAGGCTCGGAAGCCGGCACGTCGAGGCGCTCCGCTCTCGGCGTCTCGGCAGCGGCATCCTGCGAGGGCGCCACCGCCGGCGCGTGCCGGTCCGGCCGCTCGACCTCCGCCCGCAGCGCCATACCCGAGGTGGATGGCGGCTCTGCCTCGTCACGGCGGGCGCTCAGGCCGCTCTCGCCCACCGGCGCCGCCGACGACTCGGCGAAACGCCGGGTATAGGCCGCCTCGGGATCCTTGGCGGAAGGGGTATGCGCCGGCACCTCCCAGGGAATCTCGGTATCCCCCTCGAGGCTCGGCTCGGCGCGACGGGAAGCCGCCACGCCGGATGCCGCGGCCAGTTGGGGCGCCTCGCGGCGGGGCAGCCAGCGTCGCCACCAGGGGCGCGCCGTCGAGGCCTCGGCCTCGCGCTTCTCCGGCGACCGCGGTTCGCTCGGCCGCTCGTCCTCCCGCTCGCTATCGCGGCCCCCACCGATCCAGCGCCATAGCCGCTCGGACAGACGCAGCGCCCGCAGCCCCAGCTCGTCCATCAGCGCCAGCCAGGAGAGCCCGCTGAACAGCGGCAGGCCACAGAGCAGGGCCACCAGGGCCAGCAGGGTGGTGCCATGGGCGCCGACCAGAGGCGCCAGGCCGATCATCAGCCCCTCGCCGAGGATCCCTCCCACCGCATAGGGCAGGTTGCTGTCCTCGCTGAAGAAGTGCAGCGCCCCCAGGGTGGTGGTGCCCAGCAGCAGCAACACCAGCCCCCCCAGGCGCACCGCCAGGGCGGTGGCATCCCACTCCAGTTCCAGGCGCCGGGTACGCAGTAGCCGCCAGGCGCCGAACCCCAGCATGCCGGGCCACCACAGGGCACTGGCGCCGAACAGCGAATAGAGGACATCGGCGAGCCAGGCACCGATGGGCCCCATCCAGTTGGCGACCCCGCCCTCCGGGCCGCTGTGCGACCACCCCGGGTCGCCCGACTGGTAGCTGAACAGCGCCAGCAGCAGGAAGACGCAGCCCGCCAGCAATAGAATGACCGCCCCCTCCCGGGAGGCGCCTTGCAGGCGCACGCCGAAACGCCGCGCCTGCTCCTTGGCCTGTTGTGTGGAGACACGACGACCCGTGGTCTTCTTGTCGACGCTCAAATGGTCATCCCCCTTGTGTCTTGCTTCGCCCTGACCGCATCGTCACGGCGAACCTTGTCCGATAGCGTGGCGCCATCATACCGAGCCTAGCCTGTCCCGACGAGGGTGCCTTGTCGATACCGGGAAAGCCGGTCACACTAGGCGTGATGGGCGGAGGCACACCGCCTGGCCCCGTTTCCGATGATACGACCGCCCATGCTGCCTTGGCTCGCCCCTTACCCGGTGCAGTTCCCCGCCCTGGATCAGGCCCTGCGCGACCCGGACGGCCTGCTGGCCGCCGGGGGAGCCCTGACCCCGGCCTGGCTGCTGGCCGCTTACCGGCGCGGCATCTTCCCCTGGTACAGCGATGATCAGCCGATCCTGTGGTGGAGCCCGGACCCGCGCATGGTGCTCTTTCCCGAGGCGCTCCGGGTGCGCCGCAGCCTGGCCAAGCGACTGCGCAATGGCGGCTTCCAGGTTACCCGGGATCACGCCTTCGAGGCGGTCATCGAGCAGTGTGCCGCCAGCCGTGAGGGACGGGAAGGCACCTGGATCACCGACGAGATGCGCGATGCCTACTGCCTGATGCATGCCCGGGGCCATGCCCATTCGGTGGAAGTGTGGCAGGACGACGCCCTGGTGGGCGGCCTCTATGGCATGGCCCTGGGCCGGGTCTTCTTCGGCGAGTCGATGTTCTCGCGGGTGTCGGATGCCTCCAAGGTGGCATTGGTGCACCTCTGCCGTCATCTCCAGGCCCATGGCGGCGGCCTGATCGACTGCCAGATGCACACCGACCACCTGGCCAGCCTGGGGGCCCGGGACATCGCCCGGGAGACGTTCATCGGCTATCTTGAGCAGTATGTCGACCGGGCCAGCGGTGCCTGGGCGACTAGTGAGCGGGCGAGCATGGAGCCCCCTTCCGTGCCTACCCCGCCCTGACGTCAGTGAGCCCGGAGGAGACGGCGACCGTGAGCAGTAATGCGCCGCAGCGCCCGGTACGAGACCTGCGTTTCTTTCTGACCATCCCGCACCCCTGCAGCTACCTCAAGGAGCGGGAGGCCACGACCCTGTTCCTGGACCCCCAGGAGTCCCCGGGGCAGGGAGTCTATGACGCCCTCTCCCTGCTGGGCTTCCGGCGCAGCGGGCGTCACCTCTATCGGCCCCATTGCGAGGGCTGCCATGCCTGTATCTCGGTGCGCATCCCGGTGGCGGAGTTTCGCCCCAGCCGCACCCAACGCAAGCTGATGCACCGCAACGCCGACCTGACCCTGTTCGAGCGCCCCGCGCGCTTCCATGAAGAGCACTACCAGCTCTATGACCGCTATATTCGTACCCGCCATGCCGATGGCGACATGTACCCGCCCAGCCACGAGCAGTACCGCACCTTCCTGACCCTCGATCACCCCTATGCGCGGCTGCTGGAGTTTCGCCTCGACGGGCGCCTGGTGGCGGTCTCGGCCATCGACCTGCTGAGTCACGGCATCTCGGCCATCTACACCTTCTTCGACCCGGACCCGGCCTTCGACCGCCGCTCCCTGGGCACCTATGCGGTGCTGCGCACCCTGCGCCTCGCCGAGGAGCGGGCGCTGCCCCATGTCTACCTGGGTTACTGGATCCGCGAGTGCCGCAAGATGAACTACAAGCAGGCCTTCCAGCCCCTGGAGTACCTCGATGGACGCACCTGGCGCCGACTAATCGCGCTGTGATTTTTGCCTTGACGCACGGCATGCGGCACAATATCGCGCTATCTTGATCAGCGACGGCCTCATGGCCGTCAGTGTCGCGTCGCGGCAGCCGAGTGACCATCAATGAGGAAACGCCTATATGGCACGTGAAGACCATATCGAAATGGAAGGGGTCGTCGTCGATACCCTCCCCAACACTATGTTCCGCGTGGAGCTGGAGAACGGCCACGTCGTTACCGCCCACATCTCCGGCAAGATGCGCAAGAACTATATCCGCATCCTGACCGGCGACAAGGTCAAGGTCGAGCTGACCCCCTACGACCTCTCCAAGGGACGCATCGTCTACCGCTCCCGCTGAGTCGTGCCCAGCCGGGCTCGACCACCCCGCGCCTCGCCGGCGCCACCCGACCCACCGGCCAGTAGAAAAGACGACGCCCCGTCGATTGACAGGGCGCCGGTCGGTGGTGGCCGGCCCGCAGGCCGACCGGTGTCTAGGCTCAGGCCACCTCGGCCTCGGTGGCCAGATGCAACTCGTCGCTGCCCTCCTCCACGGTGACGTGGACCACGCCGCCATGTTCGGCGAGCTCGCCGAACAGGATCAGCTCCGCCAGGGGCTTCTTGAGTTTCTCCTGGATCAGTCGGGCCATGGGCCGCGCGCCCATCTCCGGGTCGTAGCCACGCTCGGCCAACCAGGCCCGGGCCGGCTCGTCCACGTCCAGTTGCACCCGCTTCTCGTCGAGCTGCGCCTGCAGCTCCACCAGGAACTTGTCCACCACGTTGCGCACCACCTTGGGGTCCAGGCCATGGAACTGGATGATGCCATCCAGGCGGTTGCGGAACTCCGGCGAGAAGGTCTTGCGAATCACCTCCATGCCATCGGTGGAGTGGTCCTGGGTCTGGAAGCCGATGGAGCGCCGTGCGATCTGCTCGGCGCCGGCATTGGAGGTCATGATCAGGATCACATGGCGGAAATCCGCCTCGCGACCGTTGTTGTCGGTGAGGCGACCGTGATCCATCACCTGCAGCAGCAGGTTGAAGACCTCCGGATGGGCCTTCTCGATCTCGTCGAGCAGCAACACGCAGTGGGGCTGCTTGGTGATCGCCTCGGTGAGCAGACCGCCCTGATCGTAGCCCACATAGCCCGGGGGCGCGCCGATCAGCCGTGACACCGTGTGACGCTCCATGTACTCGGACATGTCGAAGCGCACCAGCTCGATGCCCATGATCTTGGCCAACTGGCGGGCCACCTCGGTCTTGCCCACCCCGGTGGGGCCGGCGAAAAGGAAGCTGCCCACCGGCTTGTCCGGGGACTTGAGGCCGGCCCGGGAGAGCTTGATGGCCGCCGCCAGGCTGTCGATGGCCTCGTCCTGGCCGAACACCAGCATCTTCAGGTCGCGATCGAGCTTCGACAGCAACTTGCGGTCGGAGCTGGAGACGCTCTTCGGCGGAATCCGCGCGATGGAGGCCACCACCGCCTCGACCTGATCCACGTCGATGGTATCGACCCGCACCTCCGGCGGCAGCAGGCGCTGGTGGGCACCGGCCTCGTCGATCACATCGATGGCCTTGTCGGGCAGGTGGCGATCATTGATATAGCGATCCGCTAGGCGCACCGCGCTCTCCAAGGCCGAGTCGGTGTACTTCAGCTTGTGGTGCTCCTCGAAGCGACCACGCAGTCCCTTGAGGATGCGGATGGTGTCATCCACCGAGGGCGCCATCACGTCGACCTTCTGGAAACGCCGCGCCAGGGCGCGATCCTTCTCGAAGATGCCGCGATACTCCTGGAAGGTGGTGGAACCGATGCAGCGCAGCTCGCCGGAGGAGAGCAGCGGCTTGAGCAGGTTGGAGGCATCCATCACCCCGCCGGAGGCGGCCCCGGCACCGATCACGGTGTGAATCTCATCGATGAAGAGGATGGCATTGGGTTGCTTGCGCAGCTCGGCCAGCAGGCTCTTGAGGCGCTTCTCGAAGTCGCCGCGATACTTGGTGCCGGCCAGCAGGGCCCCCATGTCCAGGGAGTAGACCACGGCATCGTTGATGACGTCGGGCACCTCCTCCTCGACGACGCGCTTGGCCAGCCCCTCGGCGATGGCGGTCTTGCCGACGCCGGCCTCACCCACCAGCAGGGGGTTGTTCTTGCGCCGCCGGGCGAGGATCTGCACCACTCGCTCCAGTTCGTGCTCGCGCCCGATCAGCGGATCGATCTTGCCGAGCCGCGCCTGCTCGTTGAGGTTGGTGGCATAGCTGGTCAGCGGATGGTTGCCGCCCTCGGCCACCCCCTCCTCGGCCTCCTCGGCATCCGGCGCCTGGGGGGCCGCGCTCTGGCCATGGCCGGCAACCTTGGAGATGCCATGGGCGATGTAGTTGACCGCATCGACCCGCGCCACGTTCTGCTGCTTGAGGAAGTAGACCGCCTGGCTCTCCTGCTCGGAGAAGATCGCCACCAGCACATTGGCGCCGGTCACCTCGCTCTTGCCGGAGGACTGCACGTGGAAGACGGCACGCTGCAGCACGCGCTGAAAGCCCAGGGTCGGCTGGGTCTCGCGATCGCTCTGATCCTCGGGGATCAGCGGCGTGGTGGAGTTGATGAAATCCTGCAGATCGGACCGCAGCTTGTCGAGATTGGCCCCACAAGCCCTAAGCACATCCGCCGCGGAGGCGTTGTCCAGCAGGGCCAGCAGCAGATGCTCCACGGTCATGAACTCGTGACGCTTGGAACGCGCCACGGTAAAGGCCGTGTTCAGGGTCAGTTCAAGTTCTTTGCTCAGCATGGCAGTCCCCTTCTTGCCGCCTCGGGCTTCAACCGGTGGGCACCGGCAGTTTCACCATCGGGCACTTTCACGACGTTGGCAACCCCCTGGGGCGTTGCCCGCGAGTGCGGTGGCCTCCTGCGACCGTGATCGCGTCTCAATCGGCCCTGTCGATATCACACAGCAACGGGTGCTGGCACTCTCTGGCATATTGATTGACTTGGTGGCTTTTGGTTTCCGCGATATCTCGCGTAAAGATGCCGCAGGTCGCCTTGCCCTGGGTATGCACCGCCAACATCACCTGCACCGCCTTCTCTTGATCCATATGGAAGAAGACCTGCAGCACCTCCACCACGAACTCCATGGGGGTGAAGTCATCGTTGTGCAAGACCACCTTGTACATGGGAGGGTGAGCCAGCTCCGGATCGGCGCTCTGCACCGCCAGGTCGCCATCGCCCTCCTCGTCGGGTCGGGTCATGCCGGCGAATACGCCCCGCCAGGGTTCCTCTGTCTTGAACATATGAAGCACTACCCATTTCTACAAGCCACCCGGCGCGGCGCGTCTCAACCCTGGTTGGACGCCCGGGCCGGTGGCGGGTTCATTTATCAAGATGCGGCCTGCCCGGCACGCATGCAAGGGCCTAATGCAAAAGGCCCCCGCCCATGATACGGGCGGGGGCCGTCGCACCACTGGTCTCAGGGGCGCGCCGGGGCTATCAGCCCTGGGCCACCAGGGCCAGGGCGGCATTGAGGGTGGCGCTGGGGCGCATCACCGCCTCGGTCTGCTCACCGTTCGGGTGGTAGTAGCCCTGGATATCCACGGCCTGCCCCTGCACCGCATTGAGCTCCTCGACGATCACCGCCTCCTTGGCATGGAACTCCTCGGCCAGCTTGCCGAACAGCGTCTTGAGCTCGGCGTCCTCGTCCTGGGCGGCCAGGGCCTCGGCCCAGTACATGGCCAGGTAGAAATGGCTGCCGCGGTTATCCAGCTCGCCGACCTTGCGCGACGGCGACTTGTTGCTGTCGAGGAACTTGCCGTTGGCCTCGTCCAGCGCCTTGGCCAGCACCCGGGCGCGGGCATTGTCGAAGGTCTTGCCCAGGTGCTCCAGGGAGGCGGCCAGGGCCAGGAACTCGCCCAGGGAGTCCCAGCGCAGGTGGTTCTCCTCGAGGAGCTGCTGGACGTGCTTGGGCGCGGAGCCGCCGGCACCGGTCTCGAACAGGCCGCCACCGTTCATCAGCGGCACGATGGAGAGCATCTTGGCGCTGGTGCCCAGCTCCATGATCGGGAAGAGGTCGGTGAGGTAGTCGCGCAGCACGTTGCCGGTGACGGAGATGGTGTCCTCGCCGCGGCGGATGCGCTCCAGGGAGAACTTCATGGCATCCACCGGCGCCAGGATGCGGATATCCAGGCCGCTGGTGTCATGCTCCTGGAGGTAGGTCTCGACCTTCTTGATCAGCTCGGCGTCGTGGCCACGCTGGGCGTCGAGCCAGAACACCGCCGGGGTCTCGCTGTCGCGGGCGCGAGTCACGGCGAGCTTGACCCAGTCCTTGATCGGGGCGTCCTTGGTCTGACACATGCGCCAGATATCGCCCTTCTCCACGGCGTGCTCGAAGAGCACCTCGCCGGCGTCGCTGGTGACGCGCACGGTGCCGTCGGCGGGAATCTGGAAGGTCTTGTCGTGGGAGCCGTACTCCTCGGCCTTCTGGGCCATCAGGCCGACATTGGGCACACTGCCCATGGTGGTCGGGTCGAAGGCGCCGTTGGCCTTGCAGTCGTCGATGGTGGCCTGATAGATGGTGGCGTAGCAGCGATCGGGAATCACCGCCTTGGTGTCATGCAGGGCGTCGTCGGCGCCCCACATCTTGCCGGAGTCGCGGATCATCGCCGGCATGGAGGCGTCGATGATCACGTCGCTGGGCACGTGCAGGTTGGTGATGCCCTTGTGGGAGTTGACCATGGCCAGGCGCGGACGCTCGGCATAGAGCGCCTCGATATCGGCCTTGATCTCGTCCTGCTGGGCGGCGGGCAGCTTGGCGATGGTGGCATAGAGGTCACCGATGCCGTTGTTGGCATCGAAACCGACCCGTTCCAGGGCCTCGGCGTGCTTGTCCAGCACCTCGCGGTAGAAGGTCTCGACCACGATGCCGAACATGATCGGGTCGGAGACCTTCATCATGGTGGCCTTGAGGTGCAGGGAGAAGAGCACGTCACGCGCCTTGGCATCGGCGACCTGCTCGGCGATAAAGGCGCTCAGCGCCTTGTGGCTCATCACCGCGGCGTCGATCACCTCGCCGGCCAGTACCGGGGTCTTCTCCTTGAGCACGGTGGGGGTGCCGTCCTTGCCGACCAGCTCGATCTTCACCGCGCCCTCGGCGGCCAGGGTGGCGGACTTCTCGCTGCCGTAGAAGTCCCCCTCGCTCATGCAGGCCACGTGGGACTGGGAATCGGCGCTCCACTCGCCCATGCGGTGCGGGTACTTGCGGGCATAGTTCTTCACCGACTTGGGGGCGCGACGATCGCTGTTGCCCTCGCGCAGCACCGGGTTCACGGCGCTGCCCTTGACCCGGTCATAGCGCGCCTTGATATCGCGCTCCACGTCGCTGGTGGGCTCGTCTGGGTAGTCGGGCAGCTTGTAGCCCTGGCCCTGCAGCTCGCGGATGGCCGCCTTGAGCTGCGGCACCGAGGCGCTGATATTGGGCAGCTTGATGATATTGGCTTCGGGGGTCTTGGCCAGCTCGCCGAGCTCGGCCAGGTGATCGCCGAGCTGCTGCTCGTCGCTCAGGTAGTCGGGAAACAGGCAGATGATGCGGCCGGCCAGGGAAATGTCCCGGGTCTCCACGCTGATACCGGCGGAGTCGGTGTAGGCATCGATGATCGGCAGCAGGGAATAGGTGGCCAGGGCCGGCGCTTCGTCGGTAAGCGTGTAGATAATCTTCGGCGTTTTTGACATGTTGGCGTTGATCTCTCTGGTCAATGCGGTGGCATGAAACTGGATCGGTAGCGCGCGCTGACGATGTCCGCCTCGGGGGCTCTATGCGGCCCGCCCGGCAAGGCGATGAAGCCGGGTCTATCTGGGGGCCTGCCGGACTTAACACTGATCCACTGCGATTCTCGTCACGATCGGCTAAATCCGACAGGCCCCTGGCAGGGAACATCGGCGCCCGGCAGGTTGCTTGTAGCAGGCCCCGACGTGTCGAGGGCGCTCCCGGCGAGCGGCGGCATTATATCAGCGCGCCCGGCTCGGCGCATAAGCAATAAGGGTAAGTCGGTCGCGCCCCCTGCCATCCCGCCCCGCTTGCCGGTAAGCTTGCCCTTATGAGCACCCTCTATCTCCTCCACAAGCCCTACCGCATGCTTTCCCAGTTCACCGACCGCTCGGCCGGTGCGGGGGAGCGGCGTGCCACCCTGGCCGACGTCATCCAGGTGCCGGGGATCTATCCGGCGGGACGCCTCGACCACGACTCCGAAGGCTTGCTGCTGCTCTCCGATGACGGCGAGCTGATCCATCGCATCAGCCACCCCCGCCACAAGCAGCCCAAGACCTATCGGGTCCAGGTGGAGGGCGTGCCCGACGACGACGCCCTGGCGGCGCTGCGCCGCGGCGTCACCCTGGGTGACGGCCCCACCCGCCCCGCCAGGGTGCGCCGCCTGGACGCTTCCGGCCTGCCCGAGCGCGACCCGCCCCTGGACCCCAGGCGCCACCCGGTCACCACCTGGCTGGAGCTGACCATCAGCGAGGGGCGCAATCGCCAGGTGCGGCGCATGACCGCCCAGGTGGGGCACCCTACCCTGCGCCTGGTGCGCATCGCCATCGGCCCCTGGCGCCTGGACGGCCTGGCCCCCGGCGAGTGGCGCAGCGAGACCCTGCATGCCCCGGCCAAGCCCCAGGATCGCCCTGCCAAGGGCGCCATGCGCGGTGCCAAGCCGGCGAGCCGCGGCCGCGCCAAGCCGAGGCGTGGCCGGTGAGCCGCTGGAGCCCCCGGGTCACCGTGGCCTGCGTGGTGGAGCGCGATGGCCGCTACCTGGTGGTGGAAGAGGAACGCGGCGGCCCCGCCACCCTCTTCAACCAGCCCGCCGGTCATCTGGAGCCAGGCGAAAGCCTGGTCGAGGCGGTGTGTCGCGAGGTGCTCGAGGAGACCGCCTGGCGGGTCACCCCGCTGGCCTACCTGGGGCTCTACTGCTTTCGCACCGATTCGGGGCTGACCTTCCATAGCCACGGCTTTATCGCCCGAGCCGAGGCTCGCCTCGAGCGCGCACTCGATAGCGATATCCTCGCCTGTCACTGGCTGACCCGCGACGAGCTGGAGGCCCTGGCCCGCGACGGCCGCCTGCGCAGCCCCCTGGTGTTGCGGCGCATCCGCGATGCCGCGGCGGGGCACCACTACCCGCTGGAGGTGATTCACGAGCCACTCTGAGGTGGCGCCATCCTGTCGAGGCTCACCGGGCTTGCCGCTCGCAGGCGAGCCCTCCCGAGCGCCGCCCCGGCCACACGCCCCCGACGATTGCCCTGTGCCTCCTCAATGCCTGATCAGCAGGCGATAGAGCGCCGGGATCACCAGCAGCGTCAGCAGGGTGGAGGCCACCAACCCGGAGATGATCGCCCAGGCCATCGGCGGCCACAGCGTCGATTGGGTCAGGGTCAGGGGTACCAGGCCGGCCACGGTGGTGGCCGTGGTGAGCAGCACCGGCCGCGTGCGCCGAGCCACCGCCGAGACCACCGCCTCGCTCACCGGCTCACCCTGATGCCGGTTGGCGTTCATCAGGTCGATCAGCACGATGGCGTTGTTGACCACGATACCCACCAACGCCACCACGCCGAGGATGGCGGTGAAGCCGAACGGCTGGCCGGTCAGCCACAACCCCGGCACCACGCCGATGATCGCCAGCGGGAGCGTGGCCAGCACGATAAACAGCTGGCGGAAGGAGTTGAACTGGGCCAGCAGGAAGACGATCAGCAACAGGCCACCGAAGGGCAGCGTCTGAAACAGCGCGGTATTGGCATCGCCGGCCGATTCCGCCGCCCCACCGAGGGTGTAGCTGACCCCGGGGGGCAGCTCGAGCGCCGCCAGGCGCGGCATAAGCTCGCCCAGCACCCCATCGTAGGTCCAGCCATCCGCCACCTCGGCCAGCACCGCCGTCATGCGCTGCAGGCCGCGATGCTGGATCACCGCCGGACGCCAGGATGCCTCCAGCGCGGCGATCTCACCGAGCGGCAATGAGCGTCCATCGGCCGCGGTCAGGCGCAACCCTTCGAGCCCCTCGTGGGGGAAGCGTTCACCCTCCGGGGCACGCACCAGCAAGGGGGCCGGGTCTCGCCCGGCACGCCAGGCGCTGACTTCGATCCCGCGGCTGGCACCGGCCAGGGCGCTGGCCACGTCGTGTCTCGAGAGGCCGTACTCGGCAGCGCGGGCATCGTCGGTCTCGACCCGCAGGGTGGCCAGTCCCTCGCCCAGACGATGACGCGCATCGCGAGCTCCCTCGGCCTCGCGCACCACGCCGAGGATACGGCCGGCGGCATCGGCCAGGGCGGTACGATCCTCACCGAACACGCGAATCTCCACCGGCGCCTCCAGCGGCGGCCCCTGCCCCAGCCGGCGCACCACCACTTCGGCCTCAGGCAGCCACTCCGGCGCCACGGCCCTCACCCAGGCCATCAGCGCGGGCAGGTCGTCGGCACCATCGGCCGCGACCACCAGTCGCGCCAGGTGCGACTGGCGCGGCTGCTCGACCAGGTTGTAGTAGAAGCGCGGCCCGCTGAAGCCGACGAAACGGTGCACCGCCTGCACCGCCGGACGGACGGCCAGCTCGGCGGCCAGCACCTCGGCCCGATAGGCGGTGTGATCGAGGTGGGTACCCTCGGGAAAGTTGAGGTCGACGACCAACTGGTTGCGATCGGTGTCGGGGAAGAAGTCGTGATCGAGCAGCGGCAGCATGGCAATGGCGGCCACCAGCAGAGCGCCCGTCCCCGCCAGCACCGCCAGCGGCCAGCGCACGGCCACCCGGCCGATACGCCGGCCTATGGCCTGGAGCCGCTCGCGACGTACCGCCGGCCGGGGCTTGAGGATGCCGGCGGCGAACACCGGGGTGACAAAGACGGCATAGAGGTAGCTCACCGCCAGGGTCAGCATCACCATGAGGGGAATGGCGCGGGTGAAGTCGGCCGTGTTGCCGCTGGACAGCAGCAGCGGCACGAAGGCGGCCAGGGTGGTGCCGGTGGCCGCCAGCAGAGGCGTGGCCAGCTCCCGCACCGAGCGGGTCACGGCCTGCATGGCCGAATGCCCCTGATCCCGGTGGTACTGGATGTTCTCGACCATCACGATAGCGTTATCCACCAGCATGCCCAGCGCGATCACCATGCCGGCCACGGCAATCTGGTGCAGCACGCCGCCCCCCATGGCGTAGAGAGCCAGCGAAGAGAAGGTCACCAGCGGCACGATCACCATCACCGCGAGCCCGAGCCGTAACCCCATGGACAGGAACAGCAGCACGCCCAGAATGGCAACACCCAACAGCAGCGACCGGCCCAGTTCCGCCAGGCGGCGCTCGACCCAACGCGGTTGATAGAAGGTCTCCTCGATGGCGAGCGGGGCATAGGCCGGACGCAATTCATCCATCAGTGCCTGCAGCCGCGCGCCGAAGCGCACGGCATTGACCCGATCGCTGGAGAGCACCAGCCCCAGCGCCACCGCCGGGCGACCGTCGTGCCACATCCGCGCGGTCGCGGGCTCGATCGGGGCCAGGCTGATGTCGGCCAGCTCGCCGAGTGGCACCAGCTCGCCCTGTCGGGTGCGAATCGGGGTGGTGGCGAGCTCGTCCAGGGAGCCGAACTCGGTGAGCGGATCAAGCACCAGGGAGCGTCCCGCCACCGCCAGGGTCCCGCCTGGGGAGGTCAGGTTGCGCACGGCGAGCTGATCGCCGAGCGCCCGGGCATCCAGTCCGGTCATCTCGGCCAGCGTATCGTCCCAGCCGACCACCACCTGCTGCCCCGGGTCGGCGAGCAGGTCGATGCGGGCAACCTCCTTGAGCCGGAACAGGTCGCGGCGCAGGCGCTTGGCCGCCTCGCGCAGCTCGAGCAGATCGTCCGAGCCGGTCACCGCCAGCACGATGCCGTGGGTATCGGAGTCGCGATCGCTGATCTCGGCCTCGCCCACGCCGTCGGGGAACTGGCGTGTGGCGCGGTTCACGGCGATACGCACCTGCTCCCAGGCGGCATCGGTGTCATAGACGTGCTCGTGCATCTCGAGGGTGACGTGGGCCACGCCGAGACGCGCGGTGCCGATGATGTCGCTGACCTCCTCGACCTGGGCCAGCGCCTCTTCGAGGGGGTTGAGTACCAGCCGCTCGACCTGCTCCGGCTCCGCGCCGGGATAGGGCACCAGTACCTGGCCGAAGCGATAGGGAAAGAACGGATCCTCCTGACGATCCATCGCTATCCAGGCCACCAGGCCTAGCAGGGCCAGCAGCAGCGTCACGGTCAGGGTCAGGCGTTGGTAACGCAGCGAGGCGAGCAGCCAGCTCATGGCAACACCCTCACCCGCATGCCCGCTTCCAGGCGTCCCTGCCCCGCCGTCACCACTCGGTCACCCGGCGCCAGCCCCTCGCCGTTCACCGAGACCCAGCCGCCGGCCAGGCGTCCCGGCGTCACGGGCGTGCGCCGGACCCTGTCGTCTTCGTTCAGCGCCAGCACATAGGGCGCACTGCCGGAGGGATCGACCACCGCCGCCAGCGGCACCCGCCTGACCGGCGGCCCGGCGATCTCGAACTGCACCCGTACCGGCTCGCCCAGCGCCGGGGCGGACTCGGCGGGAAGGGCGATGATGACCGGGGCCAGGGTCTCTCCCGCGCGCCCGACATGGACGACCTCTCCGGCGATGCGCTGGGCGCCGAACGTCGGCGCGACGCTGGCCGCCTGCCCGGGTTCCAGCCGTACGGCAAGATTCGCCGGCACACGGATCGCCACCTCACGCTCGGCCACCCCGGCCAGGTGCAGGATCGGCTGACCGGCCGCGACGAAATCGCCGGGCTCGGCATCGAGGTCGGTCACCTCGGCGGCGAAGGGCGCACGCAGCGTCAGTTCCTCGAGCTGCGCCCGGGCCTCGTCGCGCCGAGCCAGGGCCTGCTCTCGCGCCTGGGCCAGGGCCCCACGCTCCGAGCGCAGCCGGTCCAGGGCCTCTTCGCTACTGAGGTTGCGCTCGCGCAGGGTACGGGCGCGTTCCACATCGCGCCCCAGTCGGCTCAGGCTGGCATCGAGCTCGCGCACCCGCGCCTCGGCCGCGGCGAGTGCCGGCGCCATGGCCGGGTTGTGCAGCATGGCCAGCGGCTCCCCCTCCTCGACCCGCTGGCCGCGCACGACGTGGCGCTCCCGCAGCACGCCGTCATGCAGGAAGGCGGGAGCCGCACGCTCGCGAGCCCGCACTACACCGGGAAAGCGATACCTCACCTCGTCCGGCACCAACCGCACCGCGTCACTGCGCACGCCGGGCAACGGCGCCTCGATTCGCTCGAGTGGTGCCGATGTCGCATCACAGCCCACTAACAGAGCCGCCGCCAGCATCAGCGACACCGCCAGGCTTGCACGCTCCCCCTTCCTCATCGCCCCACCCTCCCTCGATCGGTGTTGATTGGCCCGCCAATGAACTGGCCGACCGGTCAGTTACCGCCGCAAAAAAACGCCTAGTCCCGGGGCGTTACGCCTTCCATAAAGATCTTCAGGAAATCTTCCAGGAAAGCCTCGTCGGACCCCATGCCCGGCCAGCTCTCGTGATGACACTTGGCCTCGAACCACTGGGTGCAGGTCATCACGAAGACCGCGATCACGTGGGTCGGGTTGATATCCTGACGCAGCAGGCCACGCTGCTGGGTCTGGCGAATCCACTCGGCCCCCGCCCCCACCAGTTGATGATCGAGCTCGCCGCAGTGACTGTCCCCCTCCAGATGGGTCCAGGCGAACAGCCGCACCACGCCGGGGTTGTCGCGCAGAAAATGAAAATAGGCTTCCACGGAGTGTCGCAAGAGCAGCGCATCCGGTTCCCCGGCCTCCTCGAACAACGCCATCTGGGCCGTGAAGTAGCGCTCGAAGGCACGATTCTTGACCGCCTCCCACAGCCGCTCCTTGCTGCCGAAGTGGTGATGAATGAGGCTCTTGGTGACTTCGGCCGCACGCGCCAACTCGCTGAGCTTGACGGCGGAGAAGCCCTGCTCGACGAACAGGGCCTCGGCCGCATCGAGAATGCGGGCCCGGGTCAGTTCGGGGTCACGGGTCTGGATTTTCTGGTTCATGCGGCGAAGATAGCCCTAACTGGCCGGCCGGTCAATTATTCGCGCGACCATCACCCGCGGATGAGCCCGACCGCAACATGCGGTATAATCCCCGACCATTTGATTTGCGACCCATTCAACCCGAGAGCGCCCATGACTGCCCCCCCTGGCAAGGTCATCGTCGGCATGTCCGGCGGTGTCGATTCATCCGTGTCCGCCCTGCGGCTCCTCGAGCAGGGCTACCAGGTCGAAGGCCTGTTCATGAAGAACTGGGACGAGGACGACGGCACCGAGTACTGCACCGCCAAGGAGGACCTGGCGGATGCCCAGGCCGTGTGCGAGAAGCTCGGCATCAAGCTGCATACCGCCAACTTCGCCGCCGAGTACTGGGACAACGTCTTCGAGCACTTCCTGGCCGAGTACCGGGCCGGACGCACGCCGAACCCGGACATCCTGTGTAACCGGGAGATCAAGTTCAAGGTGTTCCTGGACTATGCCGAGATGCTCGGCGCCGAGAAGATCGCCACCGGCCACTATGTGCGCCAGGGCGAGGCACTCGGCCGCCTCGACGGCGAGACCCGGCCGCGGCTGCTCAAGGGGCTGGACCCCAACAAGGACCAGAGCTATTTTTTGCACGCCGTGCCGGAGGCCGCCATCGCCCGCACCCTCTTCCCGGTGGGCGAGCTGGAGAAGCCCGAGGTGCGCGCCATCGCCGAACGCCACGACCTGGTGACCGCCCGCAAGAAGGACTCCACCGGCATCTGCTTTATCGGCGAGCGGCGCTTCCGCGACTTCCTGCAACAGTACCTGCCGGCCCAGCCGGGACGCATCGAGACTCCGGAGGGGGAAGTCATCGGCGAGCATCTGGGGCTGATGTACTACACCCTGGGCCAGCGTCAGGGACTCGGCATCGGCGGCCTGCCCAACCACTCCGAGGCGCCCTGGTACGTGGCCGCCAAGGACCTGGAGCGCAATGTGCTGGTCGCCGTCCAGGGCAAGCACCACCCGCTGCTCTATAGCGACAGCCTGGCCACCGAGGCCATGGACTGGGTCGCCGGCAGGCCGCCGGCAATCGAAGCGCGGCTCACCGCCAAGACCCGCTACCGCCAGTCCGACGTGCCCTGCGTGATGCACGCTCGAGACGACGGCGGCGTCGAGGTCCGCTTCGATGCCCCCCAGCGAGCGGTGACCCCGGGCCAGTCCCTGGTGCTCTATGATGGCGAGATCTGCCTCGGCGGCGGGGTGATCCGCGCGACCTGGAACCGGGCGGAGGCCGCCTCATGAGCCCGACGCCCATCCATCGCTCCGCCGATGATGCCACCACCCGCCAGGCCCTGGCCCTGGCGGGGGTCTTCCAGGCCGCCCGGGTGGTGGACGAGCTGGCCCGCACCGGCCAGGCCGACGAGCGCGCCTGGAACACCCTGCTCCACGCCACCCTGGATACCGACCCGGAGAGCTTCGAGGCGATCTATGGCGGCCACCCCAACCACCTGCGTCAGGGCCTCGAGGTGCTGGAGGCGGTGCTCGGGCGCCGCCAGCAGAACCCGGTGGTACTGCGCTATGGCTTCTCGCTGCTGCTGCTGATGAACAAGCTGCGCAAGAACGACCGGATGATGGCCACCCTCGGCCAGGAACTGCCGCGCATCCAGGGCCAGGCCGAACACTTCGGCGAGCAGCACGAGAACGTGGTGGCCAGCCTCGGCGAGCTCTATCAGCAGACCCTGTCGAACTTCAAGTACCGCATCGTGGTGCAGGGCGACCCGGGGCTGCTGCAGAGCCGCGGCATGCCGGAGCGGGTGCGCGCCGCCCTGCTCACCGGTATTCGCTTCGCCCTGCTCTGGCACCAGCAGGGCGGGCGGCGCTGGAAGCTGATCTTCCAGCGCAAGGCCATGCAACGCGCCCTCGACGCCCTGAATTGACCCTTCACCCAGTACGGATCGAACCCATGCAACTCTCTGCCCTTACCGCCCTCTCCCCCGTCGATGGCCGCTATGCCGACAAGGCCGCGGCCCTTCGTGAACACTTCAGCGAGTTCGGCCTGATCCGGGCCCGGGTCACCGTCGAGATTCGCTGGCTGCAGGCCCTGGCCGGCCACTCCCAGATCACCGAGGTGCCGCCGCTTTCCGCCGAGGCGGTGGCCTTCCTGGAGGCCCTGGTGCGCGACTTCTCGGTACAGGACGCCGAGCGCATCAAGGAAATCGAGCGCACCACCAATCACGACGTCAAGGCGGTGGAGTACTTCATCAAGGAGAAGATCGAGGGCCAGCCGGAACTGCACGCCATCACCGAGTTCGTGCACTTCGCCTGCACCAGCGAGGACATCAACAACCTCTCCCACGCCCTGATGCTCAAGGGCGGCCTGGCCGAGCTGCTGCCGGAGATGCGCCGGGTCGTCGACGAGGTGGCGCGCCTGGCCGAGGCCCACGCCGACCAGCCGATGCTGTCGCGCACCCACGGCCAGACCGCCAGCCCCACCACCCTGGGCAAAGAGATGGCCAACGTCGCCTACCGCCTGCGCCGCCAGCTCGCGCAGATCGAAAGCGTCGAACTGCTGGGCAAGATCAACGGCGCCGTGGGCAACTACAACGCCCACCTGGCCACCTACCCGGAGATCGACTGGGCGGCCCACGCCAAGGCCTTCGTGGAAGGGCTGGAGCTGACCTTCAACCCCTACACCACCCAGATCGAGCCCCACGACTATATCGCCGAGCTGTTCGACGCGGTGTGCCGCTTCAACACCATCCTGATCGACTTCGACCGGGACGTCTGGGGCTATATCTCCCTGGGCTACTTCAAGCAGCGCACCGTGGCCGGCGAGATCGGCTCCTCCACCATGCCCCACAAGGTCAACCCCATCGACTTCGAGAACTCCGAAGGCAACCTGGGGCTGGCCAATGCGGTGCTCGGCCACCTGGCCCAGAAGCTGCCGATCTCCCGCTGGCAACGCGACCTCACCGACTCCACGGTGCTGCGCAACCTGGGCATGGGCCTGGCCTACGGCCTGATCGCCTACCAGGCGACCCTCAAGGGCATCGGCAAGCTGGAAGCCAACCCGGCGCGCCTGGCGGAAGACCTGGATGCCAGCTGGGAGGTGCTCGCCGAGCCGATCCAGACGGTGATGCGCCGCTACGGCATCGAAAAGCCCTACGAGAAACTCAAGGAGCTGACCCGCGGCAAGCGCATCGATCAGGCCGGCTTCGCCGCCTTTATCGATACCCTGGCGCTGCCCGACGCGGTCAAGGCCGAACTCAAGGCCCTGACTCCCGCCGGCTATATCGGCAATGCCGTCGAGCAAGCGCGTAAGCTCTAAGCGCCGAGCGCCGAGCGCCGAGCGCCGAGCGCCGAGCGCCAAAAGGATCAGCGGCGCCGGGGACAGGCCTGAAGAGAGTCCGATTACCAGGGAAGGAATCGGTAGCGTACAGGGAGGTATTTACAGCGCCCTCGTACAGGCCTGTCGCCGGGACAGCCGCGGCTCGAAGCCACGACTCCAAGCCACCAAGGCTTCTGCGTCAATAACGAGGTGGTCCCCATGCCCTCCAATACGCCACTGCCCATGCTCGGCGGCCTTAGCGCCGCCGACTTCCTGCGCGACTACTGGCAGCGGAAACCGCTGCTGATTCGCGGTGCCTTCCCCGATTTCCAGTGCCCCCTGGAGCCGGACGAGCTGGCCGGCCTGGCCTGCGAGGCCGGGGTGGAGGCACGCCTGGTGGAAGAACGAGGCCCCCAGGGCCCCTGGCAGGTCAGCCACGGCCCCTTCGATGATCCCACCTTCGCCAGGCTCCCCGAGCGGGACTGGACCCTGCTGGTCCAGGCGGTGGATCACTATGTCCCCCAGGTGGCCGAGCTCCTCGAGTCCTTCGCCTTCCTGCCGCGCTGGCGCCTGGACGACATCATGATCAGCTACGCCCCCCCGGGCGGCAGCGTCGGCCCCCATGTCGACCAGTACGATGTCTTCCTGCTGCAGGGCAGCGGCCAACGCCGCTGGCAGCTGGGTGGCCGCGTCGCCGATGACGCCCCCATCCTCGACGGCATCGACCTGCGCATCCTCGAGCGCTTCGACGTCACGCCGGGAGAGGACTGGCTTCTCGAGCCGGGCGATATGCTCTATGTGCCGCCGGGCTGGGCCCATCATGGGGTCAGCCAGTCCGCGGACTGCATGACCCTCTCGGTGGGCTTCCGGGCGCTCTCCGCCGACGAGGCGGTGACCTCCTTCGCCGACTACCTGGGCGAGCAGTTGCCCGCCTCCCTGCGCTACGGCGATACTGGCATGGCCCCGCCCGCCGACCCCGGCGAGCTCGACGACGCGGCACTCGAGCGCATACGCCGGCTGATTCTCGAGACCCTGGACGCCCCCGAGCAGCTCGCCCAGTGGTTCGGCCGGGTGATGACCCAGCCCAAGTACGTGGATCAACTGGTGCCCCAGGAGACGCCGCTCGCCGCCGACGACCTTGTCGCCGAGCTACAGGACGGCGCCTGGCTGGAGCGCAGCCTGGGCTCGCGCTTCGCCTGGCGCCAGGAAGCCGACGGCCGGACCACCCTCTTCGTGGACGGCGACGGCCTGGCCTGCGATGCCGACCTGGCCCGCACCCTGGCCTCCCAGGCCCCGCTGGATGCCCGGACCCTGACCTACCCCGGCGCCGCCGCCCTGCTGGTCGAGCTGCTCAATCGCGGCAGCCTCGCCTGGCCCCTGGACGAGGCGGCGCTCGATGACGAGGAGAACGACCATGAGTGATGCCATCACCATTCACCAGGGCGACTGGGAGGAGCTCGGCGACACCGCCGGGCCCATCCGCCACCAGGTCTTCGTGGTGGAACAGAAGGTGCCCGAGGAGGAGGAGTGGGACGGCCGCGACGCCATCAGCCTGCACTTCGTGGCCTACCGGGATGAGGTGGCGGTGGGCGCCGCCCGCCTGCTGCCGGATGCCCATATCGGCCGGGTGGCGGTGCTCGCCGAGGCCCGCGGCCAGGGCGTCGGCCAGCGCCTGGTGGCGGCGGCGGTGGAGGCCGCCCGCACCCAGGGCCACCCCAGCGTGGAGCTCTCCGCCCAGCTGCATGCCCTGCCTTTCTACGAGCAACTGGGCTTCGAAGCCTACGGCGACGACTTCCTCGACGCCGGTATTCCGCATCGCAATATGCGCCTCTCCCTGGTGGATTGAGAGTGGATTGAGTTTCCACCCTCTCCATGTCCAAACGGAAAGTCACTACATAATGAGGGCCTCCCCCGGCCCTCTTGTAGTCATACTACAACCCCTTCTTCCCCTAAGTGTCGATTGTTGAGCCCAGTAACCATGGGCCATAGTGCTTAGCAAGCCCGGCAAAAAACGTTCGTTTGATAACGACCCTGTAGTCGAGCATTAAACATTCGTTTTAAACCGGCACAACCTTCGACCAAGGCAGCAGAGACAAAACCCCGACGCTGGTCGACCCTGAAAGCACTTCGCAGGTGCAGCATCGCTCGACACCTGTGGGTTCCCGGCGAAGGCTCGATACCACTGAGGAAGGAAGGCCCCATGTCATACCAAGACGATATCAAGGCACTGACCCAACTGCGCGAGGCCATGGGTAGCGGCTGGGCGAGCATCAGCCCCGAGAACGCCGCCCGCCTGCGTGCCCAGAACCGTTTCAAGACCGGCCTGGACATCGCCAGGTACACCGCCAAGATCATGCGTGAGGACATGGCCGCCTATGACGCCGATACCGCCCAGTACACCCAGTCGCTGGGCTGCTGGCACGGCTTCATCGGTCAGCAGAAGCTGATCTCCATCAAGAAGCACTTCGGTACCACCAAGCGCCGCTACCTCTACCTCTCCGGCTGGATGGTGGCCGCCCTGCGCTCCGAGTTCGGCCCGCTGCCCGATCAGTCCATGCACGAGAAGACCAGCGTGGCCGGGCTGATCGACGAGCTCTACACCTTCCTGCGCCAGGCCGATGCCTGGGAGCTCAACCATCTGTTCCGGGCCCTGGAAGAGGCCAAGGCCGCCGGCGACATGGCCCGCGCCGCCGAGCTCGAGGCCCAGATCGACAATCACGAGACCCATGTGGTGCCGATCATCGCCGATATCGACGCCGGTTTCGGCAACGCCGAGGCTACCTACCTGCTGGCCAAGAAGATGATCGAAGCAGGCGCCTGCTGCATCCAGATCGAGAACCAGGTCTCCGACGAGAAGCAGTGCGGCCACCAGGACGGCAAGGTCACCGTGCCCCACGAGGACTTCCTGGCCAAGATCAATGCCGTGCGCTACGCCTTCCTGGAACTGGGCGTGGACGATGGCGTCATCGTCGCCCGCACCGACTCCCTGGGCGCCGGCCTGACCCAGAAGATCGCCGTGACCAAGGAGCCCGGCGACCTGGGCGACCAGTACAACGCCTTCCTGGACGGCGACGAGATCGAGAGCGCCGCCGATATCGACAACGGCGACGTGGTCATCAAGCAGAACGGCAAGCTGGTCAAGGTCAAGCGCCTGGCCTCCGGGCTCTACCAGTTCAAGCCGGGCACCGGCGAGGACCGGGTGGTACTGGACTGCATCACCAGCCTGCAGAACGGCGCCGACCTGCTGTGGATCGAGACCGAGAAGCCCCACGTCGGCCAGATCGCCGGCATGGTGAACCGCATCCGCGAGGTCTGCCCGGACGCCAAGCTGGTCTACAACAACTCGCCCTCCTTCAACTGGACCCTCAACTTCCGTCAGCAGGTGTTCGATGCCTGGGAGGCCGAAGGCAAGGACGTCAGCGCCTACGACCGCGCCAACCTGATGAGCGCCGAGTACGACGCCACCGAACTGGGCCGCCTGGCCGACGAGTGGACCCAGAACTTCCAGCGCGATGCGGCGCGGGAGGCGGGGATCTTCCACCACCTGATCACCCTGCCCACCTACCACACCGCGGCCCTGTCCACCGACAACCTGGCCAAGGGCTACTTCGGCGACGAGGGCATGCTGGCCTATGTGGCGGGCGTCCAGCGCCGCGAGATCCGCGAGGGCATCGCCACGGTCAAGCATCAGGACATGGCCGGCTCGAATATCGGCGACGACCACAAGGAGTTCTTCCACGGCGATGCAGCCCTCAAGGCCGGTGGCAAGGACAACACCATGAATCAGTTCTGATCATGGCACTACGGTGAAACTGGATTTTGGGGAGGCGATCGCCTCCCCTTTTTTATCTCTTTTCCCCCTCCCCCTAAACTCCCTCTTCCCTGCCTCCTTATTAACCTACTGGCTTCGCTATTAATGGTGTCGATAACATGGTCCTTCCCGACCCCCGACATTATATCGACGCGATACCGACGCCATCTCACCAGACTCTTCTCTTCTGCCCGGGCCCCTCCTTATCGAGGCATCGCGCACCATGGTGTCACTTCCCTCCAGTCCCTGACTTCAACCAATAAGCGAGAAGCGGGTTTGATGGAGTCGTGCATAAGACCTCAACGCACAGTCGACGACGTCTTGCTTCAGGCGTCAAAGAAGAGCCAAGGATAACCTTAGCGGCCAAGGAAGGAGAGGATACAACGACCGACGGATAGGGAGTGCCCGGGTGCACAGGCACAAAAAACCACCCTCGCCGGATGGCAAGGGTGGTGGGGGCGGGGCAGCGAGGGGGCTATTCCTCGTCGACGGCGGCCGCGCGGGCCTCTCCGGCATGAACTTCTTCCCACGCCTCATCGAGGGTGTAGCCCATACGAGTATCGATGGTATCGATCACCTCCAGGGCATCCTGCAAAGAATCATGTTTACCCTTCAGGGCAATCACCAGCCTGGCCAGGTCCTTCTTGCTGAAGCTGCTGGCGATAAGGTCGGCTTGTTGGCTCAGTTCGGTGCAGTTCATATGTTATTCCTCATGTAAGGTCATCACTGCCCAGGGAGGTCCGCCTTGGGCAGCCATCTTCGATGGCGATCGGGTGCCTTAGCTACTTTTGCCGGGCCGGGTAAGCGCCCGGTACTGCAACTGCGATGGGTCACAAGCGTTAAAAGACCTTCGCCTCTGGCGCCCGGATCAAAGGAAAAAGGCGCCTCGGTCGTAGCTGGGATCAGGCCAGTGAATCGGGGTAACAATCCCCTGCCCTGAACCGTGATTTCACTATGGTGCAGTGCAAGAAATCCCTCAATGCGCCATTGGCCGCAGCGCCGGTTGTAGCCGGACTACATCGACACCAACCAGTGAGGTGGAAGGTAATTTACTTACGGGAGAGGAAGAAAATAGAGAGGAAGAGGTCATTCTGTTAGTGCGGCAAGGCCTGAAAGGCGACCGGGATTTGACGCCAACTGCGCACAATGTACAACCCCACCTACGACCAATGTCCGATGACTTCCACATTCCTAGGGCGATTTCGGGCTAGAATGGTCGGCACATGGCCGGCTGACGCTGGTCAAAACTCCATAGCTTGGATAGACTCGAGTTAACAAACAGCGTTTTCTAACCTGATAGCCCCGCCGCGGGCCACCACGGGCTCCGACCCAGAGTGAGCGGCTCAGCAGTACAACCCAGGAGGTTTTCCATGAAACGTCTTCTTCCCATTCTTGCCATCGGTGCCCTGACCCTGGCCGGCTGTGCCAACACCGCCCCCTATGGCGGTAATGTCTACCGGGGCAACCAGGCCCAGACCGCCCAGAGCGTCACCTTCGGCACCATCACCGCCTTGCGCCAGGTGCAGATCCAGGCCGATAGCCCCAGCGGCAACCTGGTCGGCACCGTGGGCGGCGGCGTGATCGGCGGCATGCTGGGGCATCAGGTGGGGGGCGGCTCCGGCCGTCAACTGGCCACCGCGGCCGGCGCCATCGGTGGCGCCATGGCCGGCTCACGCATCGAGGATTCCGTCAACCGTACCGCCGGCTGGGAGATCGAGGTGCGCAAGGACAACGGCCAGAGCGTCGTGGTGGTCCAGAAGGCCGACCAGGCCTTCCAGGTAGGCCAGCGGGTACGCCTGATCGGTAGCGGCGCCAGCATGAGCGTGGCGCCCTACTAAAGTAAGCCACATGCCCACACCATAACGAAAAGCCCGCAGCCAAGGCTGCGGGCTTTTGCGTATTTCATGGTGCGGCGTCTCGGGATAAGAGCTCCCCCGGGGCTTCGGCCTTAGTGCAGCTTGGCCTTGCTCATGGCCCAGCACACCAGCTTGCCGCCGAGCCAGACCACCAGGCCGATCACGATCAGGACCAGTAGCATATCCACGGGGCGTACGATAAAGGTGGCCCCCAGCACCGCCAGGGCCGGGCTCCACACCCAGCGCTCATCGGTGCCGGTGCGCAGCACCTCGGGCATTTTCTGCTCGAAGAAGCGGCCGAGGCCATGCTCCCAGCGCTTGAGGCTCAGCAACAGGATAAGGGCAAAGCTGATCAGCCAGATCAGGGTCAGCGTCATGGTCGCTCTCCGCGAGTCATCGGTCGATGTGTGATAGGGGGAAAAGTGGTGAAGCTAGGGTAGCCCCGCCATCCGGGCCACGCAACCGCCCCGGGGCGGCTTGAATCAACGTCATGCCATGGGCCGGGAAGCTGAAAAAAATCCCTATCCCCCTGACAGCCCCCGACTCGCCACGTTACCATTGTCAGGACATGCACTCATCGAAAGGTTCCTCAATGCAAATCGCACAAAATGCCGTGGTCGCGTTCCACTACACCCTGACCAACGACGCGGGTGAAGTGCTGGACAGCTCGGAAGGCCGCGACCCGCTGACCTATCTCCATGGCGCCGGGAACATCATCCCCGGGCTGGAGAAGGAGCTGGAGGGACGCGAAGCCGGTGAAAAGCTGCAGGTTACCGTGGCCCCCGCCGAAGGCTATGGCGAAATCCAGCCGGCGCTGGTGCAGGAAGTGCCCCGCGACGCCTTCCAGGGCGTCGAGGAAGTGCAGCCGGGGATGCAGTTCCAGGCCCAGACTCAGGGCGGTCCGCTGATGGTCACCGTGACCCAGGTGGAAGGCGACACCGTGACCGTGGATGGCAACCATCCGCTGGCCGGCCAGACCCTGAACTTCGACGTCGAGATCGCCTCCGTGCGTGAGGCCAGCGACGAAGAAGCCGAGCACGGCCATGTGCACGGCGAGGGTGGCGTCGAGCACTAAGCGCGACGCGCCAGACGCATCGAGAAGGGGCAGCCATTGGCTGCCCCTTTTTCGTGCCCCGTCAGCCCCGGGAGGGCTGCCTGGGTGGCATGGGCGCCCCACGACCACGCCGCCGCCAGGCGAAGTAGCGCCGCAACCCGCCCAGCAGGCGCTCGGGCTTGTGGGCATTCTTCCATACCCCGGCGCTGGCCTTGGCCGCCTCGGAGAAGGTCGGGTAAGGATGGATGGTCCCCAGCAGCTTGTTGAGGCCGATGCCCTGGGTCATGGCCAGGGTAAACTCGCCGAGCAGCTCCCCCGCCCCATGGCCGACGATGCTCGCGCCGAGGATGCGATCCCGGCCCGGCACCGTCAGCACCTTGATAAAGCCCCGGGTCTGCCCATCGGCGATGGCGCGATCCAGCTCGCTGAAGTCATAGCGAGTCACTTCATGGTCGATGCCCTCGCGTCGCGCCTGACGCTCGTTCAGCCCCACCCGCGCCACCTCCGGGTCGCAGAAGGTCACCGCCGGCAGGCTGCGGTAACTGACCCGGAAGCGCTTCACCTCGCCGAACAGGGCATTCACCGTGGCGTGCCAGGCCTGATGGGCACCGGCATGGGTCAGCTGATAGGGCCCCGCCACATCGCCGCAGGCCCACACATTGGGCAGCAGGCTGCACAGGGTCTCGTCCACCGCCAGGGTGCCATCGGGGCGGGTCTCGATGCCCAGTGCCTCCAGCCCCAGGCCATCGACCCGCGCCTCACGGCCCGCCGCCACCAGCAGGCGATCGAAGACCAGCCGCTGCCGCTCGGGGCCCTGGTCGCCGTCCCGCTCGATGACCAGCACCTGGCCCGCATCGCCGTGGCTGGGACCGGCCTCGATGGACACCGCCCGCCAGCCCAGGTGGAGCGACACTCCCTCCTCGCGAAGCTGCCCGGCCAACACCTCGGCGACATCGGCGTCCTCCCGGGGCAGCAGTTGGGGCCGGCGCTGCACCAGGCTGACGCGGCTACCCAGGCGCGCGAAGCTCTGGCCCAGCTCACAGCCGATGGGGCCGCCGCCCAGCACCACCAGGCGCTCGGGGAGCGACTCGAGTTGCCAGAGGTTCTCGGAGGTCAGCGGTTCGATGGTTTCCAGGCCCGGCAGCGCCGGCAGCCGGGGCCGGGCCCCGCTGGCGATGATCACATGCCGTGTCGTCAGGGTGCGCTGGCCGACGCTGACCTCCCAGGGCGTCGTCAGCCGCGCCTCGCCCTGGATCACCTCGACGCCCAGTCCCCGGTAGCGTTCGGGGCTGTCGTGGGGCGCCACCTGGCGAATGGCGTCATGCACATGGGCCATAACCGCCGGGAAATCGACCCGCGGCTCGCCGGCGTGAATGCCGAAGCGCGGCGCCTGGCGCACCTCCTGGGCCAGGCGGGCAGCGCGAATCAGCGCCTTGGAGGGCACGCAGCCGGTGTTGAGGCAGTCGCCGCCCATCGTGTCCCGCTCCACCAGGGCCACCCGGGCCTTGAGCGCCGCGGCGATATAGCTGGCCACCAGGCCCGCCGAGCCGGCGCCGATCACCACGATGTCATAGTCGAAACCCTGCGGCTTGGCGTAGCGGGCCGCCAGGCGGCGGCGCTTGATCAGGGCCACCAGGCCCCGGGCCAGCCAGGGGAAGAGGCCGATCAGCACGAAGGAGGCGATCAGGCTCGGCGAGAGGATGCCCGAGAGCGACTCCAACTGCCCCAGCTCACGGCCGGCATTCACATAGACCAGGGTGCCCGGCAGCATGCCCAGTTGGCTGACCCAGTAGAAGGTGCGCACGGGCAGGCGGGTCAGCCCCATCACCAGGTTGATGACGAAGAAGGGAAAGAGCGGAATCAGGCGCAGGGTAAAGAGGTAGAAGGCCCCCTCGCGACGAATACCGGCATTGATGCGCTCCAGCTGCCCGGCGAAGCGCCGCTCCAGGGGCGCCTGGGCGAGGGTCCGGGCGATCAGGAAGGCCAGGGTCGCGCCCAGGCTGCTGGCGAAGGAGACGATCACCAGCCCCCAGCCGAGCCCGAACAGCGCCCCGCTCAGCAGCGTCATCAGCGTCGCCCCGGGCAGCGAGAATGCCGCCATCAGCACATAGAGGACGAAGAAACCGCCCCCCACCCGCCAGGGCTCCTCGGCGAACCAGGCCTGGAAGTCGGCCTGCTTGGCCTGAAGGTTCGCCAGGGTCAGGAACTCGTGGGCACCACTGAGGAAGAAGGTCGCCACGGCGATGGCCACCAGGGTAAGCAGGAAAAAACGACGCCGCTGCATCACGAGAGTCTCCAAGACGGGAAAGAGGGACCAGGCAAGCTTGCCTGCACTTGTGCCTTGAGTCACCCGGCACGGCCTTTCCTTACAGCCGTGGCGGGGAACCCTTCGCGGCACGACGGGTCTCCTAGACACCCCCCAGCGACGAGGATTCCCCATGCGCCCCCTCTCTGCACTCCTGTTGACTCCCCTGCTCCTCCTCGGCGCTTTCGCCCAGGCCCAGGAGCCGGCCCGGGCGGTCTTCGCCGGGGGCTGCTTCTGGTGCGTCGAGGAGGCCTATGACAAGGTCGAAGGCGTGCTCTCGACGACATCCGGCTTCAGCGGCGGCCAGGTAGAGGCCCCCAGCTACCAGCGGGTGGTGGCCGGCGGCACCGGCCATGCCGAAGTGGTGGAGGTAACCTATGACCCCGACGTGGTCGACTACCAGGACCTGCTGCATGTGTTCTGGCGCAATATCGACCCCTTCGCGGTGGATCGCCAGTTCTGCGATGCCGGCGACTCCTACCGCAGCGCCCTCTTCCCGATGAATGCCGAGCAGCGCGAGCTGGGCGAAGCCAGCCTGGCCGCCGTGGAGGAGCGCTTCGGTCGCGAGGTCGCCACCGAGATCAGCGACTTCGAGGCTTTCTATCCCGCCGAGGCCTATCACCAGGATTACTACCAGAAGAACCCGCTGCGCTACCGCTTCTACAAGTCCGCCTGTGGTCGCGATGATCGCCTGGCGGAGGTCTGGGGCAACGAGGCCGGCGGCCTGCCGCTGCCCTGAAGTGGCCGGTCGCTGGCCCAGCGCCCCAGGGCGAGGGCGATGCCCAGGGGCACCAGCAGCAGGGCCAGCGAGGCCGCCACCACCCCGGGCCACTGCCAGAGCCGCCAGAAGGGCTCCAGGTACAGGGTGCCGAGGCTGGCCCCCAGGTAGTAGCAGACCAGGTAGAGCGCCGAGGCGCTGCCCCGCGCGCCCCTGGCGTGCAGCCCCACCCAGGCCGAGGCGGTGGCATGGGCCAGGAAGAAGCCGAAGGCATTGAGGGTCAGGGCGGCGAGAATTCCCGCCAGGGAATCGCTCAGGGTCCCCAGGCTGCCCAGCATCAGCAGGCCGATGCCCAATGCCATCACCCGGGGCGGGGAGAAACGCCGCGTTATCCGCCCCGACAGCGAAGCGCCCAGGGTCCCGCCCAGATAGGTCAGGAACAGCAACCCCAGCCAGCGCGACGAGAGCCCGTGGGGCGCCTCGCTCAGGCGAAACGTCAGGTAGCTGTACTGGTTGATAAAGACCAGGAAGCTGAGCCCGCCGAGCAGGTAGGCCCCCAGCAGCGGCGGATGCCGCAGCTGGGCGGCCAACCCGGCGGCGATTGCCCGGGGCGCCAGGGGAGCAGGCCGGAAGTGCCGCGCGCGGGGCAATAACCACCAGAACAGCGCCACCCCGACCAGGCTGAGGCCGCCGATCAGCAGGAAGGCGGCCTCCACGCCCCACCACTCTCCCGCGGCGCCGCCCAGCAAGCGCCCACCGATCCCCCCCAGGGTATTGGCGCCGATATAGAGGCCCACCGCCGCACTCAGCGCCCGGGGCTCGAACTCGTCGCCCATCCAGGCGATGGCCACCGCCGGCAACCCGCCCAGCACCAGGCCCTGGAGCACCCGCAGCAGCAGCAGTCCCTCGAAGCCAGGCACCAGCGCCAGGCCCAGGGTGGCCAGAGCGCCAAGCAGCAGCGTCAGGCGCATGATGGCACCCCGCCCCAGGGCGTCGGAGAGCGGACCGAAGCCGAGCAGCGCCAGGGCCACCGCCAGGGTCGCCGCGGACATCACCAGGCCCGCGGCCAGGGTCGAGACGCCATGCAGCTCGCGCAGTGCCGGCAGCAGCGGCTGGGGCGCATAGAGATTGACGAAGACGATGATGGATCCCAGGCAGAGGGCCAGGGTGGCGCGCCACCAGGCGCGGCTGTGCAGTGGAATCATGACGGGCTCCGACTTGGCAGCCCATGATCGCCGTCGCACAATGGATAAGTGAAACCGTTTATTTAGATCACAGCCATCGGAATAGCTTATGAGCCTACCCTTCGACCTGCGCGGCCTGGAGGTCTTCCTGGCGGTGGCGGAGTGCGGTGGCTTCAGCGCCGCCGGGCGGCGCCTGCATATGGCCCAGTCGGCGGTCAGCCAGCGTATCGCCACCCTGGAGCGGCGCCTGGGCCTGACGCTCCTGCACCGCCAGGAACGGCGCGTCAGCCTGACCCCCGAGGGCGAGGTACTGTGCCGCCAGGCCCGGGAGCTACTGGCCCAGGCCCAGGGGACCGCGCTGGCCATGCGCGAGCTGCACGACCTGGTCAAGGGCGAGCTGCGCCTGGGGCTGCCCTCCATGCTCGGCTCCTACTACCTGCCGCCGCTGCTGATGGGCTTCAAGGCGCGCTATCCCGGCATTCGCATGACGGTGGTGGAGGGCGGCACGCGCAGCCTGCAGCGGCGTATCCAGGAGGGCGAGCTGGACCTGGGGGTAGTGATGGACGACGCGCGTGGCGATACCCCCCTGACGCGCCGGCCCCTGCTGCGGGAGGAGATGGTGGTCTGCGTGGGGCGCGATCACCCCTTCGCCCACCGCGACGCCGTCACCCCGGAGGCCTTCTTCGGCGAGCCGCTGGTGCTCTTCCAGGCCGGCTACTTTCATCGCGAGTTCGTGGAGGGGCTGGCTCGACAGCACCGCTGCGAGCCGAAGGTGGACTTCGAATCGAACCTGATCCCGCTGACCAAGGCGATCGTGCGCCAGGGCTTCGGCATCACCACCTTCCTGCGTCGGGTGGTGGACGACCCGGCCCTGGCGGCGGTGCCCTTCTCGCCGCCGGCCTGGCTCGACCTGGCCCTGGCCTGGAAGGCCGGCGCCCGTCTGTCCCGGGCCGAGCAGGCCTTCGTCGACTATGCCCTGGCCCATCGGCAGCAGCTATAGCCGTCTAGGCGCCGGGCGGCGCCCGCGCTCGGGAGCCTAACCCGCGGGCCAAGCAGGCCTTCGTCGACTATGCCCTGGCCCATCGGCAGCAGTTATAGCGGTATAGGCGCCGGGCGGCGTCCGCGCTCAGGAGCCTAACCCGCGGGCCGAGCAGGCCTTCGTCGACTATGCCCTGGCCCATCGGCAGCAGTTATAGCGATATAGGCGCCGGGCGGCGTCCGCGCTCAGGAGCCTAACCCGCGGGCCGAGCAGGCCTTCGTCGACGATGCCCTGGCCCATCGGCAGCAGTTATAGCCGTCTAGGCGCCGGGCTTAGGAATCGAACCAGGTGGTACGCTGGACCAGTTGCTCGGGTTCCATGGGACGCCGGGCCTGCCAGTAGTGGCGGCGCCAGTAGACGTTGTCCAGTTCGGAGAGGATCACCCCCTGGGAGGTGGAGGCATGCAGGAAGTAGCCCTCCCCCACATAGATGCCCACATGGTTGTAGGCGCCGGGGGGGCGGAAGAAGACCAGGTCGCCCACCAGCAGCTCGTCCCGGGCCACCGGGGTGCCTTCATGGACCTGGTCATCGGTGGTGCGCGGCAGCTCGATGCGGAAGTTGTCCTGAAAGACCCGCTGTACCAGCGCCGAGCAGTCGATGCCCCGCGACGAGCTACCGCCCAGCCGGTAGGGCGTGCCCACCCAGCGCTCATGGGCATCCAGCAGGGCTTGGCGCACCCGGGCCAGGGCCGGATTGGAGAAGTCCAGGGAGGCGCCATCCTCGCGGGGCGACATCAAGGCACCATCGGCCAGCGACGGCAGCGAACGATCGAAATAGGCCACCTCCTCGCTCCCGGACGGTTCCCGCGGAGCCGAGGCACAGCCGGCCAGCACCGCCAGCAACAGGCCGGCCCCCGCCATTCGTAGCCCTCGGGGCCAGGTACGCCGACTCAATAGCGACACTTTCACTCCTTGAAATCACTCCTTGCTCCCCACGCTCCCGACGCGGGCCGGGTGTCGCTATGGCAGGGGTGCCCCAGGGACGCCGCTGCCATAGCGGCCTGTCGGTCTCTGCGGATAGGCCGCCCCCCGACAGGTGGGAGCGGCGCCAAAAAATCGTAACGACTATAGTCGATCTTTCAGAGGCTTGGGAAGCCTATTGCCCGAGTCGATCGGTCGTCGTAGCAGGCGTTGATACCTAATGCAGGGTCCGGGCATCGCCGGGCAGGGTATCAATATGCATGGGCGCCCAGTGGCGGGGCCGCGCCCCGGGGAAGTCGAGGCTCGCCCAACTGCCGGCCAGCGGCGGCGCCCCGCTGAGCCAGGCCACCAGGGCCTCCCGGAAGCTGGTCAGGTACTGCTCCCGCTCCTCGGTCTCGCCCATAAAGAAGGCGAAGCCGGCATAGAGCCCGCGAGCATAGCTCTCCCAGCCGGAGTAGTGGGCCTGGGCCAGGGTCAGGGCACGATCGAGCACCGCACCGAAGGCCTCGGCGTCCAGCCAGCCCAGTTGACGCCCGGCGATGGCCAGGTCCACCGCCTGGGCGATATCCCAGGCGGTCATGTCCACCTCGCTGCAGCCGGCGTCGTTGTCGCGCACCCGCTGCAGGCGCAGCAGGTGATTGCGCTCCTCCTCGCCGCAGTCATCGGACTCGAGGATGGCGATCTCCGCCTCCAGGCGCTTGTCGTTCAGGGTATAGGGGGCATAGTTGATCTGGTACTCCTGGCGATCCCCGGAGGCGAGCAGGAAATCGAGGAAATCACGCAGTCCCTCGGCGCTCTGCAGGCCATAGTGGCCATCGATCCACTCACGGATCGCCGCCACCTCCCGGGGGCTCTCCGCCAGCGGCTCGCTCCAGGCCCCGGCATTCAGCGGCCCCACCAGGGAGAGGGCGGTAAAGCGGGTTAGGTCGGGGCGCGGCCCCGGTTCCTGCCAATCCGACGCCTGCCAGTCCAGGTAGAGGAAGGGGCTACCGGGATCCTCCAGGTGCCAGCGAATCTCGTGGTGCATGGGCGGCTGCTCCCCCTCCGGCAGCGCCTGTTCCCACTGGGCCCAGGCCTCCAGCAGGCGGCGTGGCGTGGGGTAGAAGCGGCACAGCACGCTGCGCAGCGCCTCCGCCAGCTCGGCCAGCCCCGCGGCCTCGAAGTCGCCGCTGTCCATGGCCATCTGCAGATAGAAGGCGTACTTCTCGGCCATATGGATGGTGGCCGCATACCGGCTGCAGCCCTTGAGCCGTTCACGCAGCGTCACCGCCTCCGTGGCGGAACGCCCGAAGGGGGTCTCCAGGGCGGGCAGCGCCCGATGCTGGGCGTCCGCCGCCAGTTGGTTGAGGTGGTGTGCCTGGGCGGGCAACCAGTAGCGGGCCAGGCCGGCCACGCCATCCTCCGGATAGAGGCCCAGGCTCTCGCGCAGGTAGTGGCGAGCATCATCCCGGCGCGCCTCGTCCAGGGAGAGGTCGGGCCCCTGACGGAACAACAGGTCGGGCTCACGCACCGCCGCCAGGCTCAGTACCCAGTGGCGCGGGTCGCGGCGCCAGGCGCGCAGCGCCGCCGAGGCGGCCCGCTGCTGGTCATCGCTGACCAGTTGGTGCATATCGAAGCGCCAGGGGCTGCCCGGCGAGTGCAGCAACAGGCCCCAGTCCCGCTCCAGCTCGGCCATGCCGTCGCGCCCCTCGTAGAGACTGCGCCCCCGCTGGTAGGCGCTGACCAGGGCCAACCAGTCGCTGTAGCGGTGGTGCAGCAGATCGGCGGCATGGGTGGCGAAGGCCTGGGCCTCCTCGGCACCGAGCCACTCCAGGCTCCAGCCCGCATAGGCCAGATCGATCAGCCGCATCCAGTCCCAGGCCGCCCACTCCAGGGGCTCGCCACGGGACAGGAAGCCCAGCAGCACCTGGCCATAGGGGCGCCCCTCGCCGAGGCCATCGAGCCATTGGTGACGCGCCTCGGGGGCCTGATCGAGCAGTTTGCTGGCATCCAGGTCCCAGCCGTAGCGATCGCCCTGGGCACTCAGCCACAGCAACAGGCGCAGCAGGTCATCGCGGTTCTCGACCCGCCACACCTCGCGCAGCCAGGCCTGGGCCTCGGGCCAATCGATTCCCGCCGCCGGCGGCAGGGCCACCACCGGCGAGAAGGCCGCCCGCAGCCGCCATACCGACTCCTCGGGGGCATCGGGCCACAGCGAAGCCGACGGCGAACGCCGCGCCAGGGTCTCGGCGAGCCGCTCCCAGGTGATGCCCTCGTCCTGGTGCTCCAGCACCGCCAGGGCCTCGCAGGCATCGAAAAGGCCATCATCGCCGCGTACCCAGCCCTCGGCGCTACGCGCATGCATCACCGCCTGCAGCCAGTCATCGAGGCGCCCGTAGTGGGCGCTGATGCTTTCCGCCAGGCGACGCACCCAGGCCCGCGCCCGGGCCTCGGGCAGCCAGCCGGCGGCGGCGGCCAGCGCCAGCAGCTCCAGGGCGGCCAGCTGTTCGGCGGCATTCTCCGGCCCGGGCACCAGGGCGGCCACCAGGCGCCAGCCCAGCTCGCCACGATCGGCGCAGCCCAGCTCGGCGAGGCGACTCGCCGCCATGGCGGCATCCACGACGGTGGGATCGGGCTCGAAGGCCCAACCGCACAACACCAGTTGCTGGGCCCACCAGGCGTTCAGGGGATCAACCAAGACTCACCTCGACACTCATATGCAATCGCAATCGGCGCCTAGTGTAGCGGAAAGCGGCGGCGGCGCCGATGGCGGGGCGTCATCCGGTGAGTTCGTCCTCGACGGTGGGCGCCCCCGCCGAGGGACTCACCCTGGGCGCGTTACATATTTCCAACACGCCTCGCCCGGGCAACCTCGTCGCGGACGACTCGTCATGCCCCAGGATGGGGGCTGAATCATCATGCCTGTCGCCCGAGCACTCTGGCGTTTCGGGGTCCCCGCGTTGCGCCGCATGGCCGGCAAAAATAATTAACAGGGAGGGGCTTGGCGCAACGTTTTAAATAATGCACACTGCGTTCAATATGATGACAACACCCCCTGGAGGAGCCATGTCCGTCCTGCCCGACTTCCTGATTCCCAAGGCCTATATCGGTGGCCAGTGGCGCGATGCCGAGCGTCGCTTCGCCGTGACCAACCCCGCCACCGGCGAGCTGATCGCCGAGGTGCCGGACCTGGGCGCCGACGAAGTCCGCGAGGCGGTGGCCGCCGCCGAGGCCAGCTGGGCCGACTGGCGCAAGCGCCCGGTCAAGGAGCGCGCCGCCCTGCTGCGCGCCTGGTACGAGGCCATCATGGCCAACCAGGAGGCCCTGGCGCGGCTGATGACCCTGGAGCAGGGCAAGCCGCTGGCCGAGTCCCGCGGCGAGGTGGCCTACGGCGCCTCCTTCGTGGAGTTCTACGCCGAGGAAGCCAAGCGCATGGCCGGCGAGACCCTGCCCAGCCATGGCGTCGACAAGCGCATCCTGGTGCTGCGTGAGCCGATCGGCGTGGTGGCCGCCATCACCCCCTGGAACTTCCCGCTGGCGATGATCACCCGCAAGTGCGCCCCGGCGCTGGCCGCCGGCTGCCCGGTGGTGATCAAGCCCGCCGAGGCCACCCCGCTGACCGCCCTGGCCCTGGTGCGCCTGGGCGAACAGGTCGGCCTGCCCGCCGGCGTGCTCAACGTGGTCACCGCCGAGAAGCCGGCCGCCATCGGCGAGGTGCTGACCACCGACCCGCGGGTGCGCAAGGTCTCCTTCACCGGCTCCACCCCGGTGGGCAAGAGGCTGCTGGCCCAGTGCGCCGGCACCGTCAAGAAGGCGGCCATGGAACTGGGCGGCAACGCGCCCTTTATCGTCTTCGACGACGCCGACCTGGATGCCGCCGTGGAGGGCGCCGTGGCCTCCAAGTACCGCAACTCCGGCCAGACCTGCGTGTGCACCAACCGGGTGCTGGTGCAGGCCGGCGTCTACGAGGCCTTCCTCGAGAAGCTGGCGGCCCGGGTCGCCCGGCTCAAGGTCGGCAACGGCCTGGAGGAGGGCGTCTCCCAGGGCCCGCTGATCAACCCGGCCGCCGTCGAGAAGGTGCAGAGCCATGTGCGCGATGCCCTCGACAAGGGCGGTCGCCTGATCTGCGGCGGCGAGCCCCACGCGCTGGGCGGTACCTTCTTCCAGCCCACCGTGGTCGCCGACGTGACCAGCGAGATGAAGGTGGCCACCGAGGAGACCTTCGGCCCCCTGGCGCCGGTGTTCCGCTTCGACACCGACGAGGAGGCCATCGCCATGGCCAACGCCACCGAGTTCGGCCTGGCCGCCTACTTCTATGCCCGCGACTATCGCCGCATCTGGAACGTGATGGAGAGCCTGGAGTACGGCATGGTGGCGGTCAACGAGGGCATCCTCTCCACCGAACTGGCGCCCTTCGGCGGTGTCAAGGAATCGGGCCTGGGCCGCGAAGGCTCGCACCACGGCCTCGAGGACTTTACTGAACTAAAGTATGTGTGTATCGGCGGCCTGTAAGCGCACGCCCCATCGACCAAAGGAGGCTTACTCATGAATAACGCTCAACTCAACGAGCTCAAGCAGCGCTACGTGGCCAAGGGTGCCGCCAGCCCCTCTCCCCAGTTCGTCGAGCGCGCCGAAAACGCCGAGCTGTGGGATGTCGAGGGCAAGCGCTACATCGACTTCGCCGGCGGCATCGGCGTGCTCAACCTGGGTCACCGTCACCCCAAGGTGGTCGAGGCGGTCAAGGCCCAGCTCGACAAGCTGATGCACACCTGCCAGACCGTGATCTCCTACGCCCCCTATGTGCAGTTGGCCGAGAAGCTCTGCCAGCTGACCCCGATCAAGGGCGAGGCCAAGGCGATGATGGTCAACAGTGGCGCCGAGGCGCTGGAGAACGCCATCAAGATCGCCCGCGCCGCCACCGGCCGCAGCGGCGTGATCTGCTTCGATGGCAGCTTCCACGGCCGCACCTTCATGACCCTGGCCATGACCGGCAAGGTACTGCCCTACAAGAACGACTTCGGCCCCATGCCGGGTGACGTCTTCCGCGCCCCCTTCCCGGTGCCCTACCACGGCATCAGCGAGGAGGACTCCCTCCAGGCCCTGAAGACCGTCTTCAAGACCGATATCGCGCCGCACCGCACCGCCGCCATCGTTATCGAGCCGGTGCAGGGCGAGGGGGGCTTCTATGCCGCCTCCCCGGCCTTCCTTCAGGCCCTGCGTAAGCTGTGCGACGAGCACGGCATCCTGCTGATCGCCGACGAGGTGCAGTCCGGCTTCGGTCGTACCGGCAAGCTGTTCGCCCTGGAGCACAGCGGCATCCAGGCCGATATCATGACCATGGCCAAGTCCATGGCCGACGGCATGCCGCTCTCCGCGGTGGTGGGCAGCGCCGAGGTGATGGACGCCTCCGGCCCCAACTCCCTGGGCGGCACCTACAGCGGTAACCCCCTGGCCTGCGCCGCGGCCCTGGCGGTGATCGAGGCCATCGAGTCCGAGAATATCCTCGAGAAGAGCGCCGCCCTGGGCAACAAGCTGGCCCAACGCTTCGCCAAGTGGCAGGACGACTTCGAGGCGGTGGACAACGGCCGTAACCTGGGCTCCATGGCCGCCTTCGAGCTGGTCACCGACAAGGCCTCGCGCACCCCGGCCCCGGAACTGGCCGCCAAGCTGTGCCAGAAGGCCAAGGAGAAGGGCCTGATCCTGCTCTCCTGCGGCTTCTGGGGCAACTCCATCCGCTTCCTGATGCCGGTGACCATCGAGGACGCCGTCCTCGAAGAAGGCCTGGACATCGTCGAGGCCGCCCTCGAGGAAGTGGTCGGCAGCAAGGCCTCCGCCACCGCCTGAGCGCTGGTGGGACCACGCTGAAAGAAACCGCCCGGCCAACTGGCCGGGCGGTTTTTTCGTATCTCCTCGAGGAATCAGGCCGCTACTTCCTTGGCAAGTCAGACGTATAGCCGCGCCGAATGCCTAGAAGAGGATGCGGACACCTAATCATCACATTACGGCAGCATCTAGCCAGGGAAAAGGTATCCTCCCAGCCAGATGCAAGAGAACAAATTGTTAAAGACCAGGAGAAGGCATTGCATTTGGTCTTTGAGCCCCTCCCTTAACTTATCCTATTCACCTCTTCCCAAAGGCCTTCGAATGGAGGATCTGGCTCCACTAGGCGGTATACACGTGCACATTTCACACACTGGTACCACTTTTCATGGAGCCCCACATTGGCATAAGGACTCCCTACAACCACCTCTACTAAATTTGTGTTATTTATTAATAGTTTAGAAAATTCATCATAGTCACTCCAGCCAGAAAAATTTCGTCTGCTCCGGATATTGCAAGCTCCACATTGGCTACTCACCTAAGAGTTCCTCCTCCGATCTTCCAGGCTTCCTGTACCCCACCTTCAATTAGAACCTGGCTGCCACCACCAACCCAAGCTCCACCTTGACTACCAACTTCACCACATGGACTTTCATTCCCTGGGGTACCCGAACGGTGGTGTAGTCAGTAGCCTGGCTTCGGAAAGGATTACCTCGTACTTGTCCCCACTCTGGTAATAGTGCAGAGTCAATCCTCGACTGCAACGAGCCTATTGGTGTTTCCATACTCCAGAAGCCACCAAATTCTCGCTGGGACGGAGACCATGCTCGATGGAGTATCATTGGCTCTGTTAGCTCTACTGTCGCATAACGCCCTCCTGAGAACGTCCCAGCAAGTGAATCCGGTGTGTTTCCAAGAGGTCCTGCTCTTCGTGCATCAAATCGCCCCATTACTTGGCCGGGAACGTTGGAGACAATCCCATCAAAATTCGAGGCATTAGTTGTTGCTCTCGCCCCAACCCTCGCCTGCAGCCAGCTCCTGACACCCTGCGAGACAGCTCTCGCGCCAGCGCCCGTCCCCGTCAGAGCCAGGCCAATATCGACATCAATCGTGCTCGACTCGGCGCCACCGCCCAGGGCGTTCCAATAGGCCCGATCATACACCTCATCCATTGGCGGTGCCGAGGCGCCGATATCGGCGACCTCTCCATAATGCTGACTCGCCTGCCCTGCACCATATTGCGTGAAGAGTCCCAGCGCCCCAAGCCCAGCGGTACCAGCTTCGACTTGGCCAAACAGCCCACCATCCCGATACTGCGCCTCCGTGGCCTGGAAGGCCGTGACCTCTTCCCCATGGGCGGTGATCGGCTGGCCATCGGCCCAGCTCAGGGATTCGTTCTGATGACGTGCCACTAGGCCACCCATGGCAGCCTGGGCGGTCTGCAGGTCCTCCAGGAAACGCTGGTACAACGGGTTGTTGGCGTTGGAGGTGTTGTCCAGTTCCGCCAGCAGGGTGTCGAACCGGGCCGCCTGCTGCGCGTCGAGTTGTGCCCCGGACACCAGCGCCATCATGTCAGACCAGGTGACGTCCTCGAGCCGAGGCGAGCCCAGTTGGGCTTCCATCGTCGCGGCTTGCTCGGCGATAAGGTCGCGCTCGCGCGGGTGCAGTTGGCGGTTGTAGGACTCCACCTGTCCGGCGATAAAGGCACCCTCATTGGCGTCTCCGCCGGTCAGTTCGGCGGCCACTATGCCCACCAGCTGCGCCACGGTGTTGCTCAGGACCTGCCGCTCGTAGCCGTCTTCCACCAGCCGATCCACCAGCGCCTCGCTGGCCCCCGCCGCCAGGGCGCCGGTATTGAAGTCGCCGCCCGTGGCTTCGGCCACACTGCCCCCGACCAGGGCATGCAGGGCGACCTTCTCGAGGCCTCCCTCCGCCCAGTCCTGCTCATGGGCATAGTCGCCTATGGCGTCGAACAGTACGGCGGAAACCACTTCGGTCAGTACGTCGTCGAGGCCGGCCTCGAGGTTGTCACTCAGGCTGCCGCCCTCGATGGCGGTGCTCACGCCGGCGTTGATGGCCGTTTGCGCGGCGCGCTGGCCGGCGAAGCGGGCATCGGCCACCGCTTCGGTGACGATATTGCGCCCCGCGAGGAAGGCGACATCGCCCTGACTGGCGATCTCGGCGCGGTTGACGATATCGCGCCCGGCGCTCAGGTCCAGGCGGGCGCCCTGATAGGTCTGGTCGGCGAAGTAGCGTATTAGACTGATCCATTTGGGGAGGGCAACCCTCCCCAAATGGTTCAAAATAAAATCTGTTGTTAAAGATCTGTTAGCGCAGCACTCGATTTATCTTGAGAAGTACTATGTGCACCGACTGAACGCCAACCGAAGTGCAGCTCCTACCTCGGCAGGAGAGCTATCGGCGGGAATCACCACGTAATCGCTTTCGCCAATCCCGTCACCACTCCAAGCTTCAAGCTTTTCATGATGACTTGGACGAATAGTTATTGTGCCATCTTGGCTTACAACACTACAGCTCTTCATGTTCTTAAACATGGCCCGCTTGGTCTTATAACCGTATTGATCCATCATCTCTTTTACCCACTCTTGATACTGAGGCACCACACGGCCGCGAATATCAAAAAATGACCGATCTTCATTAGGATGGATAAAGCGACTTCTTACCAGAGCGCTCAACAAAGCCTCACCAATTTCATTATCTGAGGCCCCCGGAAATAACTGGAATCGCCGCCCTTCTGGATCAGAATATCCTCCGCGATAGCCAGAACATGTCTCAACCTGAACGAACTCATCATTCATATATGAATGGGCCCAATTTTTTTTCACAACATCGCTCATTCGATCACCGTGATATTTACTGTTACACCCCTATCCGCCCCATACTGGACAGCACGATCAATTTGTTCAAATTGTGCTTGAGTCGTTCCAGAAGGCACTGCAATTTCTATACGTTCACTAGTAATCATATCTGGTGTCACTGACTGTCCACTCAGACGATACCCCGAAAAATTCACTGCTGCATCTACATTGCTCCTGATAGATGAAAACACTTGGCTTGGATTGGCACGTTTAGCCGAGGTCATCGTATCCAAAGTCTTGGCACTAGTCGCCACACCGCTTGCTTCATCATAAAAATCAAACGTCTTGAAGTTCGGCGGCAAGCGAGAGCCGACTGGTAGTTGTGACGCAAGGAAATCCTCCCACGGCATGCCTTGCCCTTGAATTCCCCGCCCCCATTGCATGCCGGTTTCGGTCCGGCTTACAACCCCACCGATCCCTCTTGTCGTGCCGAGAGCACCAAGTCTGCCAGCAAGGCCTCCCGCGCCCCTGGCCACCCCCATACCACCGGTAAGCACGCCCGCGACATCGGTCAGCAGCCTGCCGGTTTCAATCCCGGCGTTGAACGCGCCGTCGGCACCGGCTCGCTGATACTCGGCCTGCAGCGTGTCGATGCGCTGCGTGTACTCGTCCTTGAGGCCTTCCCCAATGATCGACAGCACATCATCCTGTTGCAAGAGTTCGTAAAGTGCGACATAGGTGTCCCCATCCAGCAGCGCCAGCAGGCCTTCCACAGTGTTCATCATCTCGACCGGGACACCGGCCACGACACCTGCCGCCAACGAGGCGTCTTGTCCAACATCGGTAGCGCCCCAGCGCACCCGCGTTTCGAGCTGGCAAGCCACGTCCTCGCACTCGGCCAGCTCGCGGTCACGCTGCGCCTTCTGCGCATGCGACAGGTAGTTGTACCGCGTCCCCTGCCCGGCGATCTCAGCGCCTTGATTCACATCGCCGTCCGTCAGCTCGGCGGCGACGATGCCGGTGATCTGCGACGCGGCCACCAGCAGTTGCGGGTCGTTATTGACCAGCTCGGCCAGGTGCTCCACCAGCGCCTCGCTGGCCCCCGCCGCCAGGGCGCCGGTCTTGAAGTCGCCGCCCATGGCTTCGGCCACGCTGCCCCCGACCAGGGCATGCAGGGCGACCGTCTCGGGGCCGCCTTCCGCCCAGTGGTTATTCCGCGCCTGATCGCCCACGGCGTGGAACAGCACCCCGCTGACCACGTGCGCCAGGGCATCCTCGAGACCAGCGTCGAGGTGGTCTCCGAAGCTGCCGCCCTCGATGACGCTGCGCACGCCAGCGTCGAGGGCCGCCTGGGTGGCACGCTGGCCGGCGAAGCGCCCAATGCCGTCGAGAGTGCCCAGGTCCAGCCCGCCGGTGGCGCCGGTGGTCGGGTTGGTGGTGCTCCCCCAGGCACCATCCAGGCCGTTGGCGATGCCGGCGCTGATGGCGGCGGTGGCGGCGCTGCGCAGGCTGTCGCTGGAGAAGGTGTCGTCGAACACATCGCCCAGGTCGCCGCGGTGGTTGACCGCACTTACGGTGGCGGTGGTAGCCAGTGAAGACGCCGCGGCACTGACCGCCGCGCCCGTGGCACCGGTGGCCCCGAGCATGCCGGCGGCGGCCGGTCCCACGAATACCGAGGCGACGATGGCCACCGCCAGTGCGGCCCCGGCGCCCAGCCCGGATTGTTCGTACTCCCAACTGTCGTGGATCGCCCTGACCCGCCGCCAGTCGATATCGCCGCGTGCTTCCATGTCCTGGAGCCAGGCGAGGTCGGGGTCGGCTTCGACCATGGCGTCGATGGTCTGGCTGACGGTCTGCGCATCGATCTCGGGCACCTCGGCGACGATGCCGTCGGCGGCCTGGATGACCAGCTCGCCCCGAGCGAGCAGCTCGCTCTGACGCAGGGTCTCGTCGGTGCGTCCTTCGCCCCGCGACGATTGCCAGGCGAAGTTGCCGCTGTGCTTCTCGTGGGATTCGGTGTGGACGTCGCTGGCGGCCTCGAAGCGGACCGTGCCGCCGCTGGCCAGGGTCAGGTCGTTACCGGCCTCGAGGCGGGCGCCCTGGTAGCGCTGGTCGGCGCCGCTGACCACGGTGAGATCATTACCGCTCTCGAGGTGGCTGCCCACGGCGCGCAGGTCGTTGATTTCGTCGCGCTGGTAACGGCTGCTGAACAGGCCACTCTCTTCCTTTTCGTAGAGGGAGTAGTCCTGGTCATTGGCGGCGAGCAGTTCGACGTCGCGACCGGCGATCAGGACGGCGTCGCCGCCCGCCGCGGGTCTGAGTCTGGGTTGCGTCCTCGGCGGCGTCGAGGACGATATCGCGTCCCGCCTGGAAGTCGGCGTCGCCCTGATACTACTGGTCGACGCTGCAATGTCTTAGGCTCGCCCACTCGAGAGGGCACCCCTCTCGAGTGGCACGAAATCGAACTAATTGTTAAAGATCGGCATTAAGTGTTGCAGTTGGCCATGGTGACAACCGTTCACTTATCTGGCAGATCCTGCTAAACGGCAAAGCCAAGCAGAGAACTCTTTCGTTGATTTTCTATCGCCACTTAGCCCCATAGAGCCTATTTCTATTGCCCACAAATACTCAAAAATCTGCTCAGGGCTTGCGCCCTCCTCTAGGAGCTTGCAGAGGGCGGGGATATAACCATCGTACTCTCCCATCTCTTCCGAGTAATCGGCAACTCCTATTGGGTCCCACCGGTAGTGAACAGCCTCACGGACCCTATCATAAAGCGTCACCTCCCTATCAGATCTTATACTCACTTACCACCCCCGATCACTGTAATAACACGCCCAGTTTCAGAATTAATAATAACACGAAGTTTGTTTCCACCATCTGCAAATACCGTAGTGTTAGGCTTATTACCCTCGCTTCGAGCGCCGCTTTTTATAGCATTTTCAATAACAGAAGGCGTAAATCCACGCTCCTGCATTCTATCAATTGCATGCCCGCTATAATCTCGGCCATTAATCGTCGTCGGAGAATTTCTAGGAGCCGGTGCATTCGGGTTCGGAAAATTAGTTTGTTGACCAAGTCGTCCAACAGGTGTCCTTGGTGATGGCCCAACATTGTCTATAACTGTTCTTCCACTAACCCTCGCCTGCAGCCAGCTCCTGAGCCCTCGGGCACCCAGCGAGACGGCTCTCGCACCAGCGCCCGTCCCCGTCAGAGCCAGGGCAAGATCGACATCAATCGTGCTCGACTCGGCACCACCGCCCAGGGCGTTCCAATAGGCCCGATCATACACCTCATCCATTGGCGGTGCCGAGGCGCCGATATCGGCGACCTCTCCATAATGCTGACTCGCCTGCCCTGCACCATATTGCGTGAAGAGTCCCAGCGCCCCAAGCCCAGCGGTACCAGCTTCGACTTGGCCAAACAGCCCACCATCCCGATACTGCGCCTGCGTGGCCTGGAAGGCCGTGACCTCTTCCCCATGGGCGGTGATCGGCTGGCCATCGGCCCAGCTCAGGGATTCGTTCTGATGGCGTGCCGCTAGGCCACCCATGGCAGCCTGGGCAGTCTGCAGGTCCTCCAGGAAACGCTGGTACAACGGGTTGTTGGCGTTGGAGGTGTTGTCCAGTTCCGCCAGCAGGGTGTCGAACCGGGCCGCCTGCTGCGCGTCGAGTTGTGCCCCGGACACCAGCGCCATCATGTCAGACCAGGTGACGTCCTCGAGCCGAGGCGAGCCCAGTTGGGCTTCCATCGTCGCGGCTTGCTCGGCGATAAGGTCGCGCTCGCGCGGGTGCAGTTGGCGGTTGTAGGACTCCACCTGGCCGGCGATAAAGGCACCCTCATTGGCGTCGCCGCCGCTGAATTCGGCGGCCACTATGCCCACCAGCTGCGCCACGGTGTTGCTCAGGACCTGCCGCTCGTAGCCGTCTTCCACCAGCCGATCGACCAGCGCCTCGCTGGCCCCCGCCGCCAGGGCGCCGCTGCGGAAGTCGCCGCCCATGGCTTCGGCCACACTGCCCCCGACCAGGGCATGCAGGGCGACCTTCTCGGGGCCGCCTTCCGCCCAGTCACGCCTTTGCGCCTGATCGCCCACGGCGTGGAACAGCACCCCGCTGACCACGTGTGCCAGGGCATCCTCGAGACCAGCGTCGAGGTGGTCCCCGACGCTGCCGCCCTCGATGGCGCTGCGCACGCCGGCGTCGAGGGCCGCCTGGGTGGCACGCTGGCCGGCGAAGCGCCCAATGCCGTCGAGAGTGCCCAGGTCCAGCCCGCCGGTGGCGCCGGTGGTCGGGTTGGTGATGCTCCCCCAGGCACCATCCAGGCCGTTGGCGATGCCGGCGCTGATGGCGGCGGTGGCCGCGCCACGCAGGCTGTCGCTGGAGAAGGTGTCGTCGAACGTGGCGCCCAGGTCGCCACGGTGGTTGATCACACTAACCGCGCCGGTCCCCGCCAGCGAGCCGGCCATCGCACCACCCGCGGCAGCAACGACGGCGCCGCTGCCCGCGGCTTGCAGGGCCCCCGCCACGGCCGGTCCCGCCACCGCCGCGGCGACGATGCTTATCGCCAGTGCGGCCCCGGCGCCCAGCCCGGATTGTTCGTACTCCCAACTGTCGTGGATCGCCCTGACCCGCCGCCAGTCGATATCGCCGCGTGCTTCCATGTCCTGCAGCCAGGCGAGGTCGGGATTGGCGGCCACCAGGGCGTCGACGGTCTGGCGCACGCTTTGCGCATCGATCTCGGGTACCTCGGCGACGATGCCGTCGGCGGCCTGGATGACCAGCTCGCCCCGAGCGAGCAGCTCGCTCTGACGCAGGGTCTCGTCGGTGCGTCCTTCGCCCCGCGACGATTGCCAGGCGAAGTTGCCGCTGTGCTTCTCGTGGGCTTCGGTGTGGACGTCGCTGGCGGCCTCGAAGCGGACCGTGCCGCCGCTGGCCAGGGTCAGGTCGTTACCGGCCTCGAGGCGGGCGCCCTGGTAGCGCTGGTCGACGCCGCTGATCACGGTGAGATCATTACCGCTCTCGAGGTGGCTGCCCACGGCGCGCAGATCGTTGATTTCGTCGCGCTGGTAACGGCTGCTGAACAGGCCGCGCTCTTCCTTTTCGTAGAGGGAGTAGTCCTGGTCATTGGCGGCGAGCAGTTCGACGTCGCGACCGGCGATCAGGACGACGTCGTCGCCCGCCGCGGCCTGGCTGGCGATCAGCCGCAGGTCGCGCCCGCTACGCAGCGTCAGGTCGCCGCCGGCCAGCATGTCGCTGCCCTGCTGGCGCACCCGGCGGCTGATCCAGTCGGTGGTACGGGTGTGGGATTCGTGGTGATTGACATTGGCCGCCGCGGCCAGGGTGAGGTCGCCACCGGCGTCGAGCGCCAGGTCGCCGCCGGCCTCGGCACGGCTGGCGATGGCGGTGAGGTGGCGCTGCGCCTGGAGGGCGATGTCGTCGCTGGCCGTCAGCGTGCTGCCGGCTTGTTCGACCGTGCGGGTTTGCGACTCGCGACGCCACTCATCGGTCTGGGTCTGGCTGGTGTTCTCGGCGGCGTCGAGGACGATATCGTTGCCCGCCGTGATGGCCAGGCCCGCGCGGCTATCGATCTCGCTGGCGGCCAGGCGCACGTCGCGTCCGGCGCCGAGGTCGGTGTCACCGCCGCTGCTCAGTTGGCTGCCGACCTGGGTGGTGGTGCGTTCATCGGTACGCTGTCTCCCATACCACCGGCGGGAGCCGGTCCCGCCCCAGTCGTGGGTGGTGTCCTCAGCGGCGTCGAGGCGGATATCGCGGGCCGCCGCCACGCTCAGGGCACCGTCGGCGTCGATCGTGCTGGCGGTAAGCCTCATGTCACGGCCGGCGCTCAGCGCGGCATCGCCCCCTGCCGAAATACTGGCGCCGAGTTGCGTGGTGCGTTCGCTGCCTTCCCCGACACCCGCTGCATAGCCGTTGACCTGGCGGCGGGCATCGGCCACCGCTTCGCTGACGATATCGCGCCCCGCGAGGAAAGCGACGTCGCCCTGACTGGCGATCTCGGCGCGGTTGACGATATCGCGCCCAGCGCTCAGGTCCAGGCCGTCGCGGGCGCTGATCAGCCCGCCCTGGTCGAGATAGGTGGCATAGGAACGCGCGTGGCCGGCGGTGACCGCGGTGCGGTCGTTGACGATATCGCCCTCGCGCGCCGCCAGGCTGACCCGGCCGCCGCGAATCTCGCCGGCCAGGGCGTTGCGGATCGAGTCGCGGGCGCTCAGCGCCAGGCGCTGGCCCGCCTCGACCAGGCCGCCCTGAAGAATCGAGCCCCCGCTCAACGCGGTGAGGTCGTCGCCGGCGCGGATGGTGCCGACATTGACCAGATCGCCGCCGGTGATCAGGTCGATGTCGCGGCCCTGGATCAGGCTTGCGCCACGCACGTTGCGCTCGTCGACCTGGGCGAGATAGAGCACCGGGGCGAGCACCGTCTCGCCGTCGACCTGCTGTTCTTCCAGCCACACGATGTCGTGGGTAAGCGCCGCGGTCTGCGCCGGCGTCAGGCCGACGCCGACGCTGAGCTGCAGGGCGTCCCTGGCCGCCACGGCGTTGTCCATCAGGTGGCGATACTGGGCGTAGTCGTCGCTCAGGGAGTCCTCGAGGAAACGCTGCCCGGTATTGGCCAGCACGGCATCGCGAATCAGCCGCGACTCGTAGCGCCCGTCGCCGAGTAACTGGTAGGCACCATCATCGCTGTAGCCCAGCTTGTCGAGCAGGTAGTCGGAGCCCATCAGCCGCTCGGCGCTGGTGAACTCGGGGTTGGTCTCGACCAAATAACGGCTGTGTGGCGAAGTATTGCGGACGAAGAGCCCATAGCGTCCCCGCGGCAAGCGGAACGAGGCGAGCTGGGTCGGCGCGATACGCTCGAAGGGCACGTCGCGGTAGCTGGCCACGTCACCCGGAGCGACCGCCATCTCGCCCGGATCGACCGTTGACTGACCGGCCTCCACCATGGCGACATCGAGATCGGTCGAGGCAAGGCTATCCGTGGCAGACGCATCGCTGCGAGCGACGCGATGGAGTTCTCTGGCACTGCGCGTGTCAGTGTTATCGGTGCGGCGGTTGAGGGTGATATCGAGGGAGTCGACGACATCAGGCGGCGCCGTGTCGGCGAGGTTGCCGCTTAACTGTTCGCGTACCTGGTTTTCGATCTGGCCGTTGTCGAGGCGGTTGGCGACATCGATCGAGACCCGGCCACCGGCCTGAATCACCGCCGCGCCCGCGCTGTCGAGTGGTGTCCGCGTCACGACCTGGCTGAGTTGTTCGGAACCCGCCAGCGCCTCCGGCAAGGGGAGATCCTGCCCTTGCGCATCGAGCCCGTCGCTGGCGTTCCAGTCGGCGACACTGGCGGCAAGATCGTCAGGAAGCAAGGATTCCTTGACCCAATATCCACGGCTACCGTTTCTATAATCGAAACATGGGGAGAAGGGGCGGCACTCTTCTTCGTTGGGAGTCAGCCCCGCCAAGGCCTGGGGGTCACCGTAGGAGGTCAACTTGAAGACCGATTCACGTCCCGCACCTCGATTCTCCAGCGTATCGGCCTGGATATGCAGATTGCCGTTTGCCGCTATCAGGCTATTGGCATTTTCGAGGTCACCGGCACGTATCGCCATATCGCCACCGGCGACCAGCCGGGCTGCGGGTGAGTCCTGTGCAACCTCAGTCTTGTACTGTTCCTGAAGCTCATACTCGGCAAAGCTCCAAAGCACCCCGTCAGAGACCCAGATCCAGCCTTTGTCGCTATCACGCCCACCACTGTAATACTCTCGATGAGAGCTTGTTACGGCATAGGCCGTAGCGGATAGGCTGCGCTCCTGAAGTACCTGGTCTTCCTGATACTCATCCTTGGTGTTGACGATAGCCTCGGCATAGAGCGCGATATCTCCCTCCGCCTCGATCGTTCCCGAGCGGTTCTCGAGGCGATCAGCCAAGGCATGCCGGTCGTTACGCGCGACGTCGAGATTGCCCCGGCTGTAGATATCGCCGTAGCGGTTGACCAGGCGCGTGCCGCGAAGGGTCATGTCGCCACCGGCGAACAGCAAGGTATCGGGACCATTGTCGATGCCGCCACGGCTGACGATTCTCAGGTCCGCCTGGCTGCCCAGGGTGCCGCGGTTGTCGAGGTAAGCGGTGGTGATATCGACATTGCCTACGCCGGTCAGGCGACCCAGGTTGTCGAGGGTACCGCCGAGACGGTAGGTCGAGGTGCCGCCGCCGGCCAGGCGTCCGCCGCGCTGGGTGAGGTGGCGGGCACTGACGGCGAGGTCACCCTGGGTGGAAATCAGGCCGTGGTTGGTGATGTCGCCGCTGGTGGTCAGGGTGAGGGCGTCGTTGGCGAGCAACTCGCCGCGATTATCGAGGCTGGCCAGGTTGAGGGTCAGACGACCGGCAGTGGCGATTCGGTCGCCGGCGGCGAGAGTCAGTCCCTGGTCGAGGTCAAAGCCGAGCGCGCCGTTGAACTGCCACTGGCCGACGTCGTCGAGCCGGTCCAGCGTCACCTGGCCGCTACCGGTACCTTGCATCTGGCCACCGACGTTGGCGAGGCGGTTGGCGGTGATCTGGAACAGGCCGCCGCCGGCATGTTGGAGTTGCCCTTGACCGTTGCGTAGGGTGCCGGCCTCCAGAGTGGCATCGTCGCTGGCCAGTTCGACCCGGCCATCTTGGTTGTCGAAGGTGCCGGCGATGGTGAGGCGGCTATCGTCACCGCCCAGGGCGCGCAGCTCGCCATCGGTATTGGTCAGTCGTTCGGCGTCGACCGTCAGGTTCTCGGTGGCTTCGATCATGCCACCGGCGTTGTCGAGATGACCGGCTTCCAGGCGAACGGTGCGTCCTGCCAACTGCCCCTGGCGGTTGTCGATAAACGGCGGGTCGATACCGAGCGTGCCGTTGGCGAGGACCCGGCCATCGCGATTGTCGAGACCGTTGGTCAGCACCATCGTCACCTGGCCATCGAGGCCGGCAATCAGGCCATCGTCGGCATTGACCAGGGTGTCGCCGGTGAAGGTGGCGCTGTCGCCCTGCAGGGCGCCGCCCTGATTCTGCAGCAAGCCGAAGTACGTATCGAGCGCACCGTCCTGGGTGATCACCAGGCCGTTGCGGTTGTCGAGCTGCTGCGCGGAGAGCGACAGTCCCTCGGCGCCGGCCACGGCCTGCCCGCCGTCGTTGACGAAAGTGGCGACGTCGATAGCGAGCCGCTCCCCGCTCAGCGAGCCGCCCTGGTTATCAAGAGTGCCGGCAGTGGCGCGCAGGGTCAGTTGGCCGTCCAGGGCATCGATGGCACCGTCGCGGTTGTCGAGACGGGCGGTGGCGCTATCGACTAACGTCACGCGGCTCCCGGCCGTCCCGCCAAGCACGGCGCCGCCCCGGTTAAGCACGTGTTCGGCAGTAAGCTGGAAGCCATCGCCAAGCATCGCGCCGTTGCGATTGTCGATATGCTGCGCGGCAATGGCCAGCGCTTGGTCTGACTGCACCTTGCCGTGGCGATTGTCGAGGGCGCCCGACAGCGCTATGCCTATGCCCCCCACGCCTGCCGCGACGAGACCGTCATCCGTGTTGTCGAGTGAAGCGGCATCCAGCGCGATGGCATCGGCGATGAGCTTACCCTGGCGGTTGGTGACTGTGCCGATCTCGGTCAGTCGCAGGCTATCGGCGACCAGGATGCCCTGGGTATTGTCGAGCGTCGTCCCGCCGTTCAGTACCAGCTCGCCGTCGGTGACCTGCAGGCGCCCGGCGCGATTGCTCAACGCCCCGACCAGGTCGAGATGCAGTCCCTGGTTGGCGCTGATCAGCCCGGCATCGTTGTCGAGGCGAGCCAGCGTCAGGGCCACCAGGTCGCCGATCAGGCTGCCGGTGTGATTGGTCAGTTGGCCGGCGTCGAGCGTAATGGCGTCGGCAGTGAGCACGCCCTGGGCACCATTGTCGAGCGCGCCGCCCACACGGGCATTGATGACCTGCTCAGCCAACAGGACGCCGCCCCGGTTGTCGACCTCGCCGGCGCTGAGCGTCAGCGTGCCAGTGCGTGCCTGGAGGTGGCCCGCGGCATTACCCAGCCGCGTGCCGACCTCAAGCGCGAGGTCACCGTGCTCGGCGCTGATCACGCCATCGTCGTTGCTCAGGTCCTGGGCGATGGTGAGCGTGGCGGTATCGCCGCCGATCGTGCCGTCGCTGTTGGTGAGCGTGGTGGCTGTAAGCGTCACGTCGCCGCTGGCCTGCAACCGGCCCTGGCTATTGTCGAGGGTATCGACAACGTCGAGGGTCAGGTCACCGTCGGTGGCGGCAATCAAGCCTTCGCTGCTGTTATCCAGCGAGGCTGCCTGGATATCGACGGTACCGGCTACCAGTTCCCCCTGCCGGTTAACGATCGTGCCGATCTCGGTCAGTCTCAGGCTATCGGCGACCAGGGTGCCCTGGGTATTGTCGAGCGTCGCCCCGCCGTTCAGTACCAGCTCGCCGTCGGTGACCTGCAGGCGCCCGGCGCGATTGCTCAACGCCCCGACCAGGTCGAGATGCAGTCCCTGGTTGGCACTGATCAGCCCGGCATCGTTGTCGAGGCGAGCCAGCGTCAGGGTCACCAGGTCGCCGACCAGGCTGCCGGTGTGATTGGTCAGTTGGTTGGCGTCGAGCGTAATGGCGTCGGCAGTGAGCACGCCCTGGGCACCATTGTCGAGCGCGCCGCCCACACGGGCATTGATGACCTGCTCAGCCAACAGGACGCCGCCCCGGTTGTCGACCTCGCCGGCGCTGAGCGTCAGCGTGCCGGTGCGTGCCTGGAGGTGGCCCGCGGCATTACCCAGCCGCGTGCCGACCTCAAGCGCGAGGTCAGCGTGCTCGGCGCTGATCACGCCATCGTCGTTGCTCAGGTCCTGGGCGATGGTGAGCGTGGCGGTATCGCCGCCGATCGTGCCGTCGCTGTTGGTGAGCGTGGTGGCTGTAAGCGCCACGTCGCCGCTGGCCTGCAACCGGCCCTGGCTATTGTCGAGGGTATCGACAACGTCGAGGGTCAGGTCACCGTCGGTGGCGGCAATCAAGCCTTCGCTGCTGTTATCCAGCGAGGCGGCGTCGAGATCGATGCTATCGGCGGTGAGGCGGCCGCCGCGATTGGTCAGAGTGCCAATGCGGCCCTGAAGGTCACCGTCATCGAGGCTCAGGGTCCCGCCGCTGTTGTCGAGACGCTCGAGGTCAAGCCGAACGTCCTGGCCTTGGGCGAACTGCACGCTGCCGCCGAGGTTGTCGAGATGGTCGGTATCGAGTTCGAGCGAGGCGGTGGCGGCCAGGGTCGCCGCCTGGCCCCGGTTGGTAACGGTGCGACTCGTCAGGGTCACGCGCTCGCCCTGGATAGTGCCGGTATTGGTCACCTGCTGGCGGGCGTCGACGGCGATCTCATCGGCCAGCAGGCGGCCATGATTGTGCGCATCGGCGGATGTCACCACGAGGCGCTCGGTAGCATCGAGCCACCCATGGTTATCGAGGCGGTCTGCCCGGAGGGTCAGGTCGGCACCGGCCCGGCGCACGTCGTTCTCGATGCCGGCGATGACGGCTCCCTGGTTGGCGAGGCGCCGTCCGGCGTCGAGGGTGATGTCGCCGCCGCTGGTCAGGTTGCCGTCGATGTCGAGGTTGTCGCGGGTGCGCACGGTGATGGCCTGGCTGGCATGAATATCGCCGCCCAGCGTCGCGCGCGTGGCATTGACCTGCGCCTGGCCGGTGCTGGAGGCATCGGCCAGGCGCAGGTGGCCGTTAGCGTCGATGAGGATATCGCCCTCGCTGGCCGCCATATCCCCGGCCAGCCTGACCCCTACGCCACTCTCGGTGCCGACCAGGCGGATGCTACCGGCGTACATGCCGCCCAGGGCCGAGGCATCGATGGCCAGTGCCGGAGCCTCACCCGTGCCCTGGCGTGCCGTGGTCGCCAGGGTCTCGGCGTCGACGTCGTTGACCCCGGTGATCACGTTCAGGCGGTTGGCATGGAGTTCGGCGTTGATTTCGGCGGCTCGGGTGATGATGTCGAACTGATCGACCTGGGTGGCATCGAGCCCCAGGCCTTCGATCGCGACCCGCCCCTGGTCGACGGCGAAACGCGCGAGATCACCGTCCTCGATGATGGGTCGGCCCGTGGAGAGCGTCACCCGCGGGCTGTTGATGAAACCACAGCCGTTGCAGGTGATGCCGTAGGGGTTGGCCACCACCACATCGGCGGCGGCACCAGCCACTTCCGTATAGCCTTCGAGTCGACTGGGCCGGCCACCATTGACTTCGTTGACGATCAGTCTCGCCGCCTGGTCGCGCAGGTTGGGGTTGCCGACGATAAGCCCGCCGAGCTGGGTGGATTGCAGTTTGCCGGTGGCATTGTTGAGAATGACGCCCCCCTCGTCGACGTTGTAGTCGGAGAAGCGGTTGTGCGACAGCCCACTCCCGTTGGGGGTCGCGATATCGACCACGGGTACGCCGTTGCCGGCCCGATCCAGGGCGGTGTTGCCGGCGCCGGGGGCGACGACGATGCCGTCGGCCAGGACCACGACCGGGTGCCAGAAAAGGGCGTTGATGATGAGGATGGCGACGTAGCGACTCGAGGGACTACGAATATTCATGGTGGCTGCTTCCCTGCATCACTGTTCGGTTGTTCGTTGCACTCATTTATTCGTGGCCATTCACGATCCATCGTGACTGGGCATCACCTACAAGAACGCCTTGACGCTGAAATACACCGGCGTCTCCCGCCGTGGAAACACGTCGGGGCGTTCCAGCGAGTGGGCGACACTGACATTGGCCGCGAGATGCTCACCACGCAGACCGAAGCCCAGTGCATAACCACTGAGGCGACCATGGAGTTCGGGGTTGTGCCGGCCGTGGTGGATCACACCCACGTCGTAGGCCAGCGATGCTTCGAGGGTTTCGAACAGGGGCCGGACACCCTCGAGCGGGTATTGCCAGGTGACCTGATTACGCCAATATCCACCGCTGTCCCCACTCAAGGAGTATTCCTTGAAGCCACGTACCGAACCCTGCCCCCCTAGGCTCAAGCGTTGCGGGCTATAAAGGACGTCATCGCTCCACTGGCCATGGAGCAGGCTCGAAAAACTCAGTGACTGCCGAAACAAGGAAAAGGGCTGGAGATAGCTCAGTGTCAGGGTCGTCCTCTCGAACTGTGCCCTTGGGGTTCCGGGAGTATTGGTGCCATCGCTCTGCGCACCAAACAGGGTGAGTCCCTTCTGCCAGCCGATATCGATATTGAAGAGTGCGTTGCCGATACGACGGCCATGGTTGATGCCGATGCCGAGCTCACTCAAGCGCTGGCTACTCACCCCGATGCGAACGCCATCGATATAGTTGCGCGTCGACAGGCGACCGAGGCCGACACTCGCTGCCGTCTTGCTGACGCTGTCGCGCCACAACAGCCGCTCGGCCTGCAACCGATGCCGCTCGCTCTTGCCCTCGAGCGTGAAGAGGAAGCCGTTGGCTTCGGCAAGGGTGTGATAATCGCTATTGGTATAGTCGTAAGAGAACGTCCAATAACCATAAGGCAGACTATAAGCGAAATGGCCGCTGCTGGAGCCGATATGGGAGCGGTCAGTTACGTCATGCCCCCATTGAGCGATGAACTGATCGGCGAGCCCCAGGGGGCTATCCCACTCGAGCCCCGCGCGCCACTGTTGTTCGCCGGTCCCCCCGCTACCGTCATTGTTGCGCTCCAGCGAAACTCTTACCGGCCGACTGGCCGCGCTGGAGACATGAACGCGGCTGCCGCCTACCGTCTCGCCCGGCACAAGCTCCAGGGTGGCCTGACGTGAAGGCAAGCGATTCAACTGGTCGATCAGTTGCTCGAGATCGCGGAGATTGAGGACATCGCCCACTCCGGTCGGTGAAGCCATGGCCAATTCGCGAGGCGTCGGTGTGTCGCCTGGGCTTTCCAAGGCGTCGATATGCCCCTCGACGACGACCACCCGCAAGCGTTGCCGGGAAAGATCCTGTTGCGGCAGATAGGCACGCGTAGTAACAAAGCCACGATCAAGATAGGCCTGCGTGACATCCTGCAGCAGTTCATTGAGATCATCCACCGTCAGACAGTGTCCGATGAACGGTTCAATGAGGGTTTGCTGAAAGCCATCGCTAAGCAACGCAACGCCTTCCAGGTCAATGACCTCGATTGGCAAGCATTGTAGCTGCGGCGACGCAGGGGACGCTGACGGTGTTTCACTCCTGCCTGGCAGGCGTTGCAGTTGCTGCAACCGATGCCGCTGCTCTTCCAGCAGACGCTGCTGGTCGCCGCGAATGAAGTCCTGGTTGACGGATGCCGTACTCGGGGCTGGGGGTGGTTCGGTCGCCATGACCGTAGCACTCCATAGACACGCCACCAGCGATCCGAGGCGACCCCATAATCGACTTTTATCCACTATGCATTCCCTGCTATATACCGGCTCCCAGACAGAGGGAGATAGCGGCAGCAGGGAAGAAAACTTTAGGAAAATACCGACAAGGCCCGCTTCCTCATCAGAAGCGGGCCTTGTCGGACTCACTCTGGGCGGCCAAGGGGGTCACCACTCACCCGCCCAGGTGATGCAGCCTATCCCTCAATCTCTCCTGAGCATATTGATGCCCCACAGCAGCACCACGGCGCCGATCACCGCGGTGATCAGGGAGCCGATTACGCTGCCGGCCTGCAGGCCCAGCAGGCCGAACAGGAAACCGCCGATCACCGCCCCCAAGATGCCCACGCCGATATTGCCGAACAGCCCGAAGCCGCCGCCGCGCATCACGTGTCCGGCGATCCAGCCCGCCAGTCCTCCGATAATCAACCAGCCGATCAAGCCCATGCGCTACTCCTTGTATGGTCAGTGAGTTTTCCCTGGTGAAGTCTACCCGACTTCAAAACGCCGAGCCCGGTTCCTCGAGGAAGGCCAGCTCCTGCGGCGTGGATTCCCGGCCCAGGATGGCATTGCGGTGCGGATAACGCCCGAACCGCGCGATGATCTCCCGGTGGCGCTGCTCGAAGCGCAGGTTCTCCTCCAGCCCCGGCTGCGCGAACAGCCGCAGCGCCTGATCATGGATCGCCAGGGACTCGCTGTGCATATAGGGCATATAGAGAAAGGCCCGCTCGGGCGTTTCCAGGGCGGCATCCTCCCCTCGGGCCACCGCCTCCTGGGCCAGCACCAGGGCCTGGGGATCCTGGGCGAAGGCCCCGGGCGACTCCCGGTAAATATTGCGCGAGAACTGATCCAGCACCAGGATCTCCGCCAGGCGCCCGCGTGGCGAGCTTCGCCACGTCCAGAGTTCGCCGCGACTCGCCGCCACCAGGGTCGCGCCGAAGGCCTCGGCGATGCGCCGATCCAGGGCCGCGTCCTTGGCGAACCACTGGCGTGGCGTCAGGGTCTCGAACCAGAAACTCAGTACTACCTGCGGCGATTCCGCTGCCATCGTCTGCTCCTTCGCTCGGGGCCCCGCGGGGCGATCGCCTCCAGCATAGGCGATGCTCGGCCCGCTATATTTCAACGCTGTAACAAAACCAACAATTCATCAATAAAATCTAGACCTTGGTCTAATGATCGCCGCCGGGGTGCGCCGTAGAATCCCCATCACCTAGTAAAATTACATAAACACCCCTCACGGGGGTGGCCCAACGGCAAGGATTCTTCCATGCACGCCCTGACCCTCATCTCCTTCCTGTTCTTCACGGGCCTGGTGGCCCTGATCACCTGGTGGCTGACCCGTCGCGACGACCATGAGAGCACCAACGGCTACTTCCTGGCCGGGCGCAGCCTCACCTTCCCGCTGATCGCCGGCTCGCTGCTGATGACCAACCTCTCCACCGAGCAGATGGTGGGTCTCAACGGCGCCGCCTTCAGCGACGGCCTGAGCGTCATGGCCTGGGAGGTGATCGCGGTGATCGCCCTGGTGGCCCTGGCGCTGTTCTTCCTGCCGCGCTTCCTGAGAAGCGGCATCGCCACCCTGCCCCAGCTGCTGGCGATCCGCTTCGATAACGGCACCCAGTTGATCGCCAATATCATCTTCCTGATCGCTTATGCGGTGATCCTGCTGCCGATCATCCTCTACTCCGGCGCCATGGGCCTGCAAGGCATGCTCGACCTGCCCGGCCTCACCGGCATCCAGTCCTCCACCACCCTGCTGTGGCTGACGGTGTGGGTCGTCGGCATCATCGGCGCCCTCTATGCCCTGTTCGGCGGCCTGCGCACCGTGGCGGTCTCCGACACCCTCAACGGGGTGGGCCTGCTGATCGGCGGCTTCTTGATCGTCTATGTGGGCCTGCAGGCGGTCAGCGGCGGCGAGGGCGTACTGGCGGGCTGGGAGCTCCTCAAGGCCAGCGACCCGCAGAAGCTCAACTCCATCGGCGGCCCGGGACAGCAGGTGCCCTTCTCCACCGTCTTCACCGGCGTGCTGCTGCTGCACCTCTTCTACTGGACCACCAACCAGCAGATCATCCAGCGCACCTTCGCCGCCAAGAACCTCGCCGAGGGCCAGAAGGGCGTGCTGCTGACCGGCGCCTTCAAGCTGCTCGGGCCCCTCTACCTGGTGCTGCCGGGGATCATCGCCTACCACCTCTATGCCGACCAGGGCGTGCGCGCCGACGAGGCCTATGGCCATCTGGTGTTCAATGTGCTGCCTCCCTACCTCACCGGCTTCTTCGCCGCGGTGATGGTGGGCGCCATCCTCTCCTCCTTCAACTCGGCGCTGAACAGCACCACCACCATCTTCAGCCTGGGCATCTACAAGGGCGTGCTGAAGAAGGACGCCAGCGAGGAGCAGGTAGTCAAGTCGGGCAAGGTGTTCGGCTGGATCATGGCCCTCACCACCATGACCATCGCCCCGCTGCTGGCCGGCCAGGAGAGCCTCTTCGGCTACCTGCAGAAGATGAACGCCATCTACTTCATCCCGCTGCTGGCGGTGGTGCTGGTGGGCCTGCTGACCAAGCGGGTCCCGCCCATGGCCGCCAAGGTGGCCCTGGTGGGGGGCTGCCTGCTGATCGCCGCGGGCTACTTCGTGCCGCCCTTCGACAAGCTGCCGGGGATCATGCACGAGTTCCACTTCGTGGCGGCGGTCTTCGTGCTGCTGGTGGCGGTGATGCTGCTGATCGGCAAGCTGCGTCCGCGGGCCACCCCCTGGGTCCACGAGGACAGCGGCGAGGTGGACCTGACCCCCTGGAAGGGGGCCGTGCCCTCGGCGGTGGTGCTGGTGGTCCTGGTGATCCTGCTCTACGGCGCCTTCGCCGGCTAGGCTCGGCCCGAGAGCGGGCTTGACTCGCCCGACGTGAAGCCCCGCCCCGCGCGGGGCTTCGCCGTTTCCGGCCCTTGCCGCGCTACGCCAGGGAGAGCAGACTAGGAGCCTTAGCACGCAAAGGAATGTCGTCATGCCGCTTACCGTTACCCTGCTGTCGCTGTGCCAGGCCCTGCTGGTCAGCGGCAATATCCTCTTGATCGCCGTTTCGCCGCTGATCGGCGCCGCCCTGGCGCCCAACCCCGCCTGGGCCACGGCGCCGGTGGCCACCCAGTGGCTGGGGCTGATGTGTGCCACCATCCCCGCCTCCCTGCTGATGGCGAAACTGGGCCGCAAGCGCGGCTTCGTGCTGGGCAATCTGGCGGGACTGGCCGGCGTCGCGGTGGCGGCCCAGGCCCTGGTGGCCGAGCACTTCCTGCTCTTTATGCTGGGCACCTGGATGATCGGCATCGGCATCGGCTTCGGTCAGCTCTACCGCTTCGCCGCCGTGGAGGCGGCCCCGGCACCGCTGCGCGACCGGGCCATCGGCCTGGTGATGGGTGGCGGGGTGCTGGCGGCCTTCTTCGGCCCCTGGCTGGCCCGCACCAGCCGCGAGCTGGCCGACACCCCCTTCCTGGGCAGCTTCCTGGGCCTGGGCGCCCTCTACCTGGTGGCGCTGCTGTTGATCGCCCTGCTGCGCCTGCCGCCGCCGACGGCCACCCATGGCGAAGGGACCACTCGCCCCCTGGGCACCATCCTGCGCCAGCCGATGTTTATCGTCGCCGTGACCGCGGCGCTGATCGGCTACGGGGTGATGAACCTGGCCATGACCGCCACGCCCCTGGCCATGGCCGGCGCCGGCCACCACTTCGATCATGTCGCCACCACCATCCAATGGCATGTGGTGGCCATGTTCCTGCCTTCCTTCGTCACCGGACGCCTGACCGGCCGCTTCGGGGCGCCGCGCATGATCCTCGCCGGCTGCCTGCTGCTCGCCGCCAGCGCCCTGGTGGCCCAGTTGGAGGCCGGGGTGATGGGCTTCCACCTGGGGCTGATCCTGCTCGGACTAGGCTGGAACTTCACCTTCCTGCCCGCCACCGGCCTGCTCACCGAGACCTACCGCCCCGCCGAGAAGGCCCGCACCCAGGCCGCCAACGAGTTCCTGGTCTTCTCCACCGTGACCGTCACCGCCCTGCTGGCCGGCCCCATGGTCAGCGCCCTGGGCTGGGCGGCGCTGAATGCCTGGCTGCTGCCGCTGTGCCTGCTGCCGGTGGCGGCCCTGGCCTGGCAGCGACTTGCCAAGCCGCTGGCCGATCCCCACATTAGTGACTGACCCAGCCACGAGAGAGCCCCATGCGCCCACCCTTGGCCCGCGACGTCCAGGATCTGCTCGAACGGGGACGCGACCGCCAGCTGCGGCTGGCGGTCACCGGCCTCTCCCGGGCCGGCAAGACCGCCTTCCTCACCTCCCTGGTCAACCAGCTGCGCCATGCCGGCCTGGAGGCACGCCTCGACCTGCTGCCCGCCGCCCGGGAGGGACGCCTGCTGGGGGCCCGGCGGGTCGATCAGGGCGACCTCTCGGTGCCCCGCTTCCCCTATGACCCGGCCATGGCGGCGCTTATGGAGCGCCCGCCGCGCTGGCCGGAGCCGACCCGGGGCATCAGCGAGCTGCGCCTGCTGATCCGCTACCGTCCCACCCGGCGTGGCCTGCTGGGCGGCGAGACCCGCCAACTGACCCTGGACCTGTTCGACTACCCCGGCGAGTGGCTACTCGACCTGCCGCTGCTGGGCCACGACTACGCCAGTTGGAGCCGGGCCCAGTGGCAGGGCCTGGGGCCGGCGCGGCGCGAGCACTTCGCCGACTGGCTGGCGGCGGTGGCCGAGCTCGACCCGACGGCCCCCGCCGACGAGGCCCAACTGGCCGGTCTCGCCGAGCGCTACGCCGAGGGGCTGCGCTCGGCCCGGGAGGCGGGCTTCGCCGACCTGCAGCCGGGGCGCTTCCTGCTCCCCGGCGACCTGGCCGGCGCCCCGGTGCTGCAGTTCTTCCCGCTGCCCGGCCTCGACGACGGCGCCACCGGCAAACCGGCGCCGGAGAGCAACCTGGCCACCCTGGCACGGCGCTTTCGCCACTACCAGCAGCGCATCGTCAAGCCCTTCTACCGAGAGCACTTCCGCCGCTTCGATCGCCAGATCGTGCTGGTGGACCTGCTCGGCGCCCTCGGCGCCGGCCCGGAGCGTTTCGACGACCTGGCCCGGGCGCTGGGCACCCTGATGCAGAGCTTCGACTACGGCAAGCGCAGCCTGCTCCATCGCCTCTTCGCGCCGCGTATCGACCGCCTGGCCATCGCCGCCACCAAGGCCGACCATGTGACCCCGGAGCAGCACCCCCGCCTGGTCGCCCTGCTGGAGGCGCTGCTGGCGGAGCCCCTCAAGGAGCTGCGCTTCGCCGACGTGCCGGTCAAGGCGCTCTCCCTGGCCGCCATTCGAGCCACCGAGCCCCGGGAGGTGACCCAGCGGGGCACCACCAGCCCGGCCCTGCGCGGTACCCTGCTGGATGGCGAGGAGGCGCTGCTGTTTCCCGGCGAGGTACCGGACCGACTGCCGGATCGTGACTTCTGGCACCGCCAGGGCTTCGACTTCCCGGCCTTTCGCCCGCCGCCGATCGATGACGGCGCCCTGCCCCATATTCGTCTCGACGCCGCGCTGGACTGGTTGTTGGGCGATAAGCTGACATAGAGAGCCCCGATGACCGACCCGCGCCCGGGAAGACACTTCCCTCTCGACGAGCCGTCCGCCGCGGAGCGACGGCGGCGCCCTGCCCCATATTCGCCTCGACGCCGCGCTGGACTGGTTGTTGGGCGATAAGCTGACATAGAGAGCCCCGATGACCGACCCGCACCCCGGGAAACGCTTTTCCCTCGACGAGACGCCCAGTGCCCAGGACGACCCGCGCCCCGGGCAGCGCTTCGACGACGCCCAGGCCAGCCGCCCCCTGGACGAGGAGAGCGAGCCGGGGCACGCCGACGCGGCGCTCGACGCCGGCCTGGCCCGCCCACGCAAGCGCCGCTGGGGGCTGCTGACCCTGCTCGGCGGTGCCCTGGGCCTGGGCGCCCTGGAGGGCGCCCTGACCCTCTATCGGGCCAGCCTCGGCGGCGACTGGCTGGCCGGTGGCTGGAGCCTGCTGCTGCTGCTGGCCCTGGGCCTGGGGGGCACGGCGCTGGGCCGCGAGCTCTGGCGGCTCAAGCGGCTGCGCCGCCATGTGCGGCTGCGCGAGGCCCTGGATAGCCTGCCCCAGGCGACGCCGGGCGAGGCCCAGGCCCTGGCGGAGCGGCTGCGTCACCAGCTCGGCCTCGACGACGACCACCCCCACTGGCGCGGCTACCTGGCCGCCCGGGGCCCCCACCATGACGGCGCCGAGACCGCGGTGCTGCTGGCCCACCACCTGCTGGCGCCCCGGGATCGCGAGGCGCGGCGGCTGATTTCGCGGATGTCCGGCGATACCGCGGTGATGGTGGCCCTGAGCCCCCTGACCCTGGTGGACATGGCCCTGGTGGCCTGGCGCAACCTGGCCCTGGTAAACCGCCTGGCCCACCTCTACGGCCTGGAGCTGGGCTACGCCAGCCGCCTGCGCCTGCTGCGGGCGGTGCTCTACAACATGGCCTTCGCCGGCGCCGGCGAGCTGGCCAGCGAGGCGGGCATGGAACTGGTGTCGATGAACCTGGCGGGCCGCATCTCCCTGCGCGGCGCCCAGGGACTGGGGGTGGGCCTGCTCAGCGCCCGGCTCGGCCTGCGCACCCAACGCCTGGCGCGGCCCCTGGCCTTCGCCGCGGCCGAGACGCCACGCCTCAAGGACCTGCGCCAGGATGTCTGGCAGCGCCTGCGCCGCCTGGAAACCCAGGGCGAAAGCGACAAGACGCCACGGACTTGACCCCGGTCAAGTCAGACCGGCGCAGATGACCTAGGATGGTTACCAAGCGCCGCTAGCGGCGAAGTCCCCGACGAAAAAGGAGAGGTTCCATGTACAAGTCACTGCTGGTCGCCGTGGATGGTTCCGAAAACGGCAAGAAGGCCCTGGAGCTGGCCTGTCAGTTGGCCCAGGGGGAGACCACCCTGCATATCCTGCATATCCCCGAGTCCCTGGCCCATGAGACCACCCTGGTGTGGGGCATCGGCGCCGTTTCCCTGGAGGCCAGCCGGGAGGACCTGGAGGCCGCCGGCAGGCAGGTGATCGAGCGCGCCGAGGCCCAGGCCAGGGAGCTGGGCGTGGCCAAGGTGGAGACCCACCTGGGCCAGGGCGAGCCGGCTCGCACCATCCTCAGCCAGGCCAAGACCCTGGGCGTGGACGCCATCGTGCTGGGCAGCCGCGGCCTGGGCGACCTGGCCGGGCTGGTGATGGGCAGCGTCTCCCACAAGGTGATGCATAGTGCCAAGTGCGGCGTGATTACCGTCCGCTAAACCCCACAAGGCAAGGTGAGGCGATATGGTGCCGAGTGCGGCGTGATCGCCATCCGCTAAACCCCACAAGGCAAGGTGAGGCGATATGGCGCCGAGTGCGGCGTGATTACCGTCCGCTAACCCCCACAAGGCAAGGTGAGGCGATATGGCGCCGAGTGCGGCGTGATCGCCATCCGCTAAACCAGAAACGCAAGGCGCCCTTGCCCTGGGCTCGCTGCCAGGGCAAGGGCGCCTTGTGTTGTTCACTATCGTCGCTTAGCCAGCCACCGCCTCGGTCATCAGGTGCCGAGCCACGTGCTCCAGCATCCGCGTCTCGCGCAGGATCGAGAGCCCCATGCTGGCCTCCCTGGCCGCCATCACCCCACGGTTATGGGCGATCGCCTCCGCGATCGGCACCCAACGCGGCACCATGCCATTGGCCTGCTCATAGCCCTCCAGGCGCGTCTCGCCCAGGTCGCGATCCGCCTGGCAGTGGTAGAAGTAGGAGTGCATATGCATCAGGTCATACTGCGGCTTGTAGTGGGGCCGCCACTCCTCCACCACCCCATAGGGCGCCAGCACGCGGATATTGCGCGCCCCGGTCTCCTCGGCCAGCTCCCGATGCAGCCCCGCCTCCAGGGCCTCGCCCTCGTCCACCCCGCCGCCGGGGAAGCTGAAGTCGTTGTAGCGGCGGGTATAGAGCAGCAGGATCTCCTCGCCATCGAGGATCACCCCCCGGGCGGCCCGGCGGCGATGAATGCGCGCCGCCGGCGCCTCCAGGGAGTCGAGCTCGGGATGGACGATACGCTCGATCAATTGCATGGGCGGGGCCTCGTCGGAATCAGCAGGCCGGCTACCCTACCCGCCCCCCGGCACCGCGGCAAGCCTCAGGCCAGGCGGTGCTCGCTCTGGCCATCGAAGAGCACCGCCCGCCCCAGGTCGATACGCAGCGCCAGGCGCTCGCCGGGCAGCACCGGACAGCGGGGCCCCACCCGGGCGGTGACCTCCCCGCCTCCCAGGGGCAGTCGCAACAGGATATCCGCCCCGGTGGGCTCGGCCACCGAGACCCGCGCGCTGAAGGGCGCGCCCTGGGCCGCCTCATCGATCCGCGCATCGTGCTCGGCGAAGTGCTCGGGGCGCAGACCCAGCAGCACCCGCTGGCCCACCCGCGAGGCCAGGGCCTCGGTGGGCCTCGGCCAGGACAGGCAGAGATCCTCTTCGCCGGGGGTGGCGATCCGCAGCCGGTAGCCCTGCGCCGCGTCGCCCTCCAGGATGGCGTCGATCAGGTTCATCGACGGCGAGCCCATGAATTCCGCCACGAAGCGATTGACCGGGTCGTTGTAGATCGCCTCCGGGGTGCCCAGTTGCAGGATCTCGCCGTCGCGCATCACGGCAATGCGGTCGGCCAGGGTCATCGCCTCGACCTGGTCGTGGGTGACATAGACGATGGTGGTGCCGAGGCGCTGATGGAGCTTCTTGATCTCGGTGCGCATATCGACGCGCAGCTTGGCATCCAGGTTGGAGAGCGGCTCGTCGAAGAGGTAGACCTGCGGCTCCCGGGCCAGGGCACGACCCATGGCCACCCGCTGGCGCTGGCCGCCGGAGAGTTGCGACGGCTTGCGCTCGAGCAGATGGGAGATCTGCAGCAGGTCGGCGACCCGCTCCACGGCGGCCTCCCGTTCGCCCCGGGGCATCTTGCGCATCTCCAGGCCGAAGGCGATGTTCTGGCGCACCGTCATGCTGGGGTAGAGGGCGTAGGACTGGAACACCATGGCGATGTCCCGCTCCGCCGGAGTACACCAGGTGACGTCGCGCCCGGCGATGCGGATCTCCCCCGCGGTGACCGGCTCGAGGCCGGCGATGGCGTTCATCAGCGTCGACTTGCCGCAGCCGGAGGGCCCCACCAGGATCAGGAACTCCCCCGATTCGATGGCCAGGCTGACCTCCTTGAGCACCTCGGTATTGCCGAATGTCTTGCGAACCTTGTGGATTTCCAGAGCCGACATGGCGGTTACCTCGTTATTCATTGTTGTCTTGGGTTCTTGGACCTAGCCCTTGACCGAACCGGCGGTCAGCCCGCGCACGAAATACTTGCCGGCCAGCACATAGACCACCAGGGTCGGCAGGGCGGCGATCATGGCGGCGGCCATGTCCACGTTGTACTCCTTGACCCCGGTGGAGGTGTTGACCAGGTTGTTGAGGGCCACCGTCACCGGCTGGGTGTCGTGCCCCGAGAAGACCACCCCGAACAGGAAGTCGTTCCAGATCTGGGTGAATTGCCAGATCACCGAGACCACGAGGATCGGCGCCGACACCGGCAGCAGGATGCGCCAGAAGATACGGAAGAAGCCCGCCCCGTCCAGCTTGGCCGCCGCCACCAGCTCCCGCGGCACCGCCACGTAGAAGTTGCGGAAGAACAGGGTGGTGAAGGCGATGCCGAACACCACATGCACCAGGATCAGCCCCGCCCGGGAGCTGGCCAGGCCCAGCCAGCCCAGGGTCTGGGCCATGGGCAGCAGCACCACCTGGAAGGGAATAAAGCAGCCGAACAGCATCAGCGCGAAGAGCAGCTCCGAGCCCCGGAAGCGCCACTGGGTCAGGGCATAGCCGTTGAGCGCCCCCACCAGGGTGGAGATCAGCACCGCGGGAATCACGATGGCGAAGGAGTTCCAGAAGTAGCCGCCGATGCCCTCGCAGCGCATCCCGGTGCAGGCCTCCCCCCAGGCCTTGGTCCAGGGCTCCAGGGTCGGTGCCAGGGGCAGCGCCAGCAGGCTGCCGGCACGGATCTCCTCCAGGGGCTTGATCGAGGTGAGCAGCATCACCACCAGCGGCAGCAGGTAGAAGAGCGCGGCCAGGATCAGGGTGGCATAGAGGGCGCCCCGGCCCAGCCGCGCCAGGGGCGTCTGACGACGGATGACGTTAGCCATGCTTGCGACTCCTCAGTTCCGAATAGAGGTAAGGCACCAGGATCGCCAGCACGCCGCCCAGCATCAGCATGGCGCTGGCGGAGCCCAGGCCGATCTGGGCGCGGTTGAAGGCGTGGGCATACATAAAGGTGGCGGGCAGGTCCGAGGCATAGCCGGGGCCGCCGCCGGTCAGCGCCACCACCAGGTCGAAGCTCTTGATGGCGATATGGGCGAGGATCATCACCGCGCTGAACACCACCGGGCGCAGGCAGGGCAGGACCACCCGCCAGTAGATCCGCGGCAGGCTGGCGCCATCGAGCTGGGCGGCCTTGATGATGCTGTCATCGATGCCGCGTAGCCCGGCCAGGAACAGCGCCATGACGAAGCCGGAGGCCTGCCAGACCGCGGCGATCACCAGGGTGTAGACCGCCATGTCCGGGTTGACCAGCCAGTCGAAGCGGAAAGTCTCGAAGCCCCAGCCGCGGACCATGGCCTCCAGCCCCAGGCCGGGGTTGAGCAGCCACTTCCAGGCCACCCCGGTGACGATAAAGGAGAGCGCCATGGGATAGAGGTAGAGGGTGCGCAGGGCCCCCTCCTGGCGGATGCGCTGATCCAGCAGGATCGCCAGCAGGGCCCCCAGCACCAGGCAGATGGCGATAAAGAGGCCGCCGAAGAGCACCAGGTTGGTGGAGGCCACCCACCAGCGGTCGTTGGCCATCAGCCGCGCATACTGGGCGAAGCCGACGAAGTCGTAGCTGGGCAGCATCCGCGAGTTGCTCAGAGAGAGCACCAGGGTCCACAGCATAAAGCCGTAGACGAAACACAGGGAGACGGCCGCCGAGGGGGCCAGTACCAGGCGCGGTAGCCAGGCCTGGAGGCGCGCCGCGGGGGTCGGCCGGGCGGGCGGGGGCCGCCCGGCCTCCCGGGAGGTCGAGAGCGATAGGGTCATGGGGTCACCACTGGCTTCGGCGGCGGGCGGACCCGCCGCTGGCAGGGAGAGGCGGCGCGCGCCGCCTCCTCGATGTCGAGCAGATGTAGGCCTAGTAAGTGGCCTGGGCGGCGCGGACCAGCCGCTGTGCCGCCTGCTCGGCGCTCATGTCGCTGCTGTTGAAGTAGTTGGTGACGATATCGAACAGGGCCCCCTGGATGTCGGCGCGCACCGCCATGCCATGGGCCATGCTGGGCACCAGGCCGCCGTTGTCGGCGGCCGCCTGGAAGTCGGCCATGGAGGCCTGGGCACAGGCGTCGAAGGCGCTCATGTCCAGGTCGGTACGGGCGGGGATCGAGCCCTTGGCCAGGTTGAAGGTCTCCTGGAAGGTGGGCTCCAGCACCAGCCGCGCCAGGTCGTGCTGGGCGGCCAGGTCGGCGGCCTCGGTGACCCGGAACATGGCCAGGCTGTCGATATTGAAGGTGAAGGCCGAGTCGGTGCCCGGCGCCGGGGCGCAGAGGTACTCCTCGCCGGCGCTGAGGCCGGCGGCGGTGAACTCGCCCTTGGCCCAGTCGCCCATCAGTTGCATCGCGGCCACCCCGTTGATCACCATGGCGGTGGCCACGTTCCAGTCACGCCCCGGCATGCCCTCGTCCATCAGCTCGCGCAAACGCTTGAAGGTGGTCAGGGCCTGGATCATGGTGTCGCTGCCCAGGGCCTCGGGGTCGAGCTCCACCAGGGCACGCCGGTAGAAGTCCTCGCCGCCCTCCGCCAGCACCACCGTCTCGAAGAGGGTGGCGTCCTGCCAGGGCTGGCCGCCGTGGGCCAGGGGCACATGGCCCGCGGTGCGGATCGCCTCGGCGGCCGCGAACAGCTCGTCGAAGCTCGACGGCATCTCCACGCCGGCGGCCGCCAACACCTCGGGGTTGCCCCACAGCCAGTTGACCCGGTGCACATTGACCGGCACCGCCACATAGTGGCCGTCGTGGCGCATGATCTCCGCCACCCGGGGCGGCAGCAGGCCATCCCAGGCCTCCGTCTCGGCCACCTCGTCCAGCTCGCCGAGCAGCCCCAGGCCGCCCCACTCCTGGATCTCGGGGCCCTTGATCTGGGCCGCCGAGGGCGGGTTGCCGGACATGGCCCGGGACTTGAGCACGGTCATGGCGGTCTCGCCGCCGCCGCCGGCCACGGCGAAGTCCTGCCAGGCGTGGCCCTCGGCCTCCACCAGGTCCCTGAGCACCGAGGCGGCCTGGGCCTCGCCGCCGGAGGTCCACCAGTGCAGTACCTCTACCTCACCGGCCTGGGCCGCGGCGGACGCGCCCAGGGTCGCGGCCACGGCGAGGCCGAGCAGGGTGGGACGCAGCATGACGGGACGGGATTCAACGGATGCAGGCATAGCGTGTCTCCTTGTTGTTATCGTGTCGCGCTCTGATATCGCACTCTGGGGGCACGATTATCGACACGCTACTCCAGGCCCGCGCCCGGGTGGGGTTACCTAGTGCTGCAAAGTCTTGCGGCTTTATTACCCCCTTGTAATAAAACGACCGCCGGGCGGACTACCGGCGGGGCAGGCGCAGCCGCACCACCAGCCCCCCCTGGGGATGGTTGGAGAGCTCGAACTCACCGCCCAGGGCGCGGACGATATGCCGGGCGATACCCAGCCCCAGGCCGCTGCCGCCGGTATGTCGGCTGCGCGAGGGCTCCAGGCGCACGAAAGGCTCGAAGACCCGCTCGAGCTGCGCCTCGGGAATCCCCGGGCCGTGATCGCGCAGGGTGATCACCAGCGCCTCGGGGCCGTCCGCCAGGCTCACCTCGACCCGGCCACCGTAGAAGATGGCGTTCTCCAGCAGGTTGCCCAGGCCGCGCTTCAGGGCCAGGGGCTTGGCCGCCAGCGGCGCCGCCTCCCCGTCCAGGTGCACCTCGCCCCCCTGCAGGCGCAGCTCGGCGGCGAGGCTCTCCAGCAGCGCGACCACGTCCACCGCCACCACCTCCTCGTGGAGGTCGAGCCCCTTCACCGAGGCGAGCGCCCCCTTGACCAGCAGGTCCAGCTCGTCCAGGGAGGCGCAGAAACGCTCCCGCTGGTGGGGGTCGTCGAGCATCTCGGCGCGCAGGCGCATCCGGGTGATGGGGGTCTTGAGGTCGTGGGAGATCGCCGAGAAGAGCCGCTCGCGCTCCTCCACCTGGGCGCGGATGCGCCGCTGCATGCGGTTGAAGGCCTGGGTGGTCTCGCGGGTCTCCCGGGGCCCCCGCTCCGGCAGGGGTGGCGCGTCCAGGTCATCGCCCAGCTGGCGGGCGGCCCGGGCCAGCCGCGCCAGGGGCCGGGTCACGCCGCGGATACCCAGCCAGGAGAGCCCCACCACGGTGAACAGCACGATCAGCACCGCGAAGAGGCGATCCCCGGCCAGCCAGTGGCGCCCGGCGAAGAGCTCCGGTACCGGCAGCAGGGTCGCCACATAGAGCCACTCCCCCGGCTCCAGGGCCATCTGCACCACCAGGATCGGCGGCGACAGGGGCTCCATCAGCAGGCTGTGCTGGCCCCAGCGGGGCGGCAGGTCGTGCAGCAGCACCTGGTTGTTGAGCAGGCGCAGGGTCTCGGGGCGGGAGAACTCCACCCGGGCATCGCTGATGCCCAGCTCCTCCCCCAGCACTCGCCGGAAGTTGCCCACCACCAGGGCCTGCTCAGGGCCCCGGCCGATCTCCTCCACCGGGATACGATGGTCGTTGATGCTGACGAAGAAGCGGGTCCCGCCCATGTCGCGCAGTTGGTCCAGCACGATATGCCGGTAGTCACGGGGCAGGGAGCGGAAGAAGCGCACCGTGGAGGCGACGCTGTAGGCCACGTTGCGGGAGAGCTCGTCGAGCTGCTCGAGCTGGCTGGCGCGGGCCTGGGCGGTCCAGATCGCGTAGCTGGCCAACTGGGCGCTGAGCACCCCGCTGATCATGATCAGCACGAAGCGACCGCGCAGCGAGCGCGGCAGTCCGCGCGCCAGGGTGCGCCGCAGGCGACGCCAGGGACCGACGACCTCCGCCATCCTAGGCGAGCACCTCGACCCGGGTGGCCAGCACATAGCCGGCGCCGCGCACGGTGCGGATCAGTTGCGAGTGCTGGGCGTCCTCGCCCAGGCGCTGGCGCAACCGGCACACATGCACATCGATGGAGCGATCCAGGGGCGGCGCCGGCCGCCCCCGGGTCAGCTCGAAGAGCGCCTCCCGGGAGAGCACCTCCTCCGGGTGATCGAGGAACACCTGCAGCAGCTGGAAGTCGGCCCCGGAGAGGGTGGTGCGCGCCTCCTCGGCATCGATCAGCTCCCGGCTCACCCGGTCCAGGCGCCAGTCGCCGAAGGCCACCAGCCGCGCCTGGGCCGCGCTGGGCGGCGTGGCGACGCCCCGCGTGCGGCGCAGCACCGCCTTGATGCGGGCCAGCAGCTCGCGGGGATTGAAGGGCTTGCCCAGGTAGTCGTCGGCGCCCAGCTCCAGGCCGAGGATGCGATCGGTCTCGTCGGCGCTGGCGGTGAGCATGATGATCGGCACCTCGCTGTCGCGGCGCAGCTCGCGACAGAGGGTGAAGCCGTCGTCGCCGGGCAGCATCAGGTCGACGATCAGCAGGTCCGGGGTCTCCCGGGCCAGCAGGGCGCGCAGGGCCTCGCCGTCCTCGGCGGTCAGGGCCCGGTAGCCGTGGCGGCCCAGGTAGTCGGCCAGCAGCTCGCGGATCTCGGGGTCGTCATCGACCACGATCAGGGTGGCAGGCGTCGTCGTCATGGCGGGCATCCCGCGCTGAGGGGTGGTGGGTTATCGATCATGGGACAGGGCCAGGGCGGCGACAAGGCGACCGCGACCAAGGTCGCAGGCTCAGAGGGCGAAGCGCTCGCTGAGCCACTCGGCCACCGCCGCCTCGCCATGGTGGCCGATGCGCCGCGCCTCGGGCACCCGGCCGGCCAGCTCCGGGTGGGCATTGGCCATCACCTGGGCCTCGCCGGCAAGCCGGAGCATCTCGGTGTCATTGAGGTTGTCGCCGAAGGCCAGGCAGGCCTCGGGGGCCAGTCCCAGGCGCTCGAGCAGGGCCGTCAGGGCGGTGCCCTTGTTGACCCCGCCGGCCATGATCTCCAGGGCATTGGCGGTGGAATAGGTGATATGCAGGGCCTGCCCATGGTGCGCCAGGGCCTGGGCCTCGAGGCGCGCCAGATGATCCGGGTCGCCGATATAGAGCACCTTGCCGACGCGTTCGCCGTCCAGGGCGTCAGGCGCCACCACCCGATAGCCGAAGCCGGTGGCGGCATGCAGCGCCAGCAGCCGCGGCGCTTCGGCGTCGATCAGCCAGTCATCGTCCCGGTAGAGGTTGAGGCGCACCTCGGCGGGGCGCTCCAGGGCGATCAGCGCCCGGGCCCGGGCCGCGTCCAGGTGACGGGCCGCCAGCAGGCGTCCCGCCGGGTCGTGGAGATAGGCGCCATTGGTGCTGATCAGGTGCACCGGCACCCCGAGGCGTTCCCGATAGGCCAGCATGTCCCGATAGTGGCGCCCGGAGGCGAAGGCCAGGTGGTGGCCCCGCTCGGCCAGGGCCCGCAGCACGGCGACGGTGCGCGGCGCCAGGTCATGGTCGGCGCCCAGCAGGGTGCCATCCAGGTCGGAGACGATCAGGCGTGGGGTCATGGGGCGCTCCCGGGGACAGGGCGTCTCAGCTTAACCGATTCACCCCGGGGACTCCTAGTCGCAACGGGGCTGGATGGGCTATCGCAATTGGCACACTTTTCGCTCGGTGACCCGGGGCTACCCTGGGGGCAGGCCGTCGCGGGGCGCTGTAAACCCATCCCTGGGCGCTACTTTTGCCATCCCTGGCAAAAAACCCCCGCTCCCCCCTGCCCCCAGCGCCCCTCGGCGATAGCCTTGGCGGCGCTGGGGGCAAGCCGACTCAGGCGTCGCCCAGTCCCCGGGCCACGGCGGCGGCCCGTTCGCCCAGCAGTACATGGATCACGCCCTGCTCCAGGCGCTGGACCGCCTGGGCGCCGAGGCCGGCCAGGGCCGCCTCGTCCAGGGCCTGGGCATCGGCCAGCTCCAGGCGCAGCCGGGTGGCGGCCACCGCCGTGGCGCTGCGCAGATTGGCCTCGCCGCCCAGGGCCCGGTGCCAGGCCTGACGCGCCTGGGCATCGATGGCCGGGATAGCGTGGGGCTGGGGTGCTTCCCCGGCCTCGGGCGCCGGCGTCGCTTCGGAGGCGGCCACGGGCGCCGTGCCCTGGGCGGCCATGGCGGCGCGAATTTCATCGGCGACAGGGTCCGGGGAAGAGGCGGCGATGGGTCCCTCACCTGGCACCCCAGCCTGCTTGAGCGCCTGGCGGATTTCGTCGGCGACGCCATCCGCGATGGGACCGAGGATCACCTGGAGGCCGCCGCCCTGCAGGCGCAGGATGCCCCGGGAGCCCAGCCCCTTGAGGGCCGCCTCATCGATGGCCTCGGGGTGCTCCAGCACCAGGCGCAGCCGGGTGGTGCAGGCGCCGACGCTGGTGAGGTTACCCGCCCCGCCCAGAGCGGCGACGAAGGCCGGGCCGCGCTCGCCGGCGGCATGGGATGCGACGGGCGCCGCGGTTTCCGGCTCGCGGCCCGGGGTGGGCAGGTCGAAGCGCAGGATGGCCCAGCGGAACACCGTGTAGTAGAGGGCGAAGTAGGCCAGGCCCACCGGCAGCATCAGCCAGCCATTGGTGGAGAGCCCGTAGGAGAGGGCGAAGTCGAAGGCCCCGGCGGAGAAGGTGAAGCCCAGCTTGACGTCGAGCCAGTGCAACAGCGCCATGGAGACGCCGGTCAGCACCGCATGCAGGCCATAGAGCAGAGGCGCCAGGAACATAAAGGTGAACTCGATGGGCTCGGTGACCCCGGTGAGGAAGGCGGTCAGCGCCAGCGACAGCAGCAGCCCGCCCACCTGGGCACGCCGCCCCTTGGGCGCGGCATGGTACATGGCCAGCGCCGCCGCCGGCAGGCCGAACATCATCACCGGGAAGAAGCCCGCCATGAAACGCCCCGCCTCGGGGTCGCCGGCGAAGAAGCGGTTGAGGTCACCGCTGGCCACCACCCCGGAGGCCGCCTCGAAGCTGCCGAAGACGAACCACACCAGGCTGTTGAGCACATGGTGCAGGCCGGTGACGATCAGCAGGCGATTGAGGGTGCCGTAGACGAACAGGCCCAGCTCGCCGGCCTCGATCAGCCACTGGCCGAGGGCATCGATGCCATGCTGCACCGGCGGCCAGACCAGGCCGAAGAACACCCCCAGGGCCACGGCGGCCAGGCCCGTGGCGATGGGCACGAAGCGCCGCCCGCCGAAGAAGGCCAGGTATTCCGGCAGCTGGATCGCGTGGTAGCGGTTATAGAGCAGGCCCGCCACGCTGCCGATGATGATGCCCGCCAGCACCCCCATGTCGATCTCGGGGTTGAGGGCGGTAAGCACGGCGTCCAGCACCAGGTAACCGATCACCCCGGCCAGGCCGGCGGCGCCGTTGTTGTCATTGGCGAAGCCCACCGCCAGGCCGATGGCGAAGATCAACGCCAGGTTGGCGAAGATCGCCTCGCCGGCACTGGCGATAAAGGCGATATCCAGCAGGTCGGGCTGGCCCAGGCGCAGCAGCAGGCCGGCGATGGGCAGCACCGCGATGGGCAGCATCAGGGAGCGGCCGAGCCGCTGTAGCCCGCCCATCAGGCGGGATCCCAGGGTCGTGGTAGACATCTCAGCACCTCTCGAGGGTCGTTGTCGTTGTTGTGGTGGTGTCGTCGGTCCGGGCCAGCCAGGCGGTGAGGCGCTCGCGCACCGCGCTAGCATCGTCCAGGGCCAGCAGCTCGGGCAGCTCGGCGGCCAGGGCGGCGGCGTCCAGGCGCCGCAGGGCGGCCTTTACCGCCGGCACCCGGGCCGGCTCCACGGAGAGTTCGTCGACGCCCAGCGCCACCAGCAGCGGCGCGGCCAGGTCGTCGCCGGCGGCGGCGCCGCACACCCCCACCGGGCAGCGTCCCTTGGCGCCGGCCACCGTGGCCTGGATCAGCCGCAGCACCGCCGGGTGCAGCACGTCGGCCCGGGCGGTCAGGGCCGGATCCTCGCGATCCATGGCCAGGGTGTACTGGGTCAGGTCGTTGGTGCCGATGGAGAGGAAGTCCGCCTCGGCGGCGAGGCTGGCGGCACACAGGGCGGCGCTGGGCACCTCGATCATGGCGCCCAGGCGCGGCCGCGCGGTGAGACCCAGCTCGGAGGCGATGGCCTCCAGGCGCTCGCGCACCTGGCGCAGCTCGCCGGCCTCGCTGACCATGGGCAGCATGATATGCAGCGTCTCCAGGGGCGTGACGCCGAGCAGGGCCCTGAGCTGGGTCTCCAGCAGCTCGGGGTGGCTGGCCCAGAGGCGAGCGCCGCGCACGCCCAGCGCCGGGTTGGGCGCCGCCGGCAGGCGTAGGTAGGGCAGCTGCTTGTCGGCGCCGATATCCAGGGTGCGGATGATCACCGGCTTGCCGCCCAGGGCCGCCAGGGCGGCCTGGTATTCGCCGCGCTGGGTGGCCTCGTCGGGGGCGCTGTCGCGCTCCAGGAAGAGGAATTCGCTGCGCAGCAGGCCCACGCCATCGGCGCCGGCCTCCGCGGCCAGGCGCGCCTCCTCGGCGCCGCCGATATTGGCGCACACCTCCACCTCGCGACCGTCCCGGGTGATGGCGGGCTCGAAGGCCGCCGCCCGGGCCGCCTCGGCCTCATGCCGGCGGGCCTCGATCCGCGCGCTGACCTCGGCGACCCGGGCCTCGCTCGGTGCCACCGCCAGGCGACCGCACTCGGCATCCAGGATGGCGTCTGCGCCCGGGGCCGCGTCGACCGCCGTCAGCAGGGCCGGCCCCATGGCCACCAGGCAGGGAAGGCCCCGGGCCCGGGCCAGGATCGCCACATGGGAGGTGGTGCCGCCGCCGGCCAGGCAGAGCCCGGCGGGGCGGCGGGCGGCCACGGCCACCAGCTCTGAGGGGGTCAGCTCCTCGGCCACCAGCAGGGCCCCCTCGGGGAATTCGGGCAGGGCAGGCTCCGCCGCGTCGCTGAGCTCCGCCATCACCCGCCGCTGCAGGTCGCGCAGGTCGGCGACCCGGGCGGCCAGCAGGGCATTGCCGGTGGCGGTGAGGCGCTCGGCCTCGGCGTCCAGGGCCTCCCGCCAGGCCTGGCCGGCGCCGCGTCCACCACGGATGCGCTCGCCCGCCGCCGCCGCCAGGTCCGGGTCCGCCAGCCAGGCGCCATGGGCGGCGAAGATCTCCGCCTCGGCGGTCTGCCCGCTGCGGGTCGCCTCGGCTTCGTCCCGGGCCAGGGCCTCGCCGACCCGGGCCAGGGCCTCGCTCAGGCGCGGCGTCTCCACGGCCTCGCCCTCGCCGTCATGGGGCACGGCGGGCAGCGGCGGCCGATAATGCACCAGCGGCCCCAGGGCCAGGCCGGGGCTGGCCACCAGGCCGGCCAGCTCGCCCTCCCCTAATGCCTCGCCCAGCGCCTCGTTCGGTGTCGCTTGAGGCGTGGGGGCGGGATACGCCTCGGCCTCGGGGGTGGTCAGCAGCGCCTCGGCGGCGTCCAGGGCCGCCGAGGCGTTGTCGCCCCGGGCGGTCAGGCGCAGGACGCTGCCCTGAGTGAGCCCCAGGTTCATCAGGGCGCTAACACTCTCGGCGCTGGCGCTGGCGCTGGCGCTGGGGCTATCGGCGCCCTCGTGATCTAGTGTCAGGCTAACGCCATGCTCCCGGGCGATGGCCCGCAACCGCGCCGCGGGGCGGGCATGCAGGCCCGCCGCCAGGGCCAGGGTCAGGCGCCGCTCGGCTGAGTCAAGGCGCCCTTCGGCCTCGGGTCCATCGGCCACCGTCTCACGGCTTTCCGCCACCGCCGCCTCCAGCACCAGCAGCGGCTCGCCCAGGGCGACCCGGGCGCCGGCCGCGAGGCTCGGCGTCCGCAGTCGCCAACCGGCGGCCTCGGTGATCACCAGGGGGGTGATCAGGGCGCTGGCGCCCCGGGCCAGAGCGTCGGCATCGAAGCGGCACAGGGGATCGCCGGCGCGCACCCGGTCGCCCACGGCCACCAGGGGTTCGATACCCTGCCCCTGCAGTTCCACGGTATCCAGGCCCAGGTGGAGCAGCAGCTCCACCCCGGCGTCGGTTCTCAGGGTCAGGGCGTGGTGGGTGCGGGCGCACTGCACCACCTCACCGTCGCAGGGGGCATGCAGGCACTCGCCGAGGGGGTCGAGGGCGATGCCCTCGCCCAGGGCCAGGCCGGCGAAGACCGGGTCGGGCACCGCGGCGAGAGGCACCACCAGCCCCGCCACGGGGGCCAGCAGGGTCAGGGATTGACTGGAATCGGACATGGGAAGACTCCCGATATTATTGTTAGGCGTTACGGAAACGCTGAATAAATCGGCGAACGGGATGAAGCACAAGGCGCACGGAGCACAGAAACCGGAGCCTATGGGGTATAGGTGAGGATTTCGAGCACCGCGCAACGCCGTGATTCGCCCGCGTAGGCATTTATGCAGTGTTTCCTTACAGGGTGCAGGTGACCTTGTTGAGATGCCGGGGGCGGTCCGGATCACTGCCCCGGGCCGCCGCCAGGCCGGCCACCATGACGTAGAAGCTCTGGATCACCGACAGCGGCTGCAGGGCCTCGTGGCCGGCATCCACCAGGGTCAGTTGGCGCTTCGCCACGCCCTCGTCGGCGGCCAGCAGCACCCGGGCGCCGACGCCCTCGAGCCACTCGGCCAGCTCCAGCAGGCCGGCCTGCTCCGGCCCCGGCGGGGCGAACACCAGCACCGGGTAGTCGGGACCGATCAGCGCCATGGGGCCGTGTCGCACCTCGGCGCCGCTGAAGGGCTCGGCCTGGATGGCGCAGGTCTCCTTGAACTTGAGCGCCGCCTCCTGGGCCACGGCGAGGCCGGCGCCGCGGCCGATCACCATCAGCTTGTCGGCGCCCGTCAGGGCCTCGATGGCGGGTGACCAGTCCATCGCCAGGGCCCGGGTCAGGCGCTCGGGCAGGCCGTCCAGGGCGCCGAGCAGGCCGCGATCCTCCTGCCAGTGGCCGATCAGCTGGGCCATGGCGGAAAGCGTGGCCAGGTAGCTCTTGGTGGCGGCCACGCTCTTCTCCTCCCCCGCATAGAGGGGAATCTCGGTGTCGCTGGCCGCGCCCAGGGGCGACTGGGGAGTATTGACCAGGGCCAGGGTGCGGGCGCCGGCGGCGGCCAGGGCCTGCTGGGTGGCCACCAGGTCGGGACTCTGCCCCGACTGGGAAACCGCCAGGGCCAACTGGCCGCTAAGGCGCCAGGGAGCCTTGGCCAGGGTGGTCAGCGAGGGCGGCAAGGACGCCACCGGGATGCCGCGGCGCTTCATGCACTGGTAGGCGAAGTAGCCGGCGGCGTGATCGGAACTGCCCCGGGCCACGGTGACCGCCGCGGCGGGCTCGGCGAGGCGCAGGCGCTCGCCCAGGTCGGCGAGCAGGGCCTGGTTGCGTTGCAGCTGGCCGCGGATGCGCTCCGGGGCGTTACGGGCTTCTTCGAGCATCAGGGACATGAGGAGGCTCCTTGGACGTTGCCAGAGACAGGGCGGCCCTCGACGAAGACCGCTTGGAGTTGGAGTCGGGGATCGAGGACCACCAGGTCGGCCAGGGCGCCCTCCTGCAGGCGGCCGATCTCGTCCTGGCCGAGGAAGTCGGCGGGGAAACGCGACAGGCGATCCGAGGCCTCGGCCAGGGAGAGGCCCAGGCCGACGAAGTTGCGCAGCGCCTGATCCATGGTCAGGGTGCTGCCGGCCAGGGTGCCGTCGGCCAGGCGCACGCCGCCCAGGCACTTGGTGACGGTCTGCTCGCCCAGCCGGTAATCGCCGTCGGGCATGCCGGCGGCGGCGGTGGAGTCGGTGACCGCATAGAGGTTGGGGATGCAGCGCAGGGCGGTGCGGATGGCCCCGGGGTGCACGTGCAGCAGGTCGGGGATCAGCTCGGCGTACTGGGCATGGGCCAGGGCCGCGCCGACCATGCCCGGCTTGCGGTGGTGCAGGCCGGTCATGGCATTGAACAGGTGGGTGAAGCCGCAGGCGCCGTGGGCCAGGGCCTCGACCCCCTCCTCGTAGCTGCCCAGGGTGTGGCCCAACTGGACCCGCACGCCGCGCTCGCTGAGGTGGCGAATCAACGCGTGGTGGCCGGCCAGCTCCGGGGCCAGGGTGACCAGGCGGATCGGCGCCAGGGCGCAGAGCTCGTCCACCTCCCCGATCGGGCCGCTGCGGGCATGGGCCGGCTGGGCACCGAGCTTGCCGGGGTTGATATAGGGCCCCTCCAGATGCACCCCCAGCACCCCGGCGGCCCGGGGATCGGGGTCGGCCATATAGGCAGCGATCTCGCCAAGCACCCGGCGAATCTCGGCGTCCGGGGCGGTCATGGTGGTGGCCAGCAAGCGGGTGGTGCCGAAGCGCACATGGGTGCGCGCCAGGGTGGCCAGGGCCGCGCCCCCCTCCATGGTGTCGGCGCCGCCGCCGCCATGCACGTGCAGGTCGACGAAGCCGGGCAAGAGCCGCGGGTGGTCGTTGGTGTCGGGATCCACCGGCTCGCCGGTCAGGCGCGTGATACGCCCCCCGTCCCAGTGGATCTCCCCCAGGCGCCAGCCCTCGGGGGTGAGGATATTGCCGTACAGCATGGGGCCTCCTAGCGGGTCAGCTCGACCATAAAGTCGTAGTAGTCGGTGCGGCAGTAAGTGACGGTAAGCTCCGCCGGGGTGCCGTCGGCGAGATAGCCCAGGCGCGTCACCTTGAGCAGGGCCTGGCCCTCCGGCACCTCGGCGAGTGCGGCCAGCTCGGCGTCGGCATTGATAGCGGTGACATGCTGCAGGGCCCGGGCCACCCGCTTGCCGCCGGCCTCCAGCACCGCGTAGAGGGAGGTCTCTACCGCTTGAGGGTCGGGCAGCACCGCGGCCGGCAGGCAGCTCTCCTCCACCGCCATCACCACCTCATCGGCCAGGCGCAGGCGCTTGAGGCGCGCCACCCGGGCATCGGCGCCCAGGCCCAGGCGCATGCCCTCCTCCACGCTGGGGTTGGCCAGGCCGCGCTCCAGCCAGTGGGAGCTGGGGGTGAAGCCGCGCTGGGTGAGCAGCTCGGTAAAACTGGAGAGCCGCGACAGGGATTGATTGAGGCGTGGGGTAATAAAGGTGCCGGAACCGCGGCTGCGGCGGATCAGCCCCATCTCGGCCAGGCGATCCAGGGCCTTGCGGGCGGTGATCCGCGAGACCTCCAGGCTCTCGGCCAGGTTGCGCTCCGAGGGCAGTGCCTCGCCGGCCTGCCAGGAGCCGGTCTCGATGGCCTGCTCCAGTTGGCGGGCCAGCTGCTGGTAGAGGGGGGTCGCGCCCTGGGGGTCGAGGCGCAGCTGCGTGAAGCGTGGATCCATGGGTCTCTCCCTGCCTGGGGGTATTAGCCATACCAATCTAATACCACTATAGACCCACATTGATACCAATCAAATACCACTTCACTACGACCTTGGTGGAATAGGGGCCTCCGCCGATAGAAGATCAGGGGCTTCGCGGGACTAGGGGCTTGCTGGCGAGGGCGCGCAGGTTCTTGAGAAATCGGGGCCAAAGCGAACTTCAGGAGGCGCGCGATTGGCGCCACGCGTGGGAATCCGTATAGTGGCAGCCTCTCACCCCGCCACCTGAAAGTGTCCGATGCTGCAGAACAACGCCATGCTTGCTCAGCTCAAGCAACAGATCCGCTCCAGTACGCCCCGCGTGGAGGGCGTGATCAAAGCCACCGACAAGGGCTTCGGCTTCCTGGAGACCGACGACGGCGACTCCTACTTCGTGCCGCCCCCCGCCATGAAGCAGGTGCTGCATGGCGACCGGGTGGAAGCCATCCTCCACGAGGAGGGCGAGAAGAAGTCGGTGGAACCGGACACCCTGATCGAGATCGGCCTGACGCGCTTCGTCGCCCGGGTGCAGAAGCGCGAGGGGCGCCTGGCGGTCGTGCCGGACCACCCGTCCATCAAGAATGTCCTCAAGGCGCGCATCAAGCGCAGCCTCGACGAGGAGAGCATCGGCGACGGCGACTGGGTCGTCGCGCGCCTGGTGCGCCACCCCTTGAAGCCCGACGATCGCGCCTTCTTTACCCAGATCGACGAGCTGGTGGCCAAGGCCGACAACCCGGCGGTGCCCTGGCGGGTGACCCTGGCCCGCCATGCCCTGGAGCAGGAGTGCCCCGACGCCGGCAGCGACTGGCCGCTGCGCGACGAGGGCCTCGAACGCGAGGATCTCACCGCCGAGCCCTTCTTCACCATCGACGGCGAGAAGACCCGGGACATGGACGACGCCCTGCGCATCCGTGTCCGGGAGGACGGTGGCTGGGACCTGACCGTGGCCATCGCCGACCCCACCGCCTATGTGGAAGAGGGCCATGCGGCGGATCTCGAGGCCCGCACCCGCGCCTTCACCGTCTACCTGCCGGGCCAGAACGTCACCATGCTACCCGAGCAACTGGCCGATGACCTCTGCTCCCTGTGGGAAGGCCAGGAGCGGCCGGTGCTGGCCTGCACCCTGACCGTCCATGCCGACGGCAGCTTCGGCGACTACCGCTTCTTCGCCGCGACGGCCACCTCCCACGCCAAGCTGGCCTATGATCGGGTCTCCGACTGGCTGGAGGGTCAGGGCGACTGGGCCCCGGAGGACGCCATCGGCGAGCAGCTCAAGGCCCTGCACGACCTGACCGAGGCGCGCAGCGCCTGGCGCGCCGAGCACGCCCTGGTGTTCAAGGATCGTCCCGACTATGTCTTCGACCTGGACGAGGCCGGCAATGTGCTGGCGATCCGTACCGAGGAGCGGCGCATCGCCAATCGCATGATCGAGGAGTCGATGATCGCCGCCAACGCCTGCTGCGCCGACCTGCTGGCCGAGCAGGTGGGTCATGGCATCTTCAACGTGCACCGCGCCTTCGAGGACGAGAAAGCCGAGGCCGCCCAGGAGTTCCTGGCCAGCCAGGCGATCCAGGTGGAACGCGAGGCCCTCACCGAGCTGTCCCGCTACAAGGAACTCAAGCGTGAGCTGGAAGGCCGCGACGACGCCTGGCTGGATGCCCGCCTGCGGCGTTTCCAGGGCTTTACCAGCATGTCTGCCCGGCCCGGCCCCCACTTCGGCCTGGGACTGCCCGCCTACGCCACCTGGACCTCGCCGATCCGCAAGTATGGCGATATGGTCAACCACCGCCTGATCAAGCGGGTCCTCAAGGGCGAGCAGGCCCCCGCCGAGGCCAGCCTCGCGCTCACCGAGCAGCTCACCGAGCGCCGCCGCCTCAATCGCATGGCCGAGCGCGACGTCAAGGACTGGCTCTATGTGCGCTACCTGACCCCCGCCGCCAAGGCCCAGGAAGCCTTCGACGCCGAGGTGATCGCCATCAACCGCGGCGGCATGCGGGTACGCCTGGTCGCCAACGGCGCCACCGCCTTCGTGCCGGCACCGCTGATCCACAGCGACCGCGACAAGGTGGCCATCGACGACAAGGAGGGGCGCATCCAGGTCGAAGGGGAAGAGCGTTACAAGCTCGGCGATCCGGTTCGCGTGGCCCTGACCGAGGCCCGGGAAGAGACCCGTTCTCTCGTCGCCCGCCCCAGTGAATAAGCCGGTAACGCTCGGAGCGCCGATTTCAGGGCACGGCGACCCGGTTCGCGTGGCCCTCACCGAGGCCCGGGAAGAGACCCGTTCTCTCGTCGCCCGCCCCAGTGAATAAGCCGGTAACGCTCGGAGCGCCGATTTCAGGGCACGGCGATCCGGTTCGCGTGGCCCTGACCGAGGCCCGGGAAGAGACCCGTTCTCTCGTCGCCCGCCCCAGCGAGTAAGCCCCACGATGTGAATAAGGCCCCGAGGCCCCGGAGTGCAGAACTCCGGGGCCTTTTTGTTGATCCATGTCACTAACTGTGACTCGCCCGTAAAATCACTTTATGGCAAAGTAAGCCGAATAACGACGATAACCCGGGCCGGCCAGACGCCAGGCCTGATCACAGGGGAACCCCTTAACCATGGCAGCGCTTCTCGGCCTGCGCGGCAAGTCCGTGGTGACTCTGCTGCTGGCTTGTCTCCTGGCCCTGATTCCCGCCGCGCTGATCGGCTGGAAGGCCATCGACGATATCCACCGCCACTTCGCTCGGGCCTATGCCGAGAACTACACCCTGCTGCATATGCAACGGATCGTCGCCCCCGTCACCCGGGAGCTGGCCCTGTCGCGGCGCTTCGCCGACTCGGTGGTCACCCGGGAGTGGCTGGAAGCCCCCGACGATGCCGAGCGCCGCGCCCGCTTCCTCGAGGAGGCCGAAGGCTTCCGGGGGCAATTCACCAGCCGGGCCTATTTCATCATCGATCATGACAGCGGCGCCTACTTCTTCAGCGACCCCGATCAGGTCACCAACGGCATGACGCCCACCTACCACCTGAGCCGGGACGAGCCGGACGATGCCTGGTACTTCGATCTGATGGCCAGCAGCGCCAGCCACAATATCAACGTCAATATCGACCGCGCCCTGCAGCAGGCGATGATCTGGCTCAACGTCAAGGTGCAGGAGAACGGCAGGCTGCTGGGGCTGGCCGGGGGCAGCATCGACCTCAGCGACTTCCTCGACCACTTTATGCGCGATGTTCCGGCGGGCATCCTGCCGATGGTCGTCGATCCTCGGGGGGCCATCCAGGCCCACCCGGATACCGCCCATATCGCCTGGAGCTCCTTCAATACCGCCTTCGGCGCCGAGGATGGCCAGCGCCTCCAATACCTGGTGGACGACGACCACCGGGCCGGGGTGACCCAGACCCTTCAGGAGGCCATGCGCCGCCCCGGCACCATTCAGCACCTGGAGGTGGCCATCGAGGACCAGCCCAGGCTATTGACCATCGGCTATATCCCGGAGCTGCAGTGGCTGATGGTCACCGCCCTGGATACCAGCCTGGCCCAGGTCCTCGAGAGTCGCTGGCTATGGACCCTGGTGATCGCCCTGACGCTGATCCTGGGCACCCTGCTGCTGGCCTTCGCCTATGCCACCGAGCGCCTGATCCTGGCGCCACTCAATCGCCTCAAGGCCTCGGCCCAGGCCATCGCCGGGGGCGACTACCGCTCCCGGTTGCCCACCGGCCGCGACGACGAGATCGGCGCCCTCTCCCAGGCCTTCTCGCGCATGGCCAACCAGGTCGAGCGCTATACCCGCGACCTGGAGGGACAGGTGCGCGAGCGCACCCAGGCCCTGGAGGCAGCCCATGCGAAGGTGGCCGCCGCCCACCAGCAACTGGGCGACTCCATCCAGTACGCCAGCATCATCCAGCGCGCCATCCTGCCCGATACTCAGTTGGATCGGCACCTGAGCCACCACTACGGGGTGCTGTGGAAGCCCCGGGATACGGTGGGCGGCGACTTCTATGTGTTCCGCGCCACCGAACGGGGCTATCTACTGGGAGTGGTGGACTGTGCCGGCCACGGCGTACCCGGCGCCATGATGACCATGCTGGCCCGGGCCCTGATCGACCAGGCCATCGCCCACCATAGCGCCGACGATCCCGCCGCCCTGCTTACCGAGATCGACCGGCGTGGCCGCGAGCTGCTGCCCGCCGAGCGCCTGCCCTCCTCCATCGCCACCAATATGGACCTGGGCCTGGTGTGGGTCGATCCACAGCGTCGCGAGCTCACTTATGCCGGGGCCAAGATCGACCTCTACGCCAGCGACGGCGAAGAGCTGATCCGCCTCAAGGCCAACAAGCGCGCCCTGGGCCATCGCCGCCCGGGCCACTACACTAACCAGTCGCTGCCCCTGCAGGCCGGCTGGAGCTATACCCTGTGCAGCGACGGCTTCCTCGACCAGGCCGGCGGCAGCCACGGCTTCGGCTTCGGCAACCCGCGGTTCGAGGCCCTGCTCAAGGCCCAGGCGGGCCGCCCCCTGGCCGAGCAGATGCGCGCCTTCGAGGCGGCCCTCTCGGCCTATCGCGGCGAGCTGCCCCAGCGCGACGATATTACCCTGCTGGCCTTTCGTGCCGAGCCCGCCGCGGGCCCGGCGTCCCACTCGCCGACCGAGACCCAGCCAGATTAGGAGACGCCATGGATCTACTAAGCATGCGGGAGAGCTATCAACGCGAACGGGTCATGCTGTGCTTCAATGGCCCCATCTCGCGCAGCCTGATCGAGGAGATCGGCAAGGCGCTGCGCAACTACCTGGACACCCAGCAGGCCGCCCCCGCCGCGGCCATGGATGTCTTCGCCGCCTATATCGAGATGACCCAGAATATCCGCCACTATGCCCGCCGCCAGGGCTATGGCGACGATCAGGCCTCGGCCACCGTGGCCGTCGCCCAGGACAGCGAGGGGCGTTACCAGGTCTCGGCGGGCAACCTGGTGGACCCCCCCGACGGCCAGCGCCTGGTGGCCACCATCGAAGCGCTGGCGGGTCTCGACAAGACCGAACTCAAGGCCGCCTACAAGCGCCAACTGCGTCAGCCCCGGGATGAGGCCTCCCCCAGCGGCGCCGGCCTGGGCCTGCTCGATATCGCCCGCAAATCGAGCCAACCGATGCGCGCCTCGTTGCAGCCCCTCAGCGAGACGCAAAGCTTCTTCAGCCTGACAGCCACCATCTGATGCCCGCCATGACCATGATTCCCGATCTCGACATTTCCGGCAGTCAGTCCACTCCGATCATTCGCAGCGACTGGGCCGCCGGCCGCCTGACCATGCAGGGCGACTCCTATCCGGAGAACTCCTATGACCTCTTCGACCAGGTAATCGCCTGGGTCCAGGGCTTCCTGACTCAGGAGAGCCGTCCCCTGCAACTGGAACTCGGCCTGGTCTACCTCAACACCTCCTCGGTGAAGGCGATGATGGATATCTTCGACCTGCTCGAGGAGGCCCACGAGCAGGGACGCCAGGTCAGCGTGACCTGGCACTATGATCCCCGCAACGAGCGCATCGCCGAGCTCGCCGAGGAGTTCAAGGAGGATTGCAGTTACCCCTTCGTCATCACCCCGGCCAAGGTGGTCCCATGAAAGCCCTCGGCGAGCAGGGGCTGCTGGAGCGAGTCGCCGCACTGCTCGCCGACCCGCGGCATGCCGAGCATCCCCTGCGCGAGGCCCTGGAGGCGCTCTACCTGCAGCACCGCGATCAGCAGGAGCAACTGGAGCGGCTGATAAGCATCTCCGATCGCTACCAGAGCCTGGCCCGGGAGGCCCAGCAGGTGACCCACAAGCGCTACGAGCGGGCCCTGAAGCGCCAGAAGAAGCTGTCGCGGATCTCCGATCGCTACCAGGCGCTGATGCGCGAACGCAACCAGACGCTGCACCAGGAGGCCCACCACGACGCCCTCACCGAACTGCCCAATCGGCGGCTGATCGACGAACGCCTCGCACAATTGGACCGGGGCGGGCGCCGCTATACCCTGGCGCTGCTGGATATCGATCACTTCAAGCAGATCAACGACGAGTACGGCCATGACGTGGGCGACGAGCTGCTGGTGGCGATCACCCGCACCATGCGCCAGGGCCTACGCGACTATGACCTCTGCGGTCGCTGGGGCGGCGAGGAGTTCCTGCTGCTGCTGGGCGACACCGCCCTGGACGAGGCCTCGGGCATCGTCGAGCGATTGCGTACCCGGCTGGCCGAGGTGCGGGTCGCCAGCGGCGACCAGTGGCTCTCGGTGACGCTGAGCGCCGGGCTCAGCGAGCACCGCGTTGGCGAGCCCTACCTGACGACCCTGCAGCGCGCCGATCAGGCCTTGCTGGAAGCCAAGCGCGAGGGCCGCGACCGCAGCCAACTGGCCTCACGCTAGAGAGCACCTCACTCTCGCACCGGGGTACGGCCCGAGACCCCGCCTCCTGACCGCCTCCCGGCGCTGTCGTCGAACTGTCGTATCCCTGCCCTACCCTGGCCACCAGGCATGACAGCGCCAGGAGGGCCCCTTGCATCTCGTCGATATCACCATGTTCCACGCCCCGGCCAGTGGCGGCGTGCGCACCTACCTCGAGGCCAAACGACGGGTGCTGGCCGGCCGCCCCGACCTGCGCACCAGCCTGCTGGTGCCCGGGGCCGAGCGCAGCGCCCTGGGCGGCGTGCATACCCTCCCCGCCCCGCGCCTGCCGCTGGGCCAGGGCTACCGCTTCCCGTTGCGCCGGCGCCCCTGGCGTGACGCCCTGATCGAGATGCGCCCCGACCTGATCGAGGCCGGCGACCCCTATGTCACCGCCTGGGCGGCCCTGGAGGCCGGCCGCGCCCTGGATATCCCGGTGGTGGGCTTCTACCACTCCGATCTGCCACGGCTGATGGGCGACCGCTTCGGTCAGCGGGTCGGTCGGCGCCTGCGGCGCTATGTGCGCGACCTCTACGGGCGCTTCGACAGCGTGCTGGCCCCCTGCACGGCCATGGCCCAGCGCCTGGACGACTGGGGGGTGAAGGGCGTGCGGCTGCAGCCCCTGGGGGTCGACCTGGCGGCCTTCCATCCCCGCCACCGCGACCCGGGGCTGCGCGAGCGCCTGGGGCTGAACGACGACCAGCGCCTGCTGGTCTTCGCCGGACGCTGCTCCCCCGAGAAGCAGGTGGACGTCCTGCTGGCCACCCTGGCCCGCCTGGGGCCGGACTATCACCTGCTGCTGATGGGCCCCGGCATGCCCCACCGCGTCCCCGCCAACGTCACGGTGGTCCCCCGCTACTGCCCACCCGACGAGGTGGCCCGCGCCCTGGCCAGCGCCGATGCCATGCTGCATGCCGGCACCCGGGAGACCTTCGGCCTGGTGGCCCAGGAGGCCATGGCCAGCGGCCTGCCGGTGGTCGCCGCCCGCGCCGGCGCCCTCAAGGAGACCATTCCCCTGGGCGCCGGTATCCTCTGCCGTCCCCGGGACCCGGCGGACATGGCCCGCGCCGTCGAGGAGCTGTTTCTCAACGACCCGGCGGCCATGGGGCGCCACGCGCGTCGCCATGTGGAGCGCCATTACGACTGGGACAGGGTGATCGGCGACCTGAGCCAGCACTATGCGACCCTGGTCGGCGGCAAGGACCGCCCCGCCGCCGCGCGGGTCGAGCGGGGATGACGGCACCACGCTCACCCTGCGACCCCGGTCCGCGGCACGCCTCACGCAGACACCCGGGTCGAGCGGGGATAACGGCGCCGCGCCGGCCACCGGGATGGCGATGGCACCATCTCGGCCTGCTGGCCCTGGCGCTGCTGGCGCCCCTGCTGCTGCCCTGGTGGCTGGGGGGCGCGGGCACCCTGGCGGCGCTGGCCGCCTTCCCCCTCCCCCTACTGGCGCTGATGACGGCCATCGCCGTGCTGTGCTGGAACCTCAACGCCGCCCGCTGGCGCCTGCTGTTTTCGGGCCGCGCCGGGCGCCTGGGCCAGGACGGCGCCCTGGCCATCGAGATGGCCGCCAAGTTCGCCCTCTGCGCCACCCCGGGGGGCAGCGGCGGCGCCGCCACCTTCCTGCTGCTGCTGGCCCGGCGCGGCTACCCCCCGGCCCGGGCCTCGGCCATCTACCTGGTCGACCAGGCCTGTGACCTGCTGTTCTTCGCCCTGATACTCGGCCTGCTGGTCGCGGCGACCCTGGCCGGCGCCATCGACTGGCCGCACCGCGCCCTGATGGCCGGCGCCCTGCTCGGCCTCGGCCTGCTGCTTGGCGGCCTGGGGCTGGCCCTGGCCGGGCTGCCGCGGCTGCTGCGCCGGCGTCCCTGGCTCGCCTGGCCCGGCCCCCGGCGGCGCCGCCGCCTCGCCCGCCAGCTGCTCGGCGCCCGGCGCACCCTGATCGCCACCCTGCGCCTGCCGCCGCGGGTGCTGGCGGCGGTCTTCGCCCTCTGCGCCCTGCACTGGCTGCTGCGCTACAGCCTGCTCTACCTGGCCGTGCTCGGCGTCGCCGGCCAGGGCGAGGCGCTGGCCGACTGGGCCTGGACCTTCCTGGTGCAGATGCTGGCCATGGCGGCCAGCCAGCTCAGCGTGCTGCCCGGCGGCGCCGGCACCGCCGAACTCAGCGTCGGCGCCCTGCTGCTGCCGCTGATGGAGCGCGACCAGGCCGCCGCCGCCGTGGTGATCTGGCGCCTGATCAGCTATCACCTCTACCTGCTCGCCGGAGCCCCGGTGTTCCTCGTCCAGGCGGGCCGCTGGCTGGCGCGCCCGATCACCTCCTGAGGCGCAGCCACGAAAAAGGGCACCCCGAGGGGTGCCCTTTGCGGCGCATCTGAGGCGGTGATGGCTTACCAGCCGGTCACTTCCTTCAGGGCGTCGCCGATGTGCGCCAGGGAGCGCACGGTCTTGACGCCGGCGTCTTCCAGGGCGGCGAACTTCTCGTCCGCGGTGCCCTTGCCGCCGGAGATGATGGCGCCCGCATGGCCCATACGCTTGCCCGGAGGGGCGGTCACGCCGGCGATGTAGGAGACCACCGGCTTGGAGACGTTGGCCTTGATAAAGGCGGCCGCCTCTTCCTCGGCGGTGCCGCCGATCTCACCGATCATCACGATGGCTTCGGTCTGCGGGTCCTTCTCGAACATCTCGAGGATGTCGATGAAGTTGGAGCCCGGGATCGGGTCGCCACCGATGCCCACGCAGGTGGACTGGCCGAAGCCGTGGTCGGTGGTCTGCTTGACGGCTTCATAGGTCAGGGTACCGGAGCGGGAGACGATCCCCACCTTGCCCGGCTTATGGATATGACCCGGCATGATGCCGATCTTGCACTGTCCCGGGGTGATCACGCCGGGGCAGTTCGGGCCGATCAGGCGCACGCCCAGCTCGTCGCACTTCACCTTGGCGTCGAGCATGTCGAGGGTGGGAATGCCCTCGGTGATGCAGACGATCAGCTTGATGCCGCCGTTGGCGGCTTCCAGGATGGAGTCCTTGCAGAACGGGGCCGGCACGTAGATCACGCTGGCCTCGGCGCCGGTGGCCTCCACGGCTTCCTTGACGGTGTTGAACACCGGCAGGCCCAGGTGGGTCTGGCCGCCCTTGCCCGGGGTCACGCCGCCGACCATCTGGGTGCCGTAGGCGATCGCCTGCTCGGAGTGGAAGGTCCCCTGGCCGCCGGTGAAGCCCTGGCAGATGACCTTGGTGTTCTTGTCGATCAGGATGCTCATTACTTGCCCTCCGCTGCCTTGACCACCTGCTGAGCGGCGTCGCTCAGGCTGGTCGCAGCGATGATGTTCAGACCGCTGGAGGCCAGCTTCTCGGCACCCAGCTCGGCGTTGGTGCCTTCCAGGCGCACCACGACCGGCACGTTGACGCCGACCTGCTCGACGGCACCGATGATGCCCTCGGCGATCATGTCACAGCGCACGATGCCGCCGAAGATGTTGACCAGCACCGCCTTGACGTTGTCGTCGGAGAGGATCAGCTTGAACGCCTCGGCGACCCGCTCCTTGGTGGCGCCGCCGCCCACGTCGAGGAAGTTGGCCGGCTTGCCGCCGTTCAGGTTGACGATGTCCATGGTGCCCATGGCCAGGCCGGCGCCGTTGACCATGCAGCCGATGTTGCCATCCAGGGCCACGTAGTTCAGTTCCCACTCGGCCGCCTCGGCCTCGCGAGCGTCCTCCTGGGAGGGGTCGCGCATGGCCTGCAGGTCCGGGTGGCGGTACAGGGCGTTGCTGTCCAGGTTGATCTTGGCGTCGAGGCAGTGCAGGTTGCCTTCGTCGGTGATCACCAGGGGGTTGATCTCGAGCAGCGCCAGATCCTTGTCGTGGAACAGCTTGGAGAGGCCCAGGAAGATCTTGGTGAACTGCTTCACCTGGTTGCCGGACAGGCCCAGGGCGAAGGCCAGCTCACGGGCCTGGTAGGGCTGAGCGCCGACCAGCGGGTCGATCTCGGCCTTGAGGATCTTCTCGGGGGTCTCCTCGGCGACCTTCTCGATCTCCACGCCGCCTTCGGTGGAGGCCATGAAGACCACGCGACGGGTGGTGCGGTCGACCACGGCGCCCAAGTAGAGCTCGGAGGCGATATCGGTGCAGTTCTCGACCAGGATCTTGGCCACCGGCTGACCGTTGGCGTCGGTCTGGTAGGTCACCAGGTTCTTGCCCAGCCACTGCTCGGCGAAGGCCTTGGCCTCGGCCGGGTCCTTGATCAGCTTGACGCCACCGGCCTTACCGCGACCACCGGCGTGTACCTGGGCCTTGACGACCCACATGTCGCCACCGATCTTCTTGCAGGCCTCGGCGGCTTCCTCGGGAGTGTCCACGGCGAAGCCCTTGGACACCGGCAGACCATAGTCGGCAAACAGCTGTTTGCCCTGATACTCGTGAAGGTTCATCGTGTCATGCCATTGGTTGCATGTGACTCGAACGGTGACCCGAGTGCCTCGTGGCGAGGGGGCGGGTCACCACCGATCGCGCCCGATACATCGCCGGGCGCGCCGCGCCGCCGGGCGGCGGCGCTTGTTGTCTTACTTGCGCTTCTTGCGGTTGGCCATATGGATGGCGTGGCCATCCACCGCCAGGGCCGCCTCGTGAATCGCTTCCGAGGTGCTCGGGTGCGCGTAGCAGGTCAGCGCCAGGTCCTCGGCGCTGGAGCCGAATTCCATGGCGATCACGCCCTGGGCGATCAGCTCGCCGGCGTGCTGGCTGACGATATGCATGCCCAGGATGCGGTCGGTCTCGGCATCGGCGATGACCTTGGCCATGCCCTCGGGGGCATTGTTGGCCAGGGCGCGGCCATTGGCGGAGAACGGGAAGGAACCGGTCTTGACCTCGATGCCCTGGGCCTTGGCCTCCTGCTCGGTGATGCCGACCCAGGCCACTTCCGGCGAGGTGTAGATGACGCTGGGGATGGCGTCGTAGTTCATCTCGGCCTTATGGCCGGCGATGATATCCGCCACCATGACGCCTTCTTCGGAGGCCTTGTGAGCCAGCATCGGGCCACGCACCACGTCGCCGATGGCGTAGACGCCCGGCACGCTGGTGCGGCACTGGTCGTCGACGAAGATAAAGCCGCGCTCGTCGAGCTTGACGCCGGCGTCGTCGCCCAGCAGGCCCTGGGTGTAGGGGCGGCGACCCACGCAGACGATCAGCTTGTCGAAGGTCTGCTCCTGCTCGCCCTTGGCGTCGGTGTACTTGACCACCACCTCGTCGCCCTTGACCTCGGAGCCGGTGACCCGGGCGCCCATGCGGATGTCCATGCCCTGCTTCTTGAGCAGCTTCTGGGTCTCCTTGGCGATGGCGCTATCGACCATCGGCAGGAAGGCGTCCATGGCCTCCAGCACGGTGACCTCGGAACCCAGGCGGTTCCATACGCTGCCCAGTTCCAGGCCGATCACGCCGGCGCCGATCACGCCGAGGCGCTTGGGCGCCTCGGTGAACTCGAGGGCGCCGCTGGAATCGACGATCAGGCCCTCGGTCAGCGGGGTCGGCGGAATTTCCACCGGCACGGAGCCGGAGGCGATAACGATATGGTCCGCCTCGTAGACGGCGCTCTGGCCATCCTTGCTGACTTCCACCTTCTTGCCGGAAAGCACCTTGCCGGTCCCCTCCAGGGCGGTGACGCCATTGGCCTTGAACAGGGCGCTGATACCACCGGTGTTCTTGGCGATCACCTGGGCCTTGAAGGCCTGCATCTTGGCGATATTGGGCGTGACCTCGGCCACCTCGATGCCCACCTCATCGAAATGATCGCGGGCCTCGACGAACTTGTGGGAGCTCTCCAGCAGGGCCTTGGAGGGGATGCAGCCCACGTTCAGGCAGGTACCGCCATGCACGGTCTTGCCTTCCTTGTTGACCCACTTCTCGACACAGGCGGTCTTCAGCCCCAGCTGGGCGGCCCGAATGGCGGCCACATAGCCGCCGGGGCCCGCACCGATGACGATCACATCAAATTTATCGGCCATTGAATCTTTCCTGTTGATCGGTTCGCGTTTGAGTCCGGTAGATGGCGCTTAGACGTCCAGCAGCAGGCGTGCCGGATCCTCCAGCAGATCCTTGACGGCGACCAGGAACTGCACCGCGTCCTTGCCGTCGATCATGCGGTGATCGTAGGAGAGCGCCAGGTACATCATCGGACGAATTTCGACCTTGCCGTTCACCGCCATGGGTCGTTCCTGGATCTTGTGCATGCCCAGGATGGCGGTTTGCGGCGGATTCAGAATCGGCGTCGACATCAGTGAGCCGAAGATGCCCCCATTTGTAATTGTGAAGGTACCGCCCTGCATCTCGTCGATACCCAGCTTGCCGTCACGGGCGCGCTTGCCGAAATCGACGATGCCCTTCTCCACATCGGCCAGCGACATGGTGGCGGTGTCACGCAGGACGGGGACCACCAGGCCACGCGGGGTGGACACCGCCACGCCGATATCCTGGTAGCCGTGGTAGACGATATCGCTGCCATCGATGGAGGCGTTGACGTCCGGGAAGCGCTTGAGCGCCTCGGTGGCGGCCTTGACGAAGAAGCCCATGAAGCCGAGCTTGGTGTCGTGGGCCTTGAGGAAGGTGTCCTTGTACTGGGCACGCAGCCCCATCACCGCGCTCATGTCCACCTCGTTGTAGGTGGTGAGCATGGCGGCGGTCTGCTGGGCCTGGACCAGGCGCTTGGCGATGGTCTGACGCAGGCGGCTCATCGGCACGCGCTTCTCGGGGCGCTCGCCCTCGACCACCGGGGCCGCGGCCGGGGCGGCCGGTGCGGCGGCGGCCTTGGCCTTCTTGGCGTTGCCGGCCTGGATGGCGCGCTGCACGTCCTCCTTGAGGACGCGGCCGCCCTTGCCGGTGCCGTCGATCTTGGCCGGATCCAGGTCATGCTCGGCCACCAGCTTGCGGGCCGCCGGCGCCAGGATCTTGTCGCCGACCTGCTCGTCGGCACCTTCGTCCGCGGCCGCGCTCGGGGCCTCGGCGGCGGGTGCGGCGGCCTCGCCAGCGGCGCCCTCGGCGAAGATCGCCAGCACCTCTTCGGAGGCCACCTGGCTACCCTCTTCGGCCCTGATCTCCACCAGGGCACCGTCGGCCGGGGCGACCACTTCCAGCACCACCTTGTCGGTCTCGATCTCGGCCAGCACCTCGTCGCGCTTGACCGCCTCGCCGACCTGCTTGCTCCAGCCGGCCACGGTGCCTTCCTGGATCGACTCGGGGAAGGTCGGCGCCTTCACCTCGTGCTGCTTGCCGGAGGCGGCGGGCGCTTCGGCCTTGGCCGGGGCGGCGTCGTTCTTGGCCTCGCTCTTCGCCTCGGCCTTGGCGCCGGCGGCGCCGAGGGTGCCCAGCACCTGCTCGGAGGCCACGATCGCGCCCTCCTCGGCCTTGATCTCGGCCAGGGTCCCCGCCTCGGGGGCCAGCACTTCCAGCACCACCTTGTCGGTCTCGATCTCGACGATCAGCTCGTCGCGCTCGACGCTGTCCCCCGGCTGCTTGTGCCAGGCCGCCACGCTGCCTTCGGCAACGGACTCAGGAAAGGTAGGCGCTTTGATCTCGGTTGCCATCTTGGTCGTTTCCCTTGTGTGTTCTCTCGTCCGGTGGGCGCCTTACAGATTGAAGGCGTCGTCCACCAGTTGGCGCTGCTGTTCAACGTGTACCGACATATAGCCCGCGGCGGGGGCCGCCGAAGCGGGACGACCGGCGAACTTGAGGTCGCGGCCCAGGCCGTCCTTGAACATGTCGGCGACGGCCCGCATATGGTGCTGGCTGGAATACCAGGCGCCCTGGTTGAGGGGCTCCTCCTGACACCACACCACCTGTTCCAGGTTGGGGTAGGTCTTGAGGGCCTGATAGAGCTCCTCCTTGGGGAAGGGATAGAGCTGCTCCAGACGCACGATGGCGGTGTCGTCGCGCGCCTGTTCGGCCCGGTAGCCGGCCAGGTCGTAGTAGACCTTGCCGGAACACAGCACCACCCGCTTGACCTTCTCCGCCTCGAGCTTGCCCTGGTCGGGCAGCACCATCTGGAAGTTGCCATGGGCCAGCTCGTCCAGGCTGGAGGTGGCCTCCTTGTGACGCAGCAGGCTCTTGGGCGACATGATCACCAGCGGCTTGCGCAGCGGGCGAATCACCTGGCGGCGCAGCAGATGGAAGATCTGCGCCGGGGTGGTGGGCACGCAGACCTGCATGTTGTGCTCGGCGCACAGCTGCAGGAAGCGCTCCAGGCGCGCCGAGGAGTGCTCGGGACCCTGGCCCTCGTAGCCGTGGGGCAGCAGCATGGTCAGGCCACACAGGCGGCCCCACTTGGTCTCACCGGAGGAGATGAACTGGTCCACCACCACCTGGGCGCCGTTGAAGAAGTCGCCGAACTGCGCCTCCCAGATGTCCAGCGCATTGGGCATGGTGGTGGCATAGCCGTACTCGAAGGCCAGCACGGCTTCTTCCGAGAGGAAGGAGTCGTGGATGGTGAAACGTGGCTGGCCGTCGGCGATATGCTCCAGCGGCACATAGGTGCTGCCGTCCTTCTGGTTATGCACTACCGCATGGCGGTGAGAGAAGGTGCCGCGGCCCACGTCCTGGCCGGTGATACGGATCGGATGCCCCTGGTCGAGCAGGGTGGCGTAGGCCAGGGTCTCGGCGAAGCCCCAGTTCAGCGCCATGCCGCCGGCCTGCATCTTGCGGCGATCCTCGTAGATCTTGGCCACCTGGCGCTGCACGGCGACGCCGTCGGGGATCTCGCACATCTTGGCGGCCAGCTGCTGCAGGCGCTTCATGTCCACGGTGGTATCGGCGTCGCCGGTCCACTCATGGCCCAGGTAGGGGGCCCAGTCGACGAACAGCGACTTGTTGGGCTCCTTGACCAGGGCGTTGGCGACGTGATTGCCGGCCAGCAGGTCTTCCCGGTAGGTCTCGACCAGTTGCTTGGCCGCCTCCTCGGAGAGCACGCCCTGCTCCACCAGCCGCTGGGCATAGAGCGCCCGGGAGCTGGGATGATTCTTGATCTTGCCGTACATCATCGGCTGGGTGCCGGAGGGCTCGTCGGCCTCGTTGTGGCCGCGGCGTCGGTAGCACACCAGGTCGATGACCACGTCCTTCTTGAACTGCATGCGGTAGTCCAGGGCGACCTGGGCGGCATGCAGGACGGCGTCGGGGTCGTCGCCGTTGACGTGGAAGATCGGCGCCTGGACCATCTTGGCGATGTCGGTGCAGTACTCGGTGGAGCGGGTGTCCAGGGGGTTGGAGGTGGTGAAGCCGACCTGGTTGTTGATCACCAGGTGGAGGGTGCCGCCGGTCTTGTAGGCGCGGGTCTGGGACATCTGGAAGGTCTCCATGACCACGCCCTGACCAGCGAAGGCCGCATCCCCGTGCACATTGATCGGCAGCACCTTGGTGCCGTCGCCGTCGTTGCGGCGGTCCTGGCGGGCGCGCACCGAGCCCTCCACCACCGGCGAGACGATCTCCAGGTGCGAGGGGTTGAAGGCCAGCGCCAGGTGCACCTCGCCGCCCGGGGTCATGACATTGGAGCTGAAGCCCTGGTGATACTTGACGTCGCCGGAGCCGTGCTCGATGACCTTCTTGCCGTCGAACTCCTCGATCAGCTCGGAGGGGCTCTTGCCGAGGAGGTTGACCAGCAGGTTGAGGCGGCCGCGGTGGGCCATGCCGATCACCACTTCCTTGGTGCCGTAGCCGCCGGCGCGCTGGATCAGCTCGTCCATCATGGGGATGAAGGACTCGCCGCCCTCCAGGCCGAAGCGCTTGGTGCCCGGGTACTTGGAGGCCAGGTAGTTCTCCAGGCCCTCGGCGGCGGTGAGCCGCTCGAGCACGTGCTTGCGCACCTCGGGGCTGAACTTGGGCGCGCTGCGCACCGATTCGAAGCGCTGCTGCAGCCAGCGTTTCTCCTCGGTATCGACGATATGCATGAACTCACAGCCGATGGCGCGGCAGTAAGTCTGCTCCAGGGACTCGACGATTTCCTTGAGGGGCGCCTTGTCCTTGCCGATAAACAGCGAGCCGGTCTGGAACTCGGTGTCCAGGTCCGCGGGGGTCAGCTGGTGGAAGGCCAGATCCAGGTCGGGCACCGGGGTCGGGCTGCGCAGGTCGAGGGGATCGATCTTGGCGCGCTGGTGGCCACGGAAGCGGTAGGCGTTGATCAGCTGGAGCACCTTGACCTGCTTCTTGCTGTCGCCGCTGTCGCCGGAAGCGGCGGCCTGGGCGGTGCGGCGGGTCTTGGCTAGCTGATAGAACTGGTCACGGATCGGACTAAGGGGGACGTCTTGGGAGGAGCTGCCTTCGGGGCGGGGCAACTGGTCGAAGTAGTTGCGCCACTCATCGGGGACAGCATTGGGATCGACGAGGTACTGCTCGTAGAGCGCTTCCACATAGTGGACATTGCCACCACTCATGTGGGAAGTGCGCCACATCAACTCCATTATGCCTTCTTGCATCTCTCGGTCACCCTGCACTGATGGGGTGTTGTCGGCGCCTGACACGGGGGTCGCCGCATCGGCGTTCCTGGTGCCCTGCCGGCGGGCGGTTCATCCTTCCGGCACTTAAACTTGCAAACAGGCCACTTATTATCGTTACCGGCACAACCTGCCTGATGATCGTTCGAAGAAAGCCGGCGCACTAGGCACCGGCTGACCTCGACGGGGCCGGGGTAACTGCGACACTGGGTCGCAGTTACCGGGCGGCGCCCATGATACCAAGCAAGACGCGCGGTTTTAAGTGGCATTGGCCAGCAACATCTCGCGAATCTTGCCGATGGCCCGGGTCGGGTTGAGGCCCTTGGGGCACACCGCGACGCAGTTCATGATGCCGCGGCAGCGGAACACGGAGAACGGATCCTCCAGCTCGGAGAGGCGCTCGCGGGTGGCCTCGTCGCGGGAGTCGGCCAGGAAGCGGTAGGCCTGGAGCAGGCCCGCCGGGCCCACGAACTTGTCCGGGTTCCACCAGAACGACGGGCAGGAGGTGGAGCAGCAGGCGCACAGGATGCACTCGTAGAGGCCGTCCAGCTTGTCGCGGTCCTCCGGCGACTGCAGGCGCTCGATGGCCGGCGCCGGGGTGTCGTTCTGCAGGTACGGCTGGATACGCTCGTACTGCTGGTAGAACAGCCCCATGTCGACCACCAGGTCGCGCACCACCGGCAGGCCCGGCAAGGGGCGCAGCACCAGCTTGTTGTTCTTGACCACCTCGGAGAGCGGCGTGATGCAGGCCAGGCCGTTCTTGCCGTTCATGTTCATGCCGTCGGAGCCACACACGCCCTCGCGGCAGCTACGGCGGTAGGCCAGGCCGTAGTCCTGCTCCTTCATCATGTGCAGGACGTCCAGCACCATGACATCACGGTCCTGGGTGTCGACCTGAAACTCCTGCATATAGGGCGCGGAGTCGGTCTCCGGGTTGTAGCGATATACGGATACCTGAAGCATGGATCGTGACTCCCCTTAGTAGGTACGGACTTTCGGCTCGAAGGTGTCGACGGTCTTGGGCGCGAAGTTGACGTCGCGCGTGCCAAGCCGCTTCTCGGCCGGGAAGTAGAGCGAGTGCTTCAGCCAGTTGGCGTCGTCACGGTCCGGGTAGTCGTAGCGGGAGTGCGCACCGCGACTCTCCTTGCGCTCCAGGGCGGAGATCGCCGTAGCCTCGGCCACTTCCATCAGGTTGTCCAGTTCCAGGGCCTCGACACGGGCGGTGTTGAAGGCGTTGGACTTGTCCTCCAGGTGCGCGTTGGCGATGCGCCCGCGCAGCTCGGCCAGCTGCTTGACGCCTTCCTGCATGTTGTCTTCCTGACGGAAGACGCCGAAGGAGTTCTGCATGATGCCCTGCAGCTCGCGCTTGAGCTCGGCCACGGACTCGCCACCGGAGGACTCGTTCCAGCGGTTCATGCGCGCCATGGCGGACTCGATATCGGAGTCGGAGGCGTCCAGGTAGTCGATACCCTCGTTGAGGGCATTCTCGATGAACATGCCGGCGGCGCGACCGAAGACCACCAGGTCGAGCAGGGAGTTGCCGCCCAGGCGGTTGGCGCCGTGCACCGAGACGCAGGCCGCCTCGCCGCAGGCGAACAGGCCGTTGACGATCTGGTCGTTGCCGTCGGCGTCCTGCAGGATCGCCTGGCCGTGAACGTTGGTGGGGATACCGCCCATCATGTAGTGGCAGGTCGGCACCACCGGGATCGGCTCCTTGGCCGGGTCCACGTGGGCGAAGGTCTTGGAGAGCTCGACGATGCCGGGCAGGCGCTTGCCGAGGACCTCCTCGCCCAGGTGATCCAGCTTGAGGAAGACGTGATCGCCGTCTTCGCCGCAGCCACGACCTTCGAGGATCTCCATGACCATGGAGCGGGCCACCACGTCGCGGCCGGCCAGGTCCTTGGCGTTGGGGGCGTAACGCTCCATGAAGCGCTCGCCGTCCTTGTTGACCAGGTAGCCACCCTCGCCGCGGCAGCCCTCGGTGACCAGGGTGCCGGCGCCGTAGATACCGGTGGGGTGGAACTGCCACATTTCCATGTCCTGCATCGGGAAGCCGGCACGCAGGGCCATGCCGATGCCGTCACCGGTGTTGATCAGGGCATTGGTGGTGGAGGCATAGATGCGACCGGCACCGCCGGTGGCCAGCACGGTGGCCTTGGACTTCACATGCACCACTTCGCCGGTCTCGATGCACATGGCGATGCAGCCCACCACGTCGCCGTTGGCGTTCTTGACCAGATCCACCGCGAACCACTCATTGAGGAAGGTGGTGTTGTTCTTCAGGTTGTTCTGGTAAAGGGTGTGCAGCAGGGCGTGACCGGTGCGGTCGGCGGCGGCACAGGTACGGGCCGCCTGGCCGCCCTTGCCGAAGTCCTTGGACTGACCGCCGAAGGGACGCTGGTAGATGCGGCCGTTGTCGAAGCGCGAGAACGGCAGGCCCATGTGCTCCAGCTCGAAGACCGCCTTGGGGCCCTCGGAACACATGTACTCGGCGGCGTCCTGGTCGGTGATGTAGTCGCCGCCCTTGACGGTGTCGTACATGTGCCAGCGCCAGTCATCGTCGGGATCCGCGGAGGCGATGGCGCAGGTGATGCCGCCCTGGGCGGAGACGGTGTGGGAGCGCGTCGGGAAGACCTTGGAGAGGACCGCGGTCTTCTTGCCGGACTTGGCCAGCTCCAGGGCGGCCCGCAGGCCGGAGCCGCCGCCACCGATGATGATTGCGTCGAAGGTCAGGCTACGCATGTTAGACATGAATCAGGCTCCCCACAGGACTTGAATGCCCCACACCAGAAAAACGAAGATGGCCAGGATGATCACGATCTGCACGGCGAGGCGCAGGGCGGTGGCCTTGAGATAGTCGGTGGTCACGGTCCACAGGCCCACCCAGGCGTGGGCCGCCAGGGAGACGAAGGCCAGCAGCGAGAAGATGCGCATCCAGGTGGCGGAGAAGAGCCCGCTCCAGGCCGCATAGTCGAGGCCCGGGTTGAACAGCAGATAGCCGACCATGAAGAGTGTGTAGACGGCCAGGATCAGCGCGGAGACGCGCTGGATCAGCCAGTCGGAGAGGCCGCTGCGGCCGAAGCTTGTGATGTTGGTTACCATACCCAGACTCCCGCCAGAATGATCAGGACGGCACTGATGACCACGGTGGCCTGTGCCTTTTTCAGGCCCCCCTCGAGGGTCACGCCGATATTCATGTCCATCAGCAGGTGCTTGATGCCGGCCACGAAGTGGTAGGCCAGGGCCGACAGCAGTCCCCAGGCGATGAGCTTGACGAGGAGGTTATTGGAAAGGGCATGGCTGACGGCGTCGAATCCCTCGGGAGAGGAGAGCGACGTATCCAGCGCCCAGAAGGCAAAGATCAGCCCAATGAAGAGGAGGATGCCGGTGATGCGGTGGGTAATCGACGTCAATGCCGGGAGCGGCATCTTGATCGTCGTCAGGTCGAGGTTTACGGGTCGTTTGCTATTCACGGCTCTATACACACTCTCTTGGCCCGCTTCCTGGTTGGGGCAAGGCCCAAGCGGGCGGTGGTTTTGAGGAAGGGCTCGGCCGTTTGCCAAGTCGGCACGACTCCATTCCTGCCAGTCGCGCGGGGTGGATTATAGGGACAAGGGCTAACCATGACAAACCTAACCGTATCGAACACGACCATCGTTTAGCCTTGACCGCCACCGCAGGAAGCGCACAATGATGCAGGGCAGCAACAACTATACAGTAACTATACGCTTCGCCAGCCATATACAACCACAAGGCCTTTCGGCTAATTGACAATCCCCGACACGCTTCTATAGTGGGCGAACTTTTTACGCCAGCATGGCAAGCGAGACAACGACTTATCGTCCGAAACGAGAGATACAGAGGAGGCCGGCATGGCTGACAGGAAAGCGCAGTTGACGATCGAAGGGCTGGACAAGGTAATCGAGCTGCCTGTCTATTCCGGCACCGTCGGCCCCGACGTGGTCGATGTCCGCGGCCTGGGCGCCGAGGGCGTCTTCACCTACGACCCGGGCTTCATGGCCACATCCTCCTGCCAATCCGCCATCACCTATATCGATGGCGGCAAGGGCGTATTGCTGCACCGCGGCTACCCCATCGACCAGTTGGCCAAGCACTCCAACTATGTGGAGCTCTGCTACCTGCTGCTCAATGGCGAACGCCCCTCGAAGGAAGAGTACCAGACCTTCGAGCGCACCATCCGCAACCACACCATGGTCCACGAGCAGCTGGCCAACTTCTACAAGGGCTTCCGTCGCGATGCCCACCCCATGTCGATCCTGTGTGGCGTGGTGGGCGGCCTGGCGGCCTTCTATCATGACCACCTGGACATCACCCGCGAGGAAGACCGGCAGATCAGCGCCATCCGCCTGATCGCCAAGATGCCGACCCTGGCGGCCATGTGCTACAAGTACAACATCGGCCAGCCCTTCAACTATCCGCGTAACGATATGAGCTACGCGGAAAACTTCCTCTACATGATGTTCAGCAACCCCTGCGAGGAGTACCAGATCAATCCGGTCTTCGCCAAGGCCATGGATCGCATCTTCATGCTCCACGCGGACCACGAGCAGAACGCCTCCACCTCCACGGTGCGCCTGGCCGGCTCCACCGGCGCCAACCCCTTCGCCTGCATCAGCGCCGGCATCGCCGCCCTCTGGGGCCCCGCCCACGGCGGCGCCAACGAGGCGGTGCTGAACATGCTCGACGAGATCGGCGACGACTCCGAGGAGAATATCCAGCGCTTTATCGACAGGGCCAAGGACAAGGACGACCCCTTCCGCCTGATGGGCTTCGGCCACCGGGTCTACCGCAACTTCGACCCCCGCGCCAAGGTGATGAAGGAGACCTGCGACGAGGTGCTGGGTCAGCTGGGCCAGGCCGACGACCCGCAGCTGCGCATCGCCAAGCGCCTGGAGGAGATCGCCCTGGAGGACGAGTATTTCGTCAAGCGCAAGCTCTACCCCAACGTCGACTTCTACTCCGGCATCATCCTCAAGGCGATCGGCATCCCCACCAATATGTTCACGGTGATCTTCGCCATGTCGCGCACCATCGGCTGGATCTCCCACTGGCACGAGATGATCAGCAGCGACTACAAGATCGGTCGCCCGCGTCAGCTCTACATCGGCCATCCGCAACGCGACTACCCGACCGAGTAAGCGCCAGCGCAGCGCAGACCACAGAAGGCCGCCCCATGGGCGGCCTTCTGTGTTTCTCCCCGTCATACAGAGGAGCCTTTCCATGTCATCCACTATCGCCACCGTCGCCTTTATCGGCCTGGGCGTGATGGGCCAGCCCATGGCCCGCCACCTGGCCAGGGCGGGCCTCAGGGTTCGCGTCTATAACCGCAGCGCGGCCAAGGCCGAGGCCTTCGTCGCCGAGCACGGCGGCAGCCACCACGCCACCCCCCGAGACGCCGCTGCCGGCGCCGATCTGGTGCTGGTCTGCGTCGGCAACGACGACGACGTGCGCCAGGTCACCAGCGGCGAGGACGGGGCCCTCGAGGGCATGGCGCCCGGCCGCCTGCTGGTGGATCACACCACCGCCTCGGCGAGCCTGGCCCAGGAGCTCGATGCCGCCTGCCGCGGGGCCGGCATCGACTTCCTCGACGCCCCGGTCTCCGGCGGCCAGCAGGGCGCCGAGAACGGCGCCCTGACCATCATGTGCGGCGGCGAGGCCGCGGCCTTCGCCCGGGTCGAGGCGACCCTGGCCCACTACGCCAAGGCGGTGGCCCACATGGGCCCCGCCGGCAGCGGCCAGCTCACCAAGATGGTCAACCAGATCTGCGTGGCCGGGGTCGTCCAGGGCCTGGCGGAGGGGCTCCACCTGGCCGAGAAGGCGGGCCTGGACCGCCAGCGGGTGATCGAGGCGATCTCCCAGGGCGCTGCCGGCTCCTGGCAGATGGACCATCGCCATCGCACCATGATCGATGACGACTACGAGCACGGCTTCGCGGTGGACTGGATGCGCAAGGACCTGGCCATCTGCCTCGACCAGGCCCGGGAGCTGGGCGCCCGCCTGCCGCTGACCGCCCTGGTGGATCAGTTCTATGGCGACGTCCAGGCCATGGGCGGTGGCCGCTGGGACACCTCGTCGCTGCTCAAGCGACTGCAGCGCGACTAATGCCCGGAGGGAGGGGAGCTCCCCTCCCCCTCACGCCGATCCGCCCCGTCGCATTCCCCGCCCCGCCCGGGCTCTGAGTTCCCACGAAACTTCCACGTAGACGACGTTATCCACGCCCCACCGCTTGTCCACATAATCTGTGGATAAAGCTGTTCACAACCTTGAGACAAGGCCCAGCAAGCGCCATGACAAGGGGGTTACGCTTAGATTGCTCAATTTTTATCCATTTATAAGGCATTGATTTTAAAAGGATAAAATAAGAATTGCCGCAACCATGCGGGCCGACGCCGGGTTGTGCACAAGATGACGGAAGGATGACAGGGGTCGTGGACAACTCGGGACAGTTGTCAAGCCCAGGGAGGGAAAATTCAGGGTCGATGGGCCGAGAGGAGTCCCTGCGAAACGAGGGAGAGGCCCGGAATCGAGAGACAAAAAAAACGCCTCACGGCGCCTCGGTGTCCCTCTGCTGGAGCGATGTGGAAAGTGGCGTCCCATAGGGGGTTCGAACCCCTGTTACCGCCGTGAAAGGGCGGTGTCCTAGACCACTAGACGAATGGGACGCATCTTCCAGACTCTCGAGATGTTGGTGGAGCCTAGCGGGATCGAACCGCTGACCTCAACACTGCCAGTGTTGCGCTCTCCCAGCTGAGCTAAGGCCCCGCATCTCGTGAAGACGAGGCGTATAGTACTGATCTCCCTCGCCTTCGTCAACACTTTTTCAAACTTCTCTCGCTATCCGAAGCCGCGTCCCTGACTTGGCGATTTCGATCCGCGGCTACCCCGGGACCCCGCATCGCAAAGACGCCGTAAATCCATCCCTGGAGGCTCGACTTTATCGTCCCTGATAAAGACGCTTTGCTCTTGCGGGGCCCCGGCGCCGCTCACCGCTACAGTGACCTTCTAGCTTCCAGCTGTCAGCTTCCGGCTCCGGGAAGCTCTCGAAATTCCTTTTCCAGGCGCTTGGCCTGCTTCTTGGAGACGCCGCCCAGCACGGCGATGGCGTGGCGCAGCCGGGCGCGGGTCATGTCCGAGCCGAGGATCGCCATGGCATCCAACACCGAGGTGGAAGTGGCGGAGCCGGTCACGGCGATAAACACCGGGGCCAGGAAGGCCTTCATTTTCAGCTCGAAGACCTCGGTCAGGGCCTTGACCTCCACCAGCAGGTTCTCCTTGTCCCAGCGCGATACGCCTTCCAGGCGCCATACCAGGAACTGCAGCAGGCGCACCAGCTCGTCGCGTTCCAGCTTGACACCCGCGAAGCTGGACTCGTCGATGGCCGGCAGGCCGGAGAAGAAGTGGCCGGCCAGCGGCATCACCTCGGAGAGGGTCTCCACCCGCGGGCGCACCTGGGGCAGGATCTCGCGCACATAGGCCTCGTTGAAGGCCCAGTCGCGCAGCGCCTGGAGGAAGGCGTCGTCGTCCAGGTCCTCGCGGATATAGAGGCCATTGAGCCAGGTCAGCTTCTCCAGGTCGAAGACCGGCCCGCCCAGGGAGACCCGCTCGACGTCGAAGTGGGCCATCATCTCGTCGAGGGAGAACTTCTCCCGCTCGTCAGGCATCGACCAGCCCATGCGGCCCAGGTAGTTGGTCACCGCCTGGGGCAGGAAACCCATGCGCCGGTAGTAGTTGATGGAGGTCGGGTTCTTGCGCTTGGAGAGCTTCGACTTGTCCGGGTTACGCAACAGCGGCATATGGCACAGCTCCGGCATCTCCCAGCCGAAGTACTCGTAGAGCAGCTGATGCTTGGGCGCCGAGTTGATCCACTCCTCGCCGCGCAGCACATGGGTGATGCCCATCAGGTGGTCGTCCACCACATTGGCCAGGTGGTAGGTGGGCATGCCATCGGACTTGAGCAGGATCTGGGCGTCCACCTGGGCCCAGTCCACCTCGATCACCCCACGCAGGCGATCCTTGACCCGGCAGGTGCCCTCGGTGGGGACCCGCATGCGCACCACATAGGGCCAGCCCTCCCGCTCACGGCGCGCCACCTCCTCCTCGGGCAGGGCCAGATCGGCGGGCTTGAGGGCCATCTGCAGGCCGGCGGCCTTGCGTGACTCGCGCAGCTCGTCGAGCTCCTCGCTGGTACGGTAGCACTTGAAGGCATGGCCGGCGTCCAGCAACTGCCGGGCGTACTCGGCGTAGATATCACCCCGCTCGCTCTGGCGATAGGGCCCATGGGGGCCGCCCACGTCCGGGCCCTCATCCCACTCCAGGCCCAGCCAGCGCAGGGAGTCGAGGATCATCTGCTCCGACTCGGGGGTGGAGCGCTCGCGATCGGTGTCCTCGATGCGCAGGATAAACTGCCCGCCCTGCTGACGGGCGAAGCAGAGATTGAACAGGGCGATATAGGCGGTGCCCACATGGGGATCGCCGGTGGGGGACGGCGCGATACGGGTACGTACGGTCATCTCGGAATCCATTGGCTAGAGAGGTGATGTCCTGGGGGGCGATTATACGCACTCGTTCCCTCCCCAGCAGCCACCGGAACCCGAGAGGCGTTCCAGAGGATCGTGAGGAGCGCTCAATACCCAGACCACAGGGCTTGTGCCCTAGAGCACCAGGTGCTCGTGGAACCAGTCGGTGATGAAATCGAGATAGGCCCGCGTCTTGTCGGGCAGGTACTTGCGGGAACGAAACAGCACCAGCATGCTGCCATGCTCGTTCCAGTAGGGCTGCAACAGGGGCACCAGGCGGCCTTCCTCCACCGCCGCGCGGGCCGCGAAGGTCGGCAGGTAGGCCAGGCCGAAACCCGCCTTGGCCGCCTCCACCACCCCCAGCAGGTTATTGATCACCAGCCGAGAATGGGGCTCCACGTCCAGCGGCTGATCATTCAGCGAGAAACGCCAGTGGGCCCCCAGGTCGTAGTTGCCGTAGAAGACGGTGTCGTGGTGGGCGATATCCTGGGGATGGTGCAGCGGCTGGTGGATCCGCGCCAGGTAGTCCGGCGCCGCATAGAGGCCATAGACCACCTTGCACAGCGGCCGCGAGACCAGGCTGGAGGGCGGCAGGGGCCCCATGCGAATGGCCAGGTCCACCGCATCGTCGATGGGCTCGAAGCGTTGATCCTCGAGCAGGATCTCCACCGCCACATCCGGGTAACGACGCATAAAGGCGGTGGTGGGCTCGGCCAGGTACATAAAGCCGAAGCTGACCTGGGCACTCACCTTGAGCTGGCCCCGGGGGCGCGCCGTCACCGACTGCACCTGGGCCTCCGCCGAGGCCAGCTCCTCGCGGATGCGCAGGCCATGCTCATAGTAGATCTGGCCGGCCTCGGTGAGGTGCAGGGAGCGGGTGGAGCGGTTGAGCAGGCTGACCCCCAGTTCCTCCTCCAGGGCCGCCACCCGCTTGGAGGCCAGCGACTTGGAAATCCCCAGCCGTCGGGCCGCCGCGGTAAAGCTGCCCCCCCGCACCACCTCCACGAACACCTTGAGCGCATCCAGGGTCGCCACCGCGGGCCTCCTCTGTCGGGGAATTCGATCGAGCCATGTTTCAGGCAATGTTTCCATTTTGGAAACACTAGTTTTCGATTGTACCCACTTATTACGCAAATGCCGACTGACTATACTGGCCCTGCCTGCCGAGACGAGCCTGCGCTCACTCGACGGGTCAACGCCATCGGGCCGGCCACGGTCGGCCTGGATGACGCCTTCAGTGCATATCTGCTTTGTGCGCGGCCGGATGTTATTCGACAACCGGCGCGCTTTTCTTTTGTCGCCTCCCCCCTCGTTCCGTGCGGACACCAAGAGCAAACGCAACTTAACGGATCCGTCGTTGTCACATCAGCGCCGCCGAACTATCGTTGACCTTCCGTGGTCGATGCCACGAGGCCGATATTCTGCGGCACTTCCCCTTTCACGCTGACGAGAGACTTCGATGGAATCGCTCGGTCCCCGAATCAAGCAGCTCCGTTTACAAGCCCAGCTCAACAAGGCCGCCCTGGCTCGCCTGGTCGGCGTCTCCGATGTGACCATCTCCTATTGGGAATCGGGTGCCATCAAGCAGATCGGCCATGAGCGCCTGGTGGCCCTGGCAGAGGCGCTGGGCTGCCCGCTCAGCCACCTGCTGGACGATGGCGCCGGTGGCGGCCAGCAACCGCTGCGCCTCTCCCATCACTTGCCCCTGCCCTGGCAAGGCCAGGGAGCGCCGACGCTGATGCTGGAGGGCCAGAAGGCGCCCGCCTACCTGGTGACACCGGCCAGCGATGAGTCCTTCGAGGCGCTGCCGCCGGGCGCATTGGCCGCCATCCAGCCCCTGAGCCGCTACCTGGGGCCGGGAGACTATCTGGTGGAGGAGCAGGGGCAGTTGGACGTGCGTCGTCTCGCAGGCGAGTCCCCGGGGCTCGAGCTGCATGGCAAGCTGGTGACCCGCTGGGCCCGCCTCGACGACTGAATTGACCGCGGGGCCATCAACGATGGCCCACCTGGTAGGTGGTCCGATACTCGATCACCTGGCCCAGGCCGTGGCCACCCTGCCGCACCCAGTCACCCTTGAGGTGTTCCCCCTGGGTGCCGATGATCGCCTGGACCGAGGCCGGCTGCAGGTTGCCCGGCGACATCTCCAAACGCAGGGTATAGTTCCCCGCCGCCAGGCCGCTGCCGGAGCCGAAGGGCCCCACCTCGAAGCGCCCCACCTCGCCGACCTGGGTACGATAGCGCCAACTGACGCCACTGGCATCGCGCACCACCACGATCAGGACCTGCGTGCCCTCGGGCAGGTTGGTCTCGCCGGAGACACTCAGCCGCCGGTCGGGCCGCACCTCGGCATCGAGCTCCACCCACACCGGCTCCGCCAGGGGAGCCATGCCCTCGTCGGGCGCCGTCTCCTCGGGCTCGGCGACCTCTTCCATGGGCTCGGCGGGCGACTGGGTCGGCGTCGCCTCTTCCGCCTCGCCGCCACAGCCGGCCATGCTCAATGTCAGGAATAGTGCTCCCGCCCAGGTCAGTCGGCGCCTAGCCTCCATGAAACTCCTCCCGAGAGATCAATGCCTTTCTAGACTATCATCGCCCTCGGCGGTTCGTCCCAACGGCCGTGCTCCACGGTGACGCCGGTCTCAGGTGTCGGCGCAATGCAGGCAGCGAGTGGTGTAAGGCAGGGCCGCCAGGCGACGGGGATCGATCGTCTCGCCGCATCGCTCGCAGACCTCGCCCTCCCCCGCCTCGAGCCGCGCCAAGGCATGGCGTGCCTGGGCCAGCTCCTCGCGGGCCTCCTGATCCAGGGCCTCCACCACCTCATCGTTCTGCACCTCACCGGCCTGCTCACGGCTGTCCTTGTCCAGGGAGCGTCGTTGATGGGCCCGGTAACGCGCCAGGCGCGCCTCCAGGTCGTCACACAGGTGTTGCAGGATCTCGCGTCGTTCGCTCATCGTCCTCTCACTCGCCATGACTTACCGTGACTTAGGTGATAGCACAGCCACGCCGCCCCGGCCCTGTCCCGAATCAACTCAAGCGGGATCGCCGATCACGCCCAACCACAGCAGCAGGGCCACGAAGGCCATGGCCAGCACGAAGGCCAGGCCCATGGCCAGCGACTGGCGCAGCAACCAGTTGACGCCCCGGCGCCCCAGGACGATGGCGATGCCCAGCCAGGCGGCCACGAAGATCACGAACATACCGGCGGTCGCCAGGGACTCGGCCATCTCTTGTCTCCTTGGATATCTCGACAGAGGCGCCGTTATACCCACCCGGGCGGGACTCGGCCAGACGCCGGCCCCCTATAGCCCCTATTCGCCCCGCCCATAAGGCGGCCCCACCCAGCGAACACTCACTCACCCCTCGCATCCCGCGGCGGGGCTGATAGAATGGGCGCCTCTTCCGATCGACCCCGTGATGCCGATGCCCCGACTCGACCGCACCTTCTCCGTCGCCCCGATGATGGAATGGACGACCCGCGACTATCGCGCCTTCGCCCGCACCCTGAGCCGGCGGGCGCTGCTCTATACCGAGATGGTCACCACCGGGGCCATTATTCATGGCAGCCCCCGGGAGCGCTTCCTCGGCTACGACCCGGTGGAACACCCCCTGGCCCTGCAACTGGGCGGCAGCGATGCCGGGGAACTCGCCGAGTGCGCGGCCATCGCCGAGGCCTGGGGCTATGACGAGGTCAACCTCAACGTGGGCTGTCCCAGCGACCGAGTGCAGAACAACCTGATCGGCGCCTGCCTGATGGGCCACCCCGACAAGGTGGCGACGGCGGTGAAGGCGATGCGCGAGGCGGTGTCGATCCCGGTGACAGTGAAGTGCCGCATCGGCATCGATGATCAGGACGAGGACGCCGACCTGGCGCACTTTATCCGGGTGGTGGCCGACGCCGGCTGCGACACCTTTATCGTGCACGCCCGCAAGGCCTGGCTACAGGGGCTCTCCCCCAAGGAGAACCGCGATATTCCACCCCTCGACTACCCCCGGGTACACCGCCTCAAGGCCGAGCGGCCGGCGCTGCATATCGGCATCAACGGCGGTATCAAGACCCTCGACGAGTGCCAGGAACAATTGCGCCAGGTGGACAGCGTGATGGTGGGCCGCGAGGCCTACCAGAATCCCTGGCTGCTGGCCGGCGTCGACGAGGCCCTTTACGGCGAGCCGGGCCCCGCCGCGAGCCGCCATGCCGCGGCCCAGGCCTTCCGCCCCTATATCGCCCGCCGCCTCGAGGAGGGCGCCAGGCTCAACCATCTGACCCGCCACCTGCTGGGCCTCTTCCAGGGCTGCCCGGGGGGACGCAAGTTCCGCCGCCACCTCTCCGAGCACGCCCACCGCGAGGGGGCCGGCCTGGCGATCTTCGACGATGCCCTGGGCCTGGTCCCGGAAGGCACACCGGCTCCCGCGACCGCCCTGGCTACTTAAGGTTGAGGCCCTCGGGCAACGACTCGTAGTCGGACTGGAAGGTCTCGATGGCGCTCTCCGCCTCCTCGATGGCATCGAAGCGTGCCACATGGAAGAGCGCCTCTCCCTCGTTGGCCAGGGGCAGGTTACTCATGCCAATCACGATGCCGTCGGCATTGGCACGGACCTCCCCCTCCACGTTACCGAAGGGATCCGCCACCAACCCCAGCAGCTCCCCCTTGGCGACCCGGGCGCCGAGGCGCACCTTGGGGCGCAGGATGCCGTCGATGGTGGCCCGGGCCCAGCTGGAGCCATTGGCCACCTCGGCGGCGGGGGGCGCGGTCCGGCGGCGGTCGCTGGTCAGCATGCCGATGCTGCGCATCACCCGGCGTACCCCGCGCACCCCGGGGGCGATGGCCCACTCGTCGAAGCGCAGCGCCTCGCCCGCCTCATAGGTAAGCACCGGCACCCCGTTGCCCTGGGCATAGTGGCGCAGGCTGCCCTCGCGCAGCTCGGCATTGAGGATCACCGGCACGCCGAAGGCCATGGCCATGGCCTCGGTCTCGCCCCCCGGGGTCAACTGGGCACGGATCTGCGGCAAATTGGTGCGGTGGATGGCGCCGGTATGCAGGTCGATGATATGGGTGGCCAGATCGACGATCTGCTCGCGAAACAGCGCCGCCACCCGGGAGCCCAGGGAGCCCGACTCGCTGCCGGGGAAACAGCGGTTGAGGTCGCGGCGATCGGGCAGGTAACGACTGTGCTGGACGAAGCCGAACACATTGACGATGGGCACGGCGATCAGGGTGCCGCGCAGGCCGCGCACGGCGCTGGAGCGCAACAGCCGGCGCACGATCTCCACGCCATTGATCTCGTCGCCATGGATGGCGCCGCACACCAGCAGCACCGGCCCGCTCTGACGCCCATGGATCACCTCCACCGGGATATGCAGGGGCGCATGGGTATAGAGCTTGGCCACGGGGACATCGATCTGGGCCCGGGAACCGGGGGCGACCCGCACGCCGGCGAGTTCGAAGGGGGCACGCGCCATGGATCACATCCTATGTCAGAAGGCTGGTTTCCTTATACTCGCCCGAGCGGTTCGGCACGAGCCCCGCGCCTCAACGACCGCCGACGGCTTATATATACAATCATGAATGTAAGTTTCCCGATGGCTAGGGTAAACTAGGAGGGACTCCCCGCTCCCTCGAGACCCGATATGGCCCGAAAGACCAAAGCCGAAGCCGAAGCCACCCGTGAGGCGTTGCTGGAGGCCGCCGAGGCGGTATTCTATGCCAAGGGCGTGGCCCGCACCTCCCTGGAGGAGATCGCCCGCCAGGCCGGCATGACCCGTGGCGCCGTCTACTGGCACTTCAAGAACAAGGGCGACCTCTTCGCCGCCCTGCTGGATCGCGTCCGCCTGCCCTTCCAGGAACTGGTGGAAGAGGTCGGCGCCGACAGTCACGGCGATTCCCCGCTAGAAGCCATTCGCCTCGCCTGTCACAAGGGCTTCGTCCGCCTGGCGCAGCCCCGCTACCAACGGGTCTACTCGATCCTGGTTCATCGTTGCGAGTTCTTCGGCGATATCGACCCCATCGCCATGCAGAACGCCATGGCCAACGAATCCTGTGGCGCCCTGGAAGAGTATTTCCAGTGTGCCGCCGCCCAAGGCCAGCTGCGCGACGACATTGCCCCCGAGCAGGCGGCCCAACTGCTGCAAGCGACCCTCGGTGGGCTCTTCCACGACTGGCTACGCAACCCCGACGACTTCTCCATCGAGGTCCGGGGCAATGAGCTGGTGGAGGCCCTGCTGCGCCTGATCCGGCGCCCCTGAGACCCGCCTTATATTGCTGCGATGCAGCAATACTCCGCTATACTGATGGCCTAGCCTCACCAGCGGAGCGATTGCCATGGACGACCTGGCCCTGATCCCCCTGGGCGGAGCGGAGGTGGCGGTGCGCATCTGGCACCCCAGGGCCTCCCGCACCCTGATCGCCTGGCACGGCCTCTCCCGACATGGCGGCGACTTCGCCCCCTTGGCACGGCTATTGGGCCCCGACTGGCGCATCCTGGCACCGGATACCCCCGGCCGCGGCCTCTCCAGCTGGCCGCTGTTTCCCGCCTACGACTATCGCTACGAGCGCTACCAGGCCCTGGCCCTGCAACTGCTCGACCACTTCGCCCTGCCCCGGGTGGCCTGGCTGGGCACCTCCATGGGCGGCCTGCTGGGCATGCTGCTGGCGGCGGATGCCCAGCATGGGCGACGCATCGAACGGCTGATCCTCAATGACGTGGGGCCGGAGCTGGAACTCCAGGGCCTGGTGGAACTGGGGGGCTACTTCGCCATGCCGCGCTACTTCAGTCGCTTCGGCGACCTGTGCCGGGAACTGCGCCGCCATCATGCCGACTTCGGCATCAGCGACGAGAAGGACTGGCGGGAGCTGGCCCTGAACAGCGCCCGTCGGCTGCCCGACGGCGGCTGGACCTTCCACTACGACCCGCGCATCGTCGAGCAGTTTATCCATGACCGTCCCCGGGATACCTGGCAGGACTGGGCCGCCCTGGGCTGTCCCTTGATGGCGATCCGCGGCGCCCGCTCGGGGCTCCTCAGCCAGGAAGTGGTGGCGCGCATGGCCAGGGTGCAGCCTGGCCTGGTGACCCTGGAGGTGGCGGACTGCGGCCATGCCCCCATGCTCGATACCCCGGCCCAGGTGGAACCGATCCGGGACTTCCTGGTGGAGGCCCCGTGCCCCGGCTGGCGCCGGCGGCTGCGCCGCCTGCTGCCCCCTTATCACTGACCGCCCTCCCCGCGGCCCGGCAGTGCCACCGCCTATCGGGGCGTCAGTGGGAAGCGGCTCGCCGGGGACGCCGCCCGCGACGCAGGCGATGCACCCGGGTGTGGGCCTCCTCGAACTCGTTCAGGGGCACGCTGCGGTAGCTCTCCTCCCCGGCCAGGTACTTGACCAGTACCCGCCGCTCGCCGGCCCTGGGCAGGGCCCCCGCCTTGCCATGCAGACGCACCTCATGCTCCGGGTCATCCTCCAGGGTCGCCCGGGTGCAGTCGTCGCCGCCGCAGTCACCGCTCACCAGCACCGTCTCCCCCAGCAGGCAGCGCCGTCCCGCGTGGCGATGGAACCAGCGGTGCAGGGCATGACAGACCGCGGCGGCCAGGGGCGAGGCCAGGGCCAGGGCCGCCCACAGCACCACCACCCCCACCGGGATGCGGAACAGCCCCAGCGGCAGCCAACGCAGTACCAGCAGCTCCAGAGCCAGGGTGAACGCGCCGGCGATCGCCAGCAGCACCGTCAGGGCAACGCTCGCCGGCACCCCGGCGAAGCCCAGCGCCACCAGGGTACTGGCCAGATGATCGCCCTTGAGGCTGTCGTGCTCGAAGAGCTCCAGCGGCGCCAGGCGCAGCACCACCAGCAACCAGTAGAGGACCAGCAGCCCCAGGGCCAGGGTGAAGACTCCCAGGGGGAAACCGAGGAGGGTCTGAGTCAGGACGTCCATGGCGCGCTCCTTGGCCGGTACTTAGCCGACAAAGTAGTTTTCTCTAATCAGCGTAGACCATGGCCGACGACTGCCCATAAAAAACGCGGGCCCCCTCTCGGGAGCCCGCGTCGCTCGCACTCATGCCCGGGTCAGCGGGACGCGCCCTCCTCCGGGGCCGGCTGCGCCGGGGCGGGCGCCTCGCCGCCCAGTTGGCGCCGCAGCCAGTCGGAGACGCTGGCGATCATGGCGTAGAAGCTGGGCACGAAGAGGCTGCCCAGCACCGCCACCGAGGCCATCCCCACCGCCACCGTGGTGCCGATATGGTGGCTGCTCACGTCGCTGGCGCCGGTGGCCATGGCCAGCGGCAGGGTGCCGAAGATAAACGCCAGGGAGGTCATCACGATGGGACGGAAGCGCAGCTCCGCCGCCGTGATGGCCGCCTCGCGGATCGTCTTGCCCAGCTCCCTGCGCTGCAACTCGGCGAACTCGACGATCAGGATGGCGTTCTTGGCCGCCAGGCCCACCACCACCAGCATGCCGATCTCCACATAGACGCTGGTGTCCAGGCCGCGCAACACGATGCCACCGATGCCCCCCAGGAAGGCGAAGGGCGTGGCGGTAAGCACCGCCAGGGGCAGCGACCAGCTCTCGTACTGGGCCGCCAGGATCAGGAACACCATCAGGATACCGAAGACGATGGCCAGCACCGCGGTGTTACCCAACTGGCTCTCCTGATAGGCGGTCCCCGTCCAGCCCATGCCCCAGCCGCTGCCCAGGGTCTCGGCCACCACCTCTTCCATGGCGGCGATGGCCTGGGCGGAGCTATAGCCCGGCGCCTCGCCGCCCTGGAACTGGGCGCCCAGGTAGACGCCAAAGCGTGACACCACCGCCGGCGCGGCCTGGCGCTCCAGGGTCACGAACTCGGAGAGCGGGATGCGCTCGCCGTTACCGCCACGCACATAGACATTGCCGATATCGTCCGGGGTGCGGCGGAACTCGTCCTCGTTCTGCAGATAGACCTGGAAGTTGCGGTTCTGGTAGCTGAAGAAGTTGACGAAGCCGTTACCGAAGGTATTCGACAGGGTGGCGTTGAGGTCCTCCAGGGCCACGCCATAGCTCAGCGCCTTCTGCTGATCGATCTCGGCGCGGTAACCCGGCACGTTGACGTTGAAGGTGGTGAACACCTGCTGCAGCGCCGGATGTTCGTTGGCCGCCTGCATCACCGCCAGGGAAGCCTGGAACAGCTCCTCGGCCGAGGCCCCCTCGAAGGACTGCAGGTAGCCGGTGAAGCCCCCAGTGGTGGAGAGCCCCATGATCGGCGGCAGGTTAAAGGCCATGGCCGACCCACCCCCAGTCTGCGCCCCCAACTGCATGATGCGCCCCACCAACTCGTCGGCGGTCAGCTCGCGGTCCTCCCAGGGCTCCATGTTGATGAACATGATGCCACGGGCGGTATTCACCGCACTGGAGAGGATGTCATAGCCGGCCACGGCGACCGAATGCCGTACCCCGGGGATCTCCTCGATCTTGGCGCTGAGTTCCGCCATGTACTCCCGGGTCCGCGCCAGGGAAGCGGAATCCGGCAGCTGCACGGCCGCCATCACCAGGCCCTGGTCGGTCTCCGGCACCAGGGTCGAGGGCGTGCTCTGGTAGAGCCACCAGGAGCCCGCGCCCACCAGGGCGGTGAGCAGCAGCGCCAGCCCCCAGAAGCGCACCAGCACCTTGACCACTCCCATATAGGCGGCGGTGATGCCGGCGAAGAGACGATCGAAGAGACGCAGCGGGGTGTAGACGGCGCGCATCAGCTTCGACTGCCCCAGCTTGGGCTTGTGCTTGATGAAGATCGCCGACAGGGCCGGGGTGAAGGTCAGCGCCATCAGCGCCGAGAAGGCCACCGAGACCGCCACGGTGATGGCGAACTGCTGGTAGATCTGCCCGGTGAAGCCGCCCAGGAAGGCCACCGGCACGAACACCGCGGCCATGATCAGCGAGGTGGCGATGACCGGCCCGCCCACCTCCTTCATGGCCTGGATGGTGGCCTGGCGGACGCTGATCTCCTCGTCCTCGCCGAGGACCCGCTCCACGTTCTCCACCACCAGGATGGCGTCATCCACCACGATGCCGATGGAGAGCACCAGGGCGAAGAGCGTCAGCAGGTTGATCGAGAAGCCGAACAGGTAGAAACCGGCGAAGGTGGCCAGCACCGAGACCGGCACCACCGACATGGCGATCACCGTGAAGCGCCAGTTCTGCAGGAAGATGAACAGGATCACGCCGACGATCAGGAAGGCCTCGATAAAGACGTGCTTCACCGTTTCCACGGAGGCATCGATAAACAGGGTGGTGTCATAGGGCACCACCTGCTCGAGCCCCGGCGGGAAGCGCTCGGCCAGCCGGTCCATGGTGGCCTTCACCGCCGCCGCGGTCTCCAGGGCATTGGCCCCGGGCTGCTGGTTGATGATGATCGGGGTCATCTCGGCGCCATTCAGGCGCGCCTCCACCCCGTAGGAGGAGGCCCCCAGCTCGATACGCGCCACATCCGACAGACGCAGCGCCGAACCGTCCGGGTTGGTGCGCAGGAAGATCTCGCGGAAGTCATCGACGTTGGAGAGGCGGCCGCCGGCGGTGATGGTATAGGTGAAGGCCCGCGGCTCGCCCTGGGGCGTGGCCGCCAGGCTGCCCGCCGGCACCTCGGTGTTCTGGGCGCGAATCGCCTGGGCCACCTCGGTGGGCGTCAGGTCATACTGGGCCAGCTTGTCCGGATCCATCCAGATGCGCATGGCGAACTCGCCGCCGCCCAACACCTCGGCACTGCCCACCCCCGGCACCTGACGCAGCTCGTCGAGGATATTGAGGGTGGCGTAGTTCTGCATGAAGACGTTGTTGTAGTCGCCCTCCGGGGAGATCAGCGCCACCAGCATCAGGATCGAACTGGACTGCAGCGACACCGTCACGCCCTGGGACTGCACCGCCTCGGGCAGCTGCGAGAGCGCCCCCTGCACCCGGTTATTGACGTTGATGGTGTTGATATCGCCATCGGTACCGATATCGAAGGCCACACTCAGGCTCATCAGGCCATTATCGGCGCTGTTCGAGGTCATGTAGAGCATGTTCTCGACGCCGTTGATGGCCTCCGCCAGGGGCGCGGCCACGGTCTGCGCCACCGTTTCGGCGTTGGCCCCCGGGAAGGTGGCCTGCACCGAGACCGTGGGCGGTACCACGCTGGGATACTGCTCGATGGGCAGTACCCGCATGCTCACCACCCCGACCACGGTGAGGATAATCGCCAGCACCGTGGCGAAGATCGGCCGCTTGATAAAGAAGTTGGAGAAATTCATCAGGCGTCGTCCTCGGCCGCCTCAGTGGCCGCTTCCAGCGCCTCGTCGCTAGGCGCCGCCGCCAGCCCATCGAAGGGCTGCGGATCGATCAGGGTCCCCGGCTGCAGGCCGGCGGGGTCACCCACCACGACACGGTCGCCGGGCTCGAGGCCCTCGCGAATGATCTGCCAGGGGCCGGCACCATCGCCCAGCGCCACGGGACGCGCCCGGGCCAGGTTCTCCTCATCCAGCACGAACACCTGGGGCCCCATCAGGCCCTGGGTCACGGCGATCTCCGGCACCGCCAGCACCGCGAAGCGCTTGAGGCCCTCGATGCGCACCCGCACGAACTGCCCCGGTAGCACATTGGCCTCGGGATTGGCGAAGACGGCGGCGGCCTGAATGGTGCTGGTCCCCTCGCCGACCCGCGAGCCGAGGAAGCTCAGCCGGCCGCTGAGCGCCTCCTGCCCCGGCACCCGCAGGGTGGCGCCGATCGCGGCGAGGTCCTGATCCTGCAGCTGACGGCGCAGCTCCAGGGCCTCCTGCTGAGGTAGCTGGAAACGCACCTCCAGCGGATCCAGGGGGGTGATGGTGGCCAGCTCGGTGCCCACATTGACCAGGTTGCCCACATTGACCTGGCTCAGGCCGATCATGCCGCTGACCGGCGCGGTGACCTGGGCATAGTCGAGATCGATGGTGGCACTGGCCAGGGCGGCCTCGGCCTGGGCCACATTGGCCCGCGCCACATTCAGTTCGGCACGGGCCTGGTCCACCTGCTGGCGGCTGACCGAGTTCTGGCTCAGCAGCCGCTCGAAGCGTTCGGCATCACGCTGGGCCCGGGAGAGCTGGGCCCGGGCGCTCTGCAGATCGGCCTCGTGCTGGTTGACCTGGGCCTGGTAGAGGTCCGGCTCGATGGTATAGAGCGGCTGACCGGCCTCCACCAACTCCCCCGGCTCGAAGTGACGCGCCTCCAGGAAGCCGGTGACTCGAGCCACCAGCGTCACCTCATCGTCGCTGCGCAGCAGCGCCGGGTAGGACTTCTCCAGGGGCAGGTCCCGATAGGCCATCGCCATGACCGCCACCGGGTGGGGCGGCTGCTCCTGGGCGGCAGCATGCTGTTGTGGTGCGTCATCCTGGCCACAGGCGGTGAGCAGCAACGCCGCCGCGCCCACCAGCAGGCCGGCGAGGCCTCGACGGGGGAATGCTTTCATGAGGTCTGTCGATCCCTGTGTATGCGTAAAATAATCCACGAATTTTACATTCATCCATGAATGGATGTAAATGTTAGCCGCTTAACAATCATTCCCTTCTCGGCGGCTCACCGATATTCAGGACGGCGTCATCGGCCCCCTCGTCCGGCAGGCTCAGGCGGACACTCTCCGACACCAGCCAGCCGTTGATCTCCTCGATGCTGGCCAGATCCAGTACCCCGGCCTGCTGACGCAGGGTCAGCAGGTTGAGCACATAGTCGTAGCGGGCCTCGGCATGGTTGGCAATGGCATCGAACAGGCTACGCTCGGCATTGAGCACATCGACGATATTGCGGGTTCCCACCTCGTAACCGGCACGAGTCGCCTCCAGGGCGCTCTGGTTGGAGACGATGGCCTGGGCGCGGGCCTCCACGGTGGACACATCATTGCTCACCTGGGTATAGAGGGAGCGCACCTGCTGCACCGTATCGCGACGCTGGGCCTCGAAATCGTACTGGCTCGACTCCAGCAGGAAGCTGCTCTGGCGAACGCCCGCCTGGGTGCGCCCCCCGGTATAGAGTGGCAGGTTGACGCCGATACCCACCTGGGCCTGGGAGTCGTGGCCGCTCAGGCGATCACTGTCGCTATCGCCGTACTGGTAGTTGGCGAACGCATTGAGCGTGGGCAGATGGCCGGCACGGGCCACCGCCACGGCGCTGCGAGAGACCTCGACACCGGCCTGGCTGGCCAATACCAGGGGATTGTTCTCCATCGCCAGGGTCACCCAGTGATCGCGATCGGCAGGCGTCGGCGCCGCGATGGGCAGCCCCTCGCCGAGGGCATCCACCGCGCCGTAGCGCTGGCCGGTGAGCCGCTCCAGGGTCTCGAAACTGACCTGCAGGTTGCTCTCGGCGGTGATGCGCTCGGCGCGGGACTGATCGAAGCTGGCCCGGGCTTCCTGCACCTCGGTGATGGCGATCAGGCCCACCTCGAACTGCTCCTGGGCCTGCTCCAGCTGGCGGCCGATCGCCCGCTCCTGGGCACGCCGGGCCTCGAGGATCTCGTGGGCGCGGAGGATATTGAAGTAGGCATTGGCCACATCGATCAGCACCTGCTGCTCGGTGGCCGCCAGGCGATAGAGCTGCTGGTCGATCTCGCGCTCGGCCCGAGCCACTTCACGACTATTGCGGGCATCATAGAGGGCCTGAGTGGCCTCCAGGGTCACCCCGGCGCTATTGAAGCGATCGTCCCCGGCGAGGGTGCCGGGGGCCGTCTGGCTCTCGAACTGCCGGGTATGGGTCAGGTTACCCTGGGCGTTGAGCTGCGGTAGCAGGTCGCCCCGTTCCACGTCACGGCCCGCCTCCACGCTATCGGAGAGAGACCGGGCCGAGGCCAGCTCGGCATTATTGCTCAGGGCATCCCGGGTGATGGTAAGCAGGTCCGCCGCCAGGGCCGAGGTGCTGAATAGCGAGGCCAGCAGGGCGGGCAGCAGGGCCCGGCGGAAACCGGCACGGCGCAGGGCGGCATGGAGACGGGGGGTCGGCGATGGCGTCATCGGCTCATCCTTGATGGCTGGACAGGGTATATACATACATTGTCGCATGTTTCTATGTCGAATCCACTCCCCGACATGCCCGTGTGCATTTTTTTCACGCTTGTCCGGGGAGTGACTGACAGCATAAGACAGGATCGCCACCCCGCCCGGCTTAGCACCCAAAAAAAACCGCCCCGAGGGGGCGGCGGTGAATAGCGAGTCACCCAAGGCTTGCCGTCGAGGTCATTCGGGCATCAACACCGCATCGATCACAGATCACATGACTCACCCGCTGCCGGCCTCGAATCACACCACGCCTTGTTTACGGTTCGGTTACCGGGGGTTCCCGGCAGGCTGCCAGCACAATATTGTACATATTGTTATATTTGTAAAAGATACGAACAATAAAGTTCTCCCCGGGTGACCCGCGGCGCGATTCATGGCACAAGAGGAGGCGCCCCCAGCCATAGAGGAGTCCCGGCATGTACAAACTGGCTTTCTTCGTCCCCGTGGAGGACGCCGACGCCGTCAAGGAGGCGGTCTTCGCCACCGGCGCCGGGCGCATCGGCGATTACGAGGCGTGCTGTTTCCAGACTCCGGGCACCGGGCAGTTTCGCCCGCTGGCCGGCGCCAACCCGCATATCGGCCGGGTCGGCGACCTGGAAAAGGTGGAGGAGCTCAAGGTGGAGCTGGTCTGTGAGGATGCCCTGATCCGCGAGGCGCTGGCGGCGCTGAAGGCCGCCCACCCCTACGAGGAGCCTGCCTATGATGTCTGGCGGCTGGAAACGCTCTGAGAAGGAGCGCCGCGGCCCGGCCGCGGCGCCCGGCATCAGCGGATAAAGCCCAGCTGGCGCGGCAGGAAGAGCGACAGCTCCGGCACGAAGGTGGTGATCAGCATCACCGGCAGGCCGACCAGGGCGATCAGCAGCAGCGCCGGCGAGAAGGTCTTGTGGATCGACACCCGCCCGATGCGGCAGGCCATGTAGAGAATGGGCGCCACCGGCGGGCTGTTGGCGCCGATCACCACCGAGCAGGCGACGATGGAGGCGTAGTGCACCGGGTTCACCCCGGTCTCCACCATCAGCGGCAGGAAGAGCGGCGCGATCACCACCGTCACCGAGACATCGTCGAGGATGGCCCCGGCCAGGATCAGGAACACATTCACCGCGATCAGGATCATCAGCGGATCGCTGATCATCAGCGAGATCAGCTCGGTCAGTTCCTGGGGCACCCGCTCGGCGGCGAGGATCCGCCCGATCATAAAGGAGAACAGCAGGATCAGGATGATCGAGCCGGTGGTCTCCGAGGCGGCGATCACGCTGCGATAGAAGTTGCCCAGGGTCTGGTCGCGGTAGACCAGGAAGCCGATGACGATGGCGGCGAAGGCGGCCACCGCGGCGGCCTCGGTGGGGGTAAAGACGCCCCCGTAGATGCCGCCCAGGATGATCACCGGCAGGCATAGCGCCGGGAAGGCGCGCAGGGTCGCCCGCCGCCGACTGACCCGGGCGGCGCCCTCGGGAAGTTCGCCCACCACCTCCTGGAAGAGGCGCCCGCAGGCCAGGCGATTGACCAGGATCAGCCCCAGGATCAGCAGCAGCGCCGGCCCCACGGTGGCGGCGAAGAGTGCGGCCACCGACTGGCGGGTCACCACCGCGAAGAGAATCATGGTGATCGACGGCGGGATCAGGATGCCCAGCAGCGAGGAGATCCCGAGCAGCGCCGAGGAGTAGCCGCGGGGATAACCACGCTGCTCCAGGGGGCCGACCATGATGGTGCCGATGGAGGCCACGGCGGCGGTGGCGGTGCCGGCGATGGCGCCGAAGATCCCCGAGGCCAGCACCATGGAGGCCCCCATGCCACCGCGGCGCCGCCCCACCAGGGTCTCGATGAAGATCACCAGGCGGCTGGCGATGCCGCCGCTCTGCATCAGGTAGCCGGTCAGCACGAACAGCGGCAGGGCGATCAGGATCACCGAGTCCACCGAGCGGAAGCCCTGCATCATCAGGGTGTTGAAATTGGCGTCATAGATCAGCGCCAGATAGGCCAGGACGCCGGCGAAGGACCAGGCGATGGGCACGCCCAGGCCCATCAACGCCAACAGGATCAGAATCGCGAACAGGCCTTCCATCAGTGCTCTCCTTGGGAGGCCAGGGCCCCCGGGGTCTTGCCGCTCAGGGCCCGCAGGCCGCCGATCAGGTCACGCAGGGCATAGGCCAGGCAGCCGACACTGGCCACCATGATCGAGGCCTGGGAGAGCCATAGCGGGATCGCCAGCGCCGGGGTGCGTTGGGGACGCACCAAGCCCCAGGCCAGCATCTTGTAGGCCCAGAACACGAAGCAGGCGCAGATCAGGGTGACGACGAAGGCCACCAGGCTCTTGTGCAGGGCGCGCAGGCGGGCATCGCGGATCTGCAGTTCGAGGAAGTCCACCACCAAGTGCTCGTTGCGGCGACTGGCGATCAGGGCCCCGGTCATGTAGAGCCACATGCCGGCCAGCATCACCAGCTCCAGGGTGCCCACCACCGACCAGCCGAACACATAGCGGGCCAGGATCAGGAACAGCATCAGGCCCACCACGGCCACACTGGCGACGAAGACGATCAGGTTCAGCAGGCGCCCCAGCCAGCGGTCGAGGGCACTTAAGAAGACGAACATAGGGGAGTCTCCACGGCAGCGGCCGGCCCAGGGGGCCGGCCGTTAACACTCGGGCAGGGAAATTAGAGCGGGGAGGCGTTGGCGCGGATCACGTCCATGACCTCGTCGCCGATTTCCTCGTCCATCAGCGGCCACACCTGCTCCCGGGCCAGACGGGCAAATTCCTCGAACTGCTCGTCGGAGAGCTCGAAATACTCCATGCCATCCTCCTGGGCCTTGGCGATGTAGTACTCGTCCTGCTCCCGGGCGGCCACGAACTGCTGATTCATCACTTCTTCGGCGGCCTCGGTGACCACCTGCTGGTGCGCCTCGCTGAGCCCCTCGAAGGTCTCCATGTTCATGGTCAGGATGCCGGTCATGAAGAAGTGCTTGGTATGCACGTAGTAGTCGAGAGTGTCGCGGAAGTACTCATAGGGCCAGTAGATGACGTTGCCCGCCTCGCCATCCACCACGCCGGTCTGCAGGGCGGTATAGACCTCGCCCCAGTCGATGGCGGCGGTCTGGTAGCCCATGGCCTGCATGGTCTGGGGCGCCGGGAAGACGGTCATGGTACGCACCGCCAGGTCGCCGGCCGCTTCCGGGGTCAGGGCATAGCTGCCCCGGGAGGCCACGCCGTTGAAGCCTTCCGGCCAGGGACCGAAGAACTTCAGGCCGATATCGGCATAGATATCGCCGAGCAGCTCATTGACCCAGCCACCGGGGCTGTAGGCCTCCATGGCCTCCTCCCAGGAGAGGGTCATATAGGGGGTGTAGATGACGCCGATACGCCGGTCGTAGGAAGTCATCGGCCAGTTGAGCATCAGGTGCACGTCCCCGGAGACCAGCAGGTCGAAGAGCTCCTGCTGCCCACCCAGCTCGTTCTGGTAGTAGACGTTGACGTCGATCTCGCCGTCGGAATTTTCCTCGATCAGGCGGGCCCAGGTCTCCAGGGCATCCCCCGCCGGCGAGCCCTGGGTACCGGAATCGGTGGCCAGGCGCAGGGTCACGGCCTCGGCGGCCAGGGCGCTGCCCATCAGGCAGGTGCCCAGGGTCAGGGCGGTCAGGCGCGGCAGGATCTTGTGGGTCGCGGACATCTCGGCTCTCTCGGTTGTTGTGGTTGGCAGGCCACTGTTTACCGAGCCGAATAAAGGCGGTCAATGCGCCACCCCGAAGATAAAAGTAAGTTCTTTTTACCGTAAAAGTTTTATTTAGCAGTTATAACCACTAAAACAAAAAGAAAGATCCAAACCTTTTCCCGAAAATATCGCCGGAACGCCCCCAAGTCTCCGTCGGGCAGGCCGATGGGCCGTCGCCGGGACTTGGGTGAGGGTCGTACTCGGATAGGGTCACGGCCCGGGCGCCGAAACCCTGATCTGGATCATGGATTAAAGAGGCGTGACACGATCATCCCGGCAACCCACGCTCGTCAGCGTGCGGCGCCCACCGCCTCCTCGGCCTCGGCGACCACCTGGTCCAGGGTGAAGCCGAAGTGCTGGAAGAGGTCTTCCGCCTTGCCGGACTCGCCGAAGGTGGACATGCCGACGATACGCCCCTCCAGCCCCACGTACTTGAACCAGAAGTCGCGGTGGCCGGCCTCGATGGCCAGGCGGGCGGTGACCGCCCTGGGCAGCACCGATTCGCGGTAGTCGGCGTCCTGATCGTCGAAGGCGTCGGTGGAGGGCATGGAGACCACCCGCACCGCCTTGCCCTGCTCGCTCAGTCGGGTCGCGGCGTCCATGGCCAGGCCCACTTCGGAGCCGGTGGCGATGAGGATCAGCTCCGGCGTGCCGTCGCAGTCGCGCAGCACATAGCCGCCGCGCTGGATATTGGCCAACTGGTGCTTGTCGCGTTCCTGGTGGGGCAGGTTCTGGCGCGACAGCACCAGGGCGCTGGGGCCGGCGTGACGCTTGATCGCGGCATCCCAGGCGGCGGCGGTCTCCACGGCGTCACAGGGGCGCCAGGTGGCCAGGTTGGGAGTGGAACGCAGGCTGGTCAGCTGCTCGATGGGCTGGTGGGTGGGGCCATCCTCGCCCAGGCCGATGGAGTCGTGGGTGAAGACGTAGACCGCCTGCTGGCCCATCAGCGCCGCCATGCGCACGGCGTTGCGCATGTATTCCATGAAGATCAGGAAGGTGGCGCCATAGGGCACGAAGCCGCCATGCAGGGCGATGCCGTTCATGATGGCGCCCATGCCGAACTCGCGCACCCCGTAGTGCAGGTAGTTACCGCCCGGGGCCTCCGGGGAGATCGCCTGGGCGCCCTTCCAGAAGGTCAGGTTGGAGGGGGCCAGGTCGGCGCTGCCGCCGAGCAGCTCGGGGAGCTGCGGGCCGAGTTCGTTGAGGCAGTTGAAGGAGGCCTTGCGGCTGGCGATGGTCTCGCCCTTGGCCTGGGCGTCCTCGACCAGCTTCTCGCTGGTCAGCGCCTTGGGCAGCTCGCCCTTGAGGCGGCGTCGGAACTCGGTGGCCTCGGCGGGGAAGGCCTCGGCGTAACGGGCGAAGCGCGCCTCCCAGTCGCCCTCCAGTTGCTCGCCGCGCTGGCGGGCGTCCCAGCCCTGGTAGATGGCCTCGGGGACATGGAAGGGGGCATGGGGCCAGCCCAGCTGTTCGCGGGCGGCGGCCACTTCCTCGTCGCCCAGGGGCGCGCCGTGGCACTCTTCCTTGCCCTGCTTGTTGGGGGCGCCGAAGCCGATGATGGTCTTGCAGATGATCAGGCTCGGCTTGTCGTCGTGGGTCTTGGCCAGCTCGATGGCGGCCTGGATCTCTTCCGGCTTGTGGCCGTCGACATTGGGCACCACGTGCCAGCCGTAGGCCTCGAAGCGCTTGGCGGTATCGTCGGTGAACCAGCCTTCCACCTCGCCGTCGATGGAGATGCCGTTGTCGTCATAGAAGGCGACCAGCTTGCCGAGTTGCTGGGTGCCGGCCAGGGAGGCGACCTCGTGGGAGATGCCCTCCATCAGGCAGCCATCGCCGAGGAAGCACCAGGTGGTGTGATCGACGATGGTGTGGCCGGGGCGGTTGAACTGGGCGGCCAGGGTCTTCTCGGCCAGCGCCATGCCCACCGCATTGGCCAGGCCCTGGCCCAGGGGACCGGTGGTGGTCTCGATGCCCGGGGCGTAGCCGAGCTCCGGGTGGCCGGCGGTCTTGGAGTGCAGCTGGCGGAAGTGCTGCAGCTGCTCCAGCTCCAGGTCGTAGCCGCTCAGGTGCAGCAGGGAGTAGAGCAGCATGGAGCCGTGGCCGTTGGAGAGCACGAAGCGGTCGCGGTCGGCCCAGTGGGGGTTGGCCGGATTATGCTTGAGGTGGTCGTTCCACAGCACCTCGGCGATATCGGCCATGCCCATGGGGGCGCCGGGGTGGCCGGACTTGGCCTTCTGGACGGCATCCATGGACAGGGCGCGAATGGCATTGGCCAGTTCGAAACGGGACGGCATGGGAATTCTCAATCGGTGATTGGTTAGCGGTTCAGGTACGAGGTCAGAGGGCCGCCAAACGGTCGGCGATCTGTTCCTCGAGGCGTTCCTGATCCTCGGCGAAGCGGCGGATGCCCTCGGCCAGCTTGTCGTTGGCCATGGCGTCCTGGTTGTGACCCCAGCGGAAGGCGGACTCGGTGAGTGCCACCGGGCGTGGTCCACCGCTGCGTGTCATGAGCACCCTGGGGTTCACCTCGCCCGACGTGGTGGCCAGTTCCTCGAGCAGTGTCGGCGAGATGGTCAATCGCGGGCAGCCGGCCAGCGCCAGCACCTGGCCGGTGGTGCGGAAGCTGGCACCCATCACCACGGTGTCGTAGCCGCCCTGGCTGACCCGCTCGCAGACGCCGCGCACGAACTGCACGCCGGGGTCGTTCTCGGGGCTGAAGTCCTGGCCGGTCTCCTTCTTGTACCAGTCGGTGACGCGGCCGACGAACGGCGAGACCAGGAACACCCCGGCGTCGAAGCAGGCCTGGGCCTGGGCGTCGCTGAACAGCAGGGTCAGGTTGCAGTTGATGCCTTCCTTCTCCAGCACCTCGGCGGCACGGATGCCCTCCCAGGTCGAGGCCAGCTTGATCAGGACCCGATCCTTGGCCACGCCGCGCCGCTCGTAAAGCTCGACCAGTGCGTGGGCCTTGCGGATGCTGGCCTGGGTGTCGAAGGACAACTTGGCGGCCACCTCGGTGGACACGCGACCGGGCACCAGCTTGGCGATCTCGCTGCCCATGGCCACGGCGAGGCGATCCACGGCATGCTCTTCCCGCCGGTCGTCGGTCTCGGCCTTGACCGCGGCGAGTTCCTGATCGATCAGTGCCTGGTAACCCGGCAATTCGAAGGCCTTGAGGATCAGTGAGGGGTTGGTGGTGGCGTCCTGGGGGTGATAGCGCTGGATGGCCTCCAGGTCGCCGGTGTCGGCCACCACCAGGGAATGGCGTTTCAGTGCGTCGAGTCGGGTCATCATGGGGTCTCCTGTAGGCGGTTCAGTGGATGGCGTGCTGGTCGGCCAGGCGCCGGCGGAAGCGGGCGTAGACCTCGTGGTAGGCGGCGACACCGGACGGGGCGGGTTCGGCCCGGGAGGCCTCGTCGAGGTGCACCAGGCGCTCGCAGAGGTCGGCCAGCTCGCCGCCGCGATGGCACCAGGCCGCCTGCAGGGCGGCGCCCAGGGCCGCGGCGTCGGCGATCTCCGGGCAGATCACCCGGCTGCCGGTAACGTCAGCGACCATCTGCCGCCACACCGGGCTGCGCGAGCCGCCGCCGATCAGGCGGATCTCGCTCACCCCCTCGGCCAGGCGGCCGAACTGGTCGAGACCGTAACGCAGGCCCAAGGTGGCGCCCTCCACCACCGCCCGGCAGAGGTTGGCCTGGGTGGTATTGACGCTGGTCAGGCCGTCGAGGCTGGCGGTGGCCTCGGGCAGCATGGGTACCCGCTCGCCGTTGAAGAAGGGCAACAGGGTCACCCCCTCGGCGCCGATGGGCGCACTGGCCACCCGCTCGCCGAAGGTCGCCAGGTCGAGGCCGAACAGCTCACGGACGCGCGTGGTCGCCGAGGTAACGTTCATGGTGCAGACCAGCGGCAACCAGCCGCCATGGCTGGCACAGAAGTTGGCGACCATGGCGCTGTCGGGCACCACCGGTTCCGGGGAGTGGGCGCAGATGGTGCCGGAGGTGCCGAGGCTCAGGGTCACGAGCCCCGGGCGGATATTGCCGGTGCCGATGGCCCCGAGCATATTGTCGCCTCCCCCACTGGAGACCAACACGCCCTCGGAGAGCCCCAGCTCCCGGGCCAGCTCGGGACGCAGGGTGCCGGCCGGCTCATGGGACGCGATCAGCCGCGGCAGCACCCGCTCGGCGTCCAGCTCCGGGGCGATCTCGGCGAGGACGTCATGGCGCCAGCGCCGGGTACGGGTGTCGAAGTAGCCGGTACCCGAGGCGTCGCCGGCTTCACTGACCCGTTCGCCGGTGAGCCAGAAGTTGAGGTAGTCGTGGGGCAGCAACAGGCTCGCGATACGCCCATAGGCCGCGGGCTGGCGCTCGCGCAGCCAGGCGAGCTTGGAGGCGGTGTAGCCGGTCTGCAGCACCAGGCCGAGCTTGTCGAGGCAGCCCGCCTCGCCGCCCAGGCGCTCGATCAGCGCGGCGTTCCAGGGGGTCGTCTCGGTGTCGCACCACAGCTTGGCCGGATAGACCGGCTCGCCGGCACCGTCGAGGGCCACCAGGCCGTGCTGCTGGCCGGAGACGCCGATGGCGCGGATCGCCCGGCCATCGATGCCGCTGGTCGCCACCACCTCGGCAAAGGCCCCGCGAAAGGCCTCGATCCAGTCGATAGGATCCTGCTCGCGGCGCCCGCCCTCCCCCTCGACCAGGCGATGGGGCCGGCTCGCCTCGCCGAGGATGCGCTCCCCGTCGACATCGACCACCACCACCTTGGTGCTCTGGGTCCCGCAATCTACCCCGAGATACATCAGGCCTCTCCTCGTGTCGTTGCCAGTGCCTCCAGTGTGGCACGGGCCCCGACGTCATGGAGGGAGGCCAGGGCCGCCAGGTAGGCCTCGCGGAAGCGCGCGTCCTCGGCCAGGTCGCCAAACAGCTCGTGGTTCTCGATAAAGGCGGTGGGGCGGGTGCGGTTCTCGGCGGCGATCGCCATCAGTTCCTCCCTGAGACGATCCACCACGTCGATGGGCTCGCCTCGCTCGTCGACGCCCTCGACGTAGCGTGCCCAACTGGCCACCACCGCCGCGCTGCGATGGATCTCGCCGCCCCGGGCGAGCTGCTCGCGGATCACCGGCACCAGCCACTTGGGGATACGATCCGAGCTCTCGGCGCAGAGCCGCGCCAGGGTGTCCTTGACCTCGGGGTTGGCGAAGCGCTCGATCAGGGTCAGGCGGTACTGCTCCAGGTCGATGCCCGGCACCGGGGCCAGGGTCGGCGAACCCTCGCGGCGCATATAGTCGAGCAGGAAGTCGACGAACAGCGGGTCCTGGCACACCTCATGGGCGTAGCGATAACCGGCCAGGTAGCCGAAGTAGGTCAGCGCCTGGTGGCTGGCGTTGAGCAGGCGCAGCTTCATCAGTTCAAAGGGCACCACGTCGTCCACCAGCTGCACCCCGGCCCGCTCCAGCGGCGGGCGGCCGGCGACGAAATGGTCCTCCAATACCCACTGGGTGAAGGGCTCGCAGACCACCGGCCAGGCGTCCTCGACGTCGAAGTGCTCCGCCAGCTCGGCGATATCCGTCTCGGCGGTCACCGGGGTGATGCGATCCACCATGGCGTTGGGGAAGGCCACCGAGGCCTCGATCCACTCGGCCAGTTCCGGATCCCGGGCCCGAGCGTAGGCACCGAAGGTCTCCCGGGCCACTTCGCCATTGCCTTGGATATTGTCGCAGGACATCAGCGTAAAGGGCGCGATACCGCGCTCGCGGCGACGGGCCAGGCCCTCGACGATCAGCCCAAAGGTCGTTTTCGGCGCCTCGGGATGTTCCAGGTCGTGGCGAATCGCCGGGTTCTCCAGATCGAACTCGCCGCTGACCGGATGGAAGTTGTAGCCGCCCTCGGTGACGGTCAGCGAGACGATGCGGATCGCCGGATCGGCCAACAGCTCGATCACCGCCACCGGGTCGTCGGGGGCGAAGCGATAGTCGACCAGGCTGCCGATGACCCGCGGCTCGCGGCGGCCGTCGGGATGCTTGACCACCAGGGTATAGAGGTGGTCCTGGGCGGCCAGCGCCTGCTGCATGCGGCGGTCACCGGGCATCACCCCGACGCCGACGATGCCCCAGTCCAACGCCTCGCCGCGGTTCATCAGGGCGTCGAGGGTCATGGCCTGGTGGGCACGGTGGAAGCCGCCCACGCCGAAGTGGACGATGCCGGGGGTGACGGTGCCGCGGTCATAGGTGGGCCGCGCCAACTCGGGCACGAGTCGGGAGAGATTGTCGTTATTGAGTCGGGTCATGAAGGGTCTCCTGCCGCTTGTGGCGATGGCATCGTGTGAGGAAATGCAGGGGGCTCAGTCGCTGGTGGCCCAGTGCAGGTCGGCGGCCACCGAGGCCGCCTTGATCAGGCGGGCATTGAGCATGTCCTTGTGGCGTGTGCGCTCGATGGCGCCGGCCGGATCCTGGCCCATCTCCCGCCAGCGTTGGATAAGGCGCGCCTCGAGCAGCTCGTCGGGCACCTCGAGGAACAGGGTCAAGTCGAACAGCGGGCGCAGCGCCGGCCAGGGGCCCTGGTCGAGCAGCAGGTAGTTGCCCTCGACGATCACCAGGCGATGCTCGGGGGCGATCAGCCGGCCACCGGCCCGGGCCAGGTCCAGGGGGCGGTCGAACACCGGCACGGCGACGCTGCGATCACCACGGCGGATGCGCTCCAGGTCGTGCTTGAGCCCGTCGCAGTCGAAGGTCTCCGGCGCCCCCTTCACGGGCACCAGGCCCTGGGGTTCCAGCACGGCGTTGTCATAGTGGTAGCCGTCCATGGGTACCACCGCGGCACAGCCGGCCTGGCGGGCGTTGAGCTCGCGGCACAGCCATCCCGAGAGGAAGGACTTGCCGGCGGCGGGCGGCCCGGCCAGGGCCACGATAAAGCGCCGGCGATCCCCCGCCGCCTCCAGCACCCGCGCAGCCACGTCATGGATATTGGGAGTCATTTCGTCTTGCCTCTTGCCGGTAAGGGCCTTCAGCTCATCCAGTTGCCGCCATCGACGTTAAGCGTCTGGGCGACGACATAGTCGCTGTCGTCGCTGGCCAGGAAAACCGCGGCACCGGCGTAGTCCTCGGGGCGGCCCATGCGCCCGTAGGGCACCGCCTCGCCCACCAGGCGCTTCTTCTCACCGAGGGGACGACCCTCGTAACGCGCGAACAGGGCATCCACTTCCTCCCACATGGGAGTGTCCACCACCCCGGGGGCGATGCCGTTGACGCGGATGCCGTACTGGATCAGGTCGAGGGCACAGGACTGGGTCAGGCTGATCACCGCCGCCTTGGTGGCGCAGTAGGTACTCACCAGCGGCTCGCCGCGGCGCCCCGCCTGGGAGGTCATATTGATGATCCTGCCCCCCTGCCCTCGCTCTACCATGGCCTGGGCGACGGCCTGGAGGGTGAAGAACAGGCCCTTGACGTTGACCGCGAACTGCTTGTCGTAGCTGGCCTCGGTCACTTCCAGCACCGGCGCCATATCGAAGACGGCGGCGTTGTTGACCAGGATGTCGATGCCGCCGAAGTGCTCGGTGACGCTTTCCACCATGGCATCGATGGCCTGGCGGTCGCAGACGTCCAGGCGCCCCCCCATCAGCCGCCCGGCGGCGTGGCCCTCTCCTTCCAGGGTGGCCAGGGCCTCGTCGATGGCGGCCTGATCGATATCGGCCACCACTACGCTGGCCCCCTCCTCCAGGTAGCGCCGGGCGATGGCCAGGCCGATGCCACGGGCGCCACCGGTGATGACGGCGACCTTGTCTTGAAGTTTCATACTGATTGCCTCGCTACTTGAGGTGAAAATCTTGCAAAGTCAGTCACTTAACCGCGTTTCTGCCGGGCATGCCAGGCGTCCACCAGGGACGGCAGTGCCCGCATGTGGTCGATCACCCGCCAGGCGCCAGCGGCGGCCTGGCGCTCGGCCTGGCCCGGCTGCACATGGCTGGCCCCGGTGAAGCCGATCACCGTCATGCCGGCGGCGTGGGCGGCGGTGACCCCGGAGATACTGTCCTCCACCACCAGGCAGCGCGCTGGCGGGGTGCCCAGCATCTCGGCGGCCAGCCGATAGAGGGCGGGGTCCGGCTTGGGCCGAGCCACCTGTTCGGCGGTAAAGATCGGCGCGCCGTCGAGGCGGGCCGCGAGCCCGGTGGTGGCTAGCGAGGCCAGCACCCGCTGGCGACGGCTGTTGGAGACCACCGCCTTGGGCAGGTCGATGGCCGCGATGGCCGCGGCCACCCCCGGCATGGCCTGGAGTTCCTCGGCCAGGCGCGACTCGATGGCGTCGTCGACCAGATCGGTGGCACCCTCGGGCAGCCGATGCGCACTCAGCGCTTCCAGGTGACGCAGAATATTGGCGGTGGTCATGCCCAACGCCTGGCTGAGCACGCTATCGACGTCCAGGTCCGGCAGCCACTCGCCGAGAAGCTCCACCAGGGTCGCCTCGGCAATCGTCTCGCTATCCACCAGCACGCCGTCGCAGTCGAAGATCAAGGTCTCCATGGGGCCTCCTTCAGGCGCTGTTGGCGTCGGTGGCGGCGCGATTGTCCTGACGGCGCAGCCCAGCCAGCGGGTGTTGTTCGAGGCTGGGTAGGGCCAGGCCATCGGCATCGAAGAGATGGGCGCGGCCGGGCGCGAAGCCGAAGCGCACCCGGTCATGTACCCGATGGGCGACATCGCCGTCGGCCATGATGGTCACCATGGACTCTTCCATCTGGACGTACAGCGAGGTCTGTCCCCCCAGGCGCTCGAGGACCTGGATATCTCCGCTCAGCGGCCCCTGATCATCGTCGATCACCAGGTGCTCGGGACGGATACCCAGCTCCAGCGTGGTTCCGGGCCTCTGGTCCTGGCCGTCCACCGGCACCTTGATGACGCCACCACCCGGCAGCTTCACGCTGACGCCCTCGGCATCGGCCTCCACCACCTCGACGGACAAGAAGTTCATCTTCGGCGAGCCGATGAAACCGGCCACGAAGCGGTTGCGAGGATGGTGGTAGAGCTCCATCGGCGAGCCCACCTGCTCCACCACGCCGCCCTGCAGCACCACGATCTTGTCGGCCATGGTCATGGCCTCGATCTGGTCATGGGTGACGTAGATCATGGTGGCATCGAGCTCCTCGTGGAGGCGCGCCAGCTCGATGCGCATCTGCACCCGCAGGGCGGCATCGAGGTTGGAGAGCGGCTCGTCGAACAGGAAGATGCTGGGATTACGCACGATGGCGCGGCCGATCGCCACACGCTGGCGCTGACCACCGGACAGGGCCTTGGGCTTGCGGTCCAGCAGCGGCTCGAGCTGCAGGATCCTGGCCGCCTCGAGAACCTTCTCGCGGCGCTTCTCTTTCGATACCCCGGCCAGGCGCATGCTGAAGCCCATGTTGTCCTCGACGGTCATGTGCGGATACAGCGCATAGCTCTGGAAGACCATGGCCAGGCCGCGATCGGCAGGGCCCACGTCGTTGATGCGCTGGCCGTCGATGAGGATATCGCCGCTGGTGGCGTTCTCGAGCCCGGCGATCATGCGCATCAGGGTCGACTTGCCACAGCCCGATGGGCCGACGAAGACCACGAATTCGCGATCGTTGACCTCCAGGTCGACGCCCTTGATGACATGGGTGTCGCCGAAGCTCTTGGTGATCTGTTGGAGTTGTAGTGTTGCCATGGGAAAGGCTCCTGGATTACTTGACCGCGCCGAAGGTCAGGCCGCGGACCATCTGTTTTTGGGTCAACCAACCGAAGACGAGGATGGGCGCGATGGCCATGGTCGAGGCCGCGGAAAGCTTGGCCCAGAACAGCCCCTCGGGGCTCGAGAAGGAAGCGATGTAAGCGGTCAGCGGCGCCGCCTGGGAAGAGGTCAGGTTGAGGCTCCAGAACGCCTCGTTCCAGCTCAGGATCACCGCCAGCAGGCCGGTGGAGGCGATGCCCGGCAGGGTCAGCGGCAGCAGCAGGTAGAGCACCTCCTGCAGGGTGCCGGCGCCGTCCATGCGGCCCGCCTCGAGGATGTCCTTGGGCATGTCCTTGAAGAAGGTGTAAAGCATCCACACCACGATCGGCAGGTTCATCAGGGTGTAGACGATGATCAGCCCGGTGCGGGTATCGAGCAGGCCGACGTCGCGGAACAGCAGGTAGATCGGCACCAGCACGCCCACCGGCGGCAGCATCTTGGTGGAGAGCATCCACAGCAGGGTGCCCTTGGTGCGCTTGGTGGGCAGGAAGGCCATGGAATAGGCCGACGGAATGGCGATCAGCAGCGCCAGCAGCGTCGAGCCGAAGGCCACCACCACGCTGTTGAGGGCGAACTTGGCGTAGTTCGCGCGCCCCTGGACCTCGGCATAGCTCTCCAGGGTCGGCGAGAAGATCAGGCTCGGGTCGGCGATGGCCTCGGCCTCGGTCTTGAAGCCGGTCAGCACCATCCAGAAGATCGGGAAGAAGATCAGCACGGCGACCGTCCAGCCCAGCACACCCAGCCACAAACGCCGGCTGCGCAGGGCACCGCCCCAGTTCGAGGCTTGTGCCAGATGGCCAGGCTCGGCGGAGGACAACGGTTTGGTTCTTGCAATCGTCATGACAGGCGCTCCCGAATCAGCTTTCCAGGTTCTTGGCCACCATGCGGACCAGGAAGATGGCGACGATATTGGCGAGGATAATGGCGATCACCCCGCCGGCGGAGGCGATGCCCACGTCGAAGTCGAGCAGGGCCTGGATATAGATCAGGTAGGCCAGGTTGGTGGTGGCCAGCCCCGGCCCGCCGGAGGTGGTGACGAAGATCTCGGCGAAGATGGTCAGCAGGAAGATCATCTCGATCATGATCACCACGCTGATCGCCCGCTTGAGGTGCGGCAGGGTGATAAAGAAGAACACGGCCACGGGACCCGCTCCGTCCATACGCGCCGCCTCCACCTGGTCCTCATCCAGCGACTGCATGGCGGTGAGCAGGATCAGCAGGGCGAAGGGCAGCCACTGCCAGGCGACGATGATGATGATCGAGGTCAGCGGCAGCGACGAGAACCAGTCCACGGCCGGCAGGCCCAGCGACTCGGCCACCCAGGAAAGCACGCCGTTGGAGGGGTGCATCATCATGTTCTTCCACACCAGGGCGCTCACCGTGGGCATCACGAAGAACGGCGAGATGGCCAGCACGCGGGCGATGCCTTGGCCAAGGAACTCCTGCTGGAAGAGCACCGCCAGCAGGGTCCCGCCGACCACGGTGATCACCAGCACCGCACCGACCAGCAGCAGGGTGTTGCCCATCGCCGTCCACAGCGCCGGGTCGGTGAACAGGTACTCGTAGTTCTCGAGGCCAGCGAAGCCGGTCATCTCCGGCATCAGCAGGTTATAGCGCTGCAGCGAGAACCAGACGGTCATCGCCAGCGGCACGATCATCCATAGAAAGAGAAGGCTGACAGCAGGCGCCTGCAGCGACAGGGAGCGGAATCCCCCGACGGTGCGCCCGGCGGCTCGTGTCTTGGTCATAATCTGTGGCCCATTGGGATGGGGGGAGGTCAGCCGGCCGGGGTGTCCCCGGCCGGCAAGCGGGGATCAATCCAGGTAGCCGGCGCGCTGCATGGTGCGCCGGGTGGCGCGTTGCGCGGACTGCAGCGCCTGTTCCACCGTGACGCCACCGGTCAACGCCGAGGCGATGGTCTGGCCGACCTGGGTGCCGATCGACTGGAACTCGGGAATGCCCACGAACTGCACGCCGATATAGGGGCTGGGCTCGAGCGTCGAGTCGGTGGGATCGGCGCCGCGGATCGCCTCCAGCACGAAGTCGGCGAAGGGTGCCGCCTCGATGTAGCGTGCGTCCTCGTAGGTGGAGGTCCGGGTGCCGGGGGGGACGCTGGTCCAGCCCTGGGTCTCGCCGACCAGCTCGATATACTCCCTGGAGGTCGCCCACTGAATGAAGGTCCTGGCGGCGTCCTGCTTCTCGGAGGAGGAGGGAATCGCCAGCGCCCAGGACCACAGCCAGTGTGCCCCCTTGGGCGTCTCGGCGATCGGCGCCGGGGCGAAGCCAAGCCGGCCGGCGACATCGGATGCGCTGGGGTCGTAGATCCGACCGGCCGCCGAGGTAGCATCCACCCACATGGCGCAGTTGCCACGCGAGAACAGCACCAGGTTCTCGTTGAAGCCGTTGGAGCTGGCCCCGGGCGGACCATAGTTGCCGAGCAGATCGACATAGAACTCGATCGCCTCCTGCCAGGCAGGAGAATCGATCTCGGGATTCCAGTCCTCGTCGAACCAGCGGCCACCGAAGGTGTTTACCAGGGTCGAGACGAAGGCCATGTTCTCGCCCCAGCCCGGCTTGCCGCGCAGGCAAATGCCGTAGGTATCGCTATTCGGGTCGTGGAGCTCGGCGGCCCAGTCGCGCACCTGCTCCCAGGTCGGCTGCTCGGGCATCTCGATGCCGGCCGCGTCGAACAGGTCCTGGCGGTAGTACATCATCGAGCTCTCGGCATAGAACGGCAGCGCGTGCAGCACGCCATCATGGGAAAGGCCGTCGCGGACCGACTGCAACAGGTCGTCGACTTCATAGGCCTCCGGCAGGCCATCGAGGGGCGTCAACCATCCACGCTCGGCCCAGATGGGTACCTCATAGGTGCCGATGGTCATGACGTCGAACTGACCGCCGCCAATGGCGACATCAGTGGTCAAGTTCTGGCGAAGCACGTTCTCCTCGAGCACCACCCAGTCGAGCTCGATGTCGGGGTGGGCCGACTCGAACTCCTCGGTGAGGCTCTGCATGATCACCATGTCGCTGTTGTTGACCGTGGCGACGGTGATCTCGGTCTGTGCCTGGGCCTGGGAGGCAGCGGCGACGGCCACCGTCAGGGTGGCCAGCGGCAGGGCTCGGGTGGGCTTCATGATGGGCTCCTTTGCGGGACTCGCGTTGTTATTGGTCGCACCACTCTGATCAATTTGATCACACTACAATCAAATGATCATACAGGACCCAAAAAAAAGCAAAGTCGAGACGCCTAGACTTTGGTCGGAGAGGAAATTGCCTCGGCGGGAACCTCACCCCGCCCGCTCGACGATAAAACGCGCCGCCACCTCGTCGGTGACCAGCCCCTTGAGCCAACCGCCGCGCAAGGCGGCGAGGATGGCCGGCGCCTTGCCGTGTCCGCCGGCGAGCGCCACCAGCGGCTGTCCGGCCAGCATCTCCAGCGGCAGGCTGGTGATGCGTCGACTGGTCGAGCAGTCGATCACCTCGCCCCGGGCGTTCATCGGCCAGCCCAGCAGCTCCCCTACGGCCTCGAGGGCCAAGAGTTCATCGAGCTCGCCCTCGGAGATAAAGTGATCCTGGAAGAGGGTGGCCTGGCGGTCGATCTTGCCGATGCCGATATAGCCGGTCTCCGCCTCCCTGGCCACCTCGGCGACGGACTGGAAGAGCCGCTGCTGCTGCATGGCTTCCTTCTCCTCCACCGTGCCCGCCACCACCGGCGCCGGCAACAGGAAGCGCTCGCCGCCGGTCTTGTCGGCCAGTACCATGACGCCGTCATAACGGTTGGAGGAACCGTCCCGGGCCACGTTGCCCACCAGGGAGACGAAGCGGTGCTGGGGACGCTCGATGCGACTGATCGCCTCCACCGTGGCACGGATGGAGCGCCCGGTGCCCAGCGCCAGGGTCAGCGGCTCGCTGCGCTCCACCAGCCGGGCGATGCGCTCGGCCCCGGCCACGGCCAGGTAGTGGGCGGCACCGTCGGCGGCCTCCGGCTCGGCCGGCACCACATCGCAGAAATCCAGCCCGAACTGCTCGCGGATGACGCTGGACATGGCCATGCAGGCCGCCACCGGATGATCGATACGCACCTTGATCAGGCCTTCCTGACGCGCCAGGGCCAGCAGGCGCTGCACCCCGGGCCGCGACACCCCCAGTTGCTGGGCGATCTCGTCCTGGGTCATGCCCCCCACGAATGACATCCAGGCGGCGCGGGCCGCCTGATCCAGTTTGACTTCGAACTTGTCCAATGCCGTTTCCTTATGCTGTTTATCCCCTCGGCGTCAGGCGGAGCCGAAGTAGCGCTCGCGATCCTCGGCGGTGATATCGCTGATATGCAGGGGAAAGGCCTCGCCGCGGCGGTCGGCATAGAAATGATGCAAGGTGCGCTCGATGGTGGGAAAGGCAAGCTCGTCCCAGGGGATTTCCTCCTCCTCGAAGAGCGCCACCTCCAGGCTCTCGGCCCCGGCATCGAAGCCCCCCTCCAGGTCGGCCAGGAAGATCATATAGACCTGGTTGATATGGGGCAGGTTGATCAGGGTGTAGAGGCCATGAATCGCCACCTCGGCACAGGCCTCCTCGCGGGTCTCCCGGGCCGCCGCCTGGACGGTGGTCTCGGCGTTCTCCATGAAACCGGCGGGCAGGGTCCAGAAGCCCTTGCGCGGCGCGATGGCGCGCCGACACAGCAGGACCTTGGTGCCCCGCACCGGCAGGGTGCCGGCGACGATGCGCGGGTTCTGGTAATGGATGGTGCCGCAGGCGTCGCAGAGGTAGCGGGGACGGTCATCGCCCTCGGGAATGGCGAAGCGAACGGTATGGCCACAGTGGCTGCAGAAATTCATCGGCTCCTCGCGGGATGCTCGGCTTGCCCTTGACGCCTTTCCGGGGGCTAAGTACAAGAAGAGAAATCGTGTGAGAGCCCCATGTTAGAGAAACTTCGCGAGCGCCTGCAAGCACACCGTCCCGGCCGCGTCATCCTTCAACTGCCCGAGGCCGCGGTACTCTTGCCCATCGTCGACCGCCCCGAACCGACCCTGCTGTTCACCCGTCGCGCCGACCACCTCAATACCCATCGCGGCCAGGTGGCCTTCCCCGGCGGCAAGCGCGAGGCCCAGGATCCCGACCTGCTGGCCACCGCCCTGCGCGAGGCCGAGGAGGAGATCGCCCTGGCGCGGGGCCAGGTCGAGCTGCTGGGTCGCCTCAGCGACGTCATCTCCCTGCATGGGCTCAGGGTCACGCCCTTCGTGGGGCTGATCCCCCCCGACCTGCCGCTGGTCCCCGACCCCGGCGAGCTGGACACCATCTTCGAGGTGCCGCTGCGGCTCTTCCTGGAGGATCGCCGCAACCACACCGACGTGATCACCGTGGAGGGACGCCCCCACTATGTGCCCAGCTACCATGTGGATGGCCAGGTGATCTGGGGCCTCTCGGCGATGATGCTGGTGGAGCTGCTGGCGGAGGGCTTCGAGCGCCCCATCAGCCTCTATCACCCGCCCGCCGAGGGGCGCCTCTGCTACTATCCCCCGCGCCGCCTGGAGCACCCATGAGCCTGGTCATTCCCGCCCTAGGTTACGCGCCCGCCGACGGGCACCTCTGCTGCTCTCTCCCCCGCCCCCCGCGCCGCCTGGAGCACCCATGAGCCTGGTCATTCCCGCCCTGGGTTACGCGCCCGCCGAGGGGCACCTCTGCTGCTCTCTCCCCCGCCCCGCCCGCCGCCTGGAGCGCCCATGAGCCTGGCCATTCCCTCCCTCGCCCCCGCCACCCTCACCGCGCTGGTGGATGCCCTGGTCGAGCGCGGCTGGTACCTCGGCGAGGGGGTCATCGACGCCGGGCTGTGCCGGGCCCTGCATGACGAGCTGGAGGAGCGGGTCGCCCGCCAGACCATGCACACCGCCGGCATCGGCCGCGGCGAGGATCACAGCCTGCGCCGCGATATCCGCGGCGACACCATCCACTGGCTGGACCGCGCCACCCTGCCCCAGCGCCACTACCTGGGCGCCATGGCGGAGCTCCAGCAGGAGCTCAACCGGGCCCTCTACCTGGGGCTCTTCGAGTTCGAGGCCCACTTCGCCCACTACGGCCCCGGCACCTTCTACAAGAAGCATCGGGACAGCTTCCGCGGCCGCGCCAACCGGGTGGTCTCCACGGTCGGCTACCTCAGCCCCGACTGGGGCCCGGCGGATGGCGGCGAGATGGTGCTCTATGACCCCGAGGACGAGAGCCGCGAGGTGGCCCGGGTGCGCCCCGAGGCGGGCAACTTCGCCTGCTTCCTCGCCGACCGGGTGCCCCACGAGGTGCTGCCCACTGCCCGGCCCCGCGCCAGCATCGCCGGCTGGTTCCGCCGCAACGCCTCCCTCAACGGCGTTATCGACCCGGCCTACTAGCAGCGAGGCGCCGAATGGCGCCTCGCGAGGGCAAGAGCGTTAGTGCCGAGGGCCCCTAGTTGACGGTGATCACCGTGCAGTGGGCGGTATGCCCGACCCGATGGGAGACGCTGCCGATCACCATGCCCTTGAGGTCGCTCATGCCGCGACTCCCCATGACGATGGCTTCCACCTGGAGGGCCTCGGCCTCGGCGACGATGGCCTCCGCCGGACGCCCCTTGGAGATCACCTCTTCCACCTGGAGACCGTCGAGCTTCACCGCCGCATAGGCCTTGTCGAGGATCTTGCGGGCGTCGTCTTCGCGTTCCTTGACCAGTTTCTGGATCACCTCCTCGCTGACCGGCCTGCCGCTGCCCCCCACCAGCAGGCCAATATCATTCGGCGGCTGCTGCACATTGATCAGGTAGAGCCTGGCCAGCGGGGTGGCCAGCTGCGCCGCCACCTCGAGCGCCTTCTCCGCATGGGCGGAGCCATCCACGGGTACGAGTATCGACTGGAACATAATGAACCCCCTGCATCGACATGGCGCCGCTCGACGCCTCGGTCATCATCGGCCGGAGCGGGCGACGCCCCGGCCCGACATCGGCATCAACCGGCCTGGATCGCCACCTTGAGCACGCCATCGCGCTGATGGGAGAAGAGCTCATAGGCCTCGACGATGTTCTCCAGCGCATAGCGGTGGGTGACCATGGGGCCCAGGTCGAGGCGCTCGCTATCGATGATCTGCATCAGCCGGCGCATGCGCTCCTTGCCGCCGGGACACAGCGAGGTGACGATGCGGTGATCGCCCAGGCCGGCACAGAAGGCATCCAGGGGAATCGTCAGGTTTTCGGAATAGACCCCCAGGCTGGACAGGGTGCCGCCGGGCTTGAGCACCCGCAGCGCCGCCTCGAAGGTGGACTGCAGGCCCAGCGCCTCGATGGAGGCATCCACACCGCGCCCGCCAGTGAGCCGCAGGATCTCGGAGACCACGTCCACCTTGCGGAAATCGATCACCACATCGGCGCCCAGTTGCTTGGCCATGGCCAGGCGCTCGTCGACGCCATCCACGGCGATGATCAGGCCGGCACCGCGCAGCCGGGCCCCGGCGGTGGCGCACAGTCCGATCGGCCCCTGGGCGAAGACCGCCACGCTGTCGCCGATCTTGATACCGGCCGACTCGGCCCCGGCGAAGCCGGTGGACATGATGTCCGGGCACATCAACACCTGCTCGTCGCTGAGGCCATCCGGCACCGGCGAGAGATTGGCCTGGGCGTCCGGCACCCGCAGGTACTCGGCCTGGGCGCCATCGATGGTGTTGCCGAAGCGCCAGCCGCCCATGGGCTTGTAGCCGTGAGCATGGTGGCCGCCATCCTGGGAACTGCAACCGTCCTGGCAGGCGTAGGAAGTAAAGCTGGGGCAGATGGCCCCGGCGATCACCCGCTGCCCCTCCCGGTAGCCCTGCACATTGGCGCCCAGTTTCTCGATGACTCCCACCGGCTCGTGGCCGATGGTCAGCCCCGTCTCCACCGGGTACTCGCCCTTGAGGATATGCACGTCGGTGCCGCAGATGGTGGTGGTGGTCACCCGGATCAGGGCGTCGTTGGGGCCGATCTCGGGAATCGGCTTGTCATCGATCTCGATGCGGCCGGGTTCGACGAAGATGGCGGCTTTCATCATGGCGGGCATGGGGCTCTCCTTGGCAGAGTCAGCGGTAACCGTGGGCCATATCCACTTCAGTTCAGCACAAGAATCGCCAGCGCGAGTTGCGCTGGATCAAGCTTTGTTCCGAAGGCACCCCGGGCCTGGCTTACACTCCTGAAGAGACCGAGGAGGAAAGCCATGAGACCTGATCACGAGATGCCCTATCTGCAACGCTGCCTGACCCTCGCCGAGGAGGCCCTGGCCGCCGGCGACGAGCCCTTCGGCTCGGTGCTGGTCTCCGCCGAGGGCGAGGTGCTGTTCGAGGATCGCAATCGCATCGCCGGCGGCGATGCCACCCGCCACCCGGAATTCGCCATCGCCCGCTGGGCCGCCGAGCACCTGAGCCCCGAGGCCCGGGCCGCGGCCACCGTCTACACCTCCGGCGAGCACTGCCCGATGTGCGCCGCCGCCCATGGCTGGGCCGGCCTGGGGCGCATCGTCTATATCAGCTCCTCCGCCCAGCTCGGCACCTGGCTGGAGGCCATGGGCGTGCCCCCGGGCCCGGTGGCGCCGCTGCCGATCCGCCAGGTCGTGCCCGGCCTCGCGGTGGAGGGCCCGGTGGCGGGCCTCGATGACCGGGTGCATGCCCTGCATCGCCGTCGTCACGGCCAGGATTAAGACGCCGTCACCTCCGCGATCCCCGCGAATCGCCGGGCAGGTAATGCCCGGTGACCCGTCGATAGGCCGTGGAGGTGCGATCCCCGGGGATCCCGTCCACGCGCAGGAAGAGGCCGGGGAAGGTATTCAGCCAGCGCTGCAGGTGCTCCGCCTTGCGCGCCTCGGGGGCGCGCCCCGGGCGCATGGCGTGCCGCGAGACCAGCGGCGGCGATGCCGCGCCCCTGGCCACCTCGGCAGCCAGCGTATCGACCGCCTCGACACGATCCACCTCGACGCGGTCCGCCTCGGCCGCCGCCGGCCGAGACGGCGGCGGCGCCTCGCCCAGCGCGATCTCGCCGAGTTCGGCCAGCCGCCGCAGCAGCACCGCCGCGCCGACCTGCTTGGAGACCGCCGTCTCCGACCAGCGCCCATCGGCCACGTACTTGCCCCGTTCGTAGTGCGCCGAGCCGCTCCACAGATAGGGCGACAGCACATGGGGGTGATAGCGGCGGTAGCCCCAGCCATTGTAGCGCTCCAGTTGATAGAGCAGCCCCGCCAGGCTCCAGTCGGTGCGCCCGCCCAGGCGCTTGAGGGCCAGGGCATCGGCGGCGCTCTCCTCCCAGGAGAAGGGCGGCGAACCACGCTTGGGACGCCCCGCCGGCACCCGCACGGTGCACCCGCTCAGGGGGTCGCCGTTATGCAGATGGCGGCGGAAGTCGCCGCCGGATTCCAACTGATGCACCGCCGCCACGAAGGCCCAGGGCACCCCCTGGCGGGCGGTCACCGCCTCGTAGCGGGACCGGTCCCGGACCAGGCGCTGGCAGACGCGCTCCACCAGGGCCCGCTGCCCGGGGCGAATGTCACAGCTCTCGAACAGTCGCTCGTATTCGCGGCCCAGGGCCGCGCTCAGGGATATCGCCATGCCGCCCTCCCCGGCGCCGAGGCGACGCGACCATCGCCGATGGCGCCTTATATCCCTACAGCATAGCCAGGGCGCCGGGCTCGGGAGGGGCCCCAGGGGGTGGAGACAGGGGCGCCTACTGGCCGGCGCCGATGGTCAGCCGCAGGGCCTGCAAGCCCTGCAGCTCCAGGCGCATCTCCTCGGAGAAGATCGGATGCCCGATGACGCGGATATCCAGTTGGGCTTCGGCCCCCCGATAGATAAGGAGGGCGGTGACGGTGGCCTCGGTCCGCAGCGGCGCCAGGGGCTCATAGTCGACCTTCTTCACCTCCAGGCGCTCCAGGCCATAGGCATCCAGTTGCTCCGCCACCCCCTGCTTGACCTTCACGCCATAGACGAAATAGAGCCCGCCATAGACGAGGCCCGCCACCACGATCAGGGTAAAGAGTCGGCCCATCGGTGTCTCCTTTTCGGGGCTGGCAGCACCGGAGGCATCCGGCGCTATGTCGTCAAAGATTGGCGTCGTTCGCCGAGAAAGTCCATGAACCTCCCCGGTTCGCCGAGCCGGCGGCGATGAACTAGCTTCACTGCATGGGAGACCAGCCGAGCGGGAGGCATGACCATGCACTGGAAATGGATGCTAGTGGCACTCCTGGCCGTGGCGCTATTGCTGGTGGCGCGCAACTTTCCCTCGTCCCCGCCGCCGCCGGACCTCAGCGGCCCCACCGCCGACTGGCCCCACTACGGCCAGAACCTGGCCGGGCAACGCTACTCGCCCCTCGATCAGATCCGCGTCGACAACGTCGCCCACCTGGAAGAGGCCTGGCGCTACCACCACGGCGACTTCTCCACCGGCGAGGCCGGCCAGACCCGCACCTCCCTGCAGGTCACCCCCATCGTGGTCGGCGAGCGGCTGATCTTCTGTACCCCCTACAACCGGGTCATCGCCCTGCATCCGGAGACCGGCGAGGAGCTGTGGACCTTCGACCCCGAACTCGAGCTGCGCGAGCTGCACGGCGCCTACCCGATGATCTGCCGCGGCGTGGCCTACTGGGAGGACGACGCGGCCGACCCCGGCGACGCCTGCCGCGAGCGAATCTTCACCGGCACCCAGGACGCCGAGCTGATCGCCCTGGACGCCGCCACCGGCCGCCCCTGCGCGGACTTCGGCGAGGCCGGCCGCCTGGCCCTGCGCGACGACCTCGGCGACGACATCCCCGCCTGGGAGTACTACATCACCTCCTCGCCCCTGGTGGTGGACGACCTGGTGGTGGTGGGCGCCCTGGTCGCCGACAACGTGCGCGCCAACGCCCCGCCGGGGGTGGTACGCGCCTTCGATGCCCGCCGCGGTGAGCTGGCCTGGGCCTGGGACCCGATTCCCCCCGACCAGCCCCGGACGCCCGCCGAGGGCCCCTATCGCCGTTCCACCGCCAATGTCTGGGCGCCCATGAGCGCCGACCCCGAGCGCAGCCTGCTCTTCGTGCCCACCGGCAATGCCCCGCCGGACTACTTCGGCGGCCAGCGCGAAGGCCTCGACCACTACGCCTCCTCGGTGGTTGCCCTGCATACCCGCGGCGAGCGGGCCGGCCAGGTGGCCTGGCACTTCCAGACCGTGCACCACGACCTCTGGGACTATGACGTCGGCGCCCAGCCCTCGCTGATCGAGCTCGACACCGCCGACGGCCCGGTGCCGGCGGTGGTGGCCGCCACCAAGACCGGCCATGTCTTCGTGCTGCACCGGGAGACCGGCGAGCCCCTGCACCCGGTCGAGGAGCGCCCGGTGCCCCAGGACCCGGTGCCCGGCGACTGGCTCTCCCCCACCCAGCCCTTCCCGGTCAAGCCGCCGAGCCTCTTCCCGCCAGAGCTCGGCCCCGAGGAGGCCTGGGGCTTCACCTTCTGGGACCGCGGCCGCTGCCGGCGCCAGATCGAGGCGCGGCGCTCCGAGGGCCTGTTCACCCCGCCGAGCCTCCAGGGCACGGTGGCCTATCCCGCCGCCACCGGCGGCATCAACTGGGGCGGCGGCGCCTTCGACCCCGCCGCCAACCTGATGGTAGTCAACCAGTCGCGGGTGCCCACCGCGGTGCAACTGATCCCCCGGGAGGAATTCGAGGCCCTGCCCGAGGAGGAGCGAGGCACCGACGCCGGCGGCCTGGCCAACGCCAACCGCCTCTATGGCGAAATGCGCGGCACCCCCTATGCGGTCAGCGTGGAGCTGCTGCGCTCGCCCTTCGGCGCCCCCTGCAGCGCCCCGCCCTGGGGCACCCTCACCGCCGTGGACCTGGCGGCCGGCGAGGTCCGCTGGGAGGTGCCGCTGGGCTCCCTGCGCGGCCTGGCGCCCTGGCCGCTATGGTTCGAATGGGGCGTGCCCAATATCGGCGGCCCCATCGTCACCGCCGGCGGCCTGGTATTTATCGCCGCCACCCCGGACAACTACCTGCGCGCCTTCGACCTGACCAGCGGCGAGCGGCTCTGGCGCACCCGCCTGCCCTACTCCGCCCACGCCACCCCGCTGACCTACCGGCTGGGCCCCGAGCGGCGCCAGTTCCTGGTGGTCGCCGCCGGCGGCCATGTGCTCTCCGACCCCGGCGACGCCATCGTCGCCTACGCCCTGCCGGAGGCACAATGAGCGGCCCAACCGCGCTGGAGGAGCGGCTCGTCGAGCGCGACGGCTACCGGCTGCACCTGCGCCACGGCGGCGACCCGGCGCGGCCCCTGGTGCTCTTCCTGCATGGCTACCCGGACAGCCAGCGCATGTGGCGGGAGATCATGCTGGCCCTCGGCGATACGTACTGGGTGGCCAGCCTCGACTGGCCGGGCATTCCCGCCGGCGAGCCCCGCCAGCCGGCGCGGCGCTACCGCATCGACCGCTTGCTGGAAGATATCGAGGCCGCGGTCCAGGCGCTGGGCGCCGAGCGCCTGCACCTGGTGGGCCATGACTGGGGCGCCAGCGTCGGCTGGTCCTATGTCACCCATCCCGACTACGGCCGGCGGGTACGCAGCTGGAGCTTTGTCTCCGGGCCCCATCTGGCGATCTGGCTGCGCTGGGCCCGGGAGGAACTGACCAGTGGGCGGCCGCGACGCACCGCCGTCGCGGCCGCCCAACTGCTGCGCGCCGGCTACACCGTCCCGCTGATCGTCTGGCCGCTGGGCGAGGCACTCTGGCGCCTGGCCGGCGTGCGCGGCTGGCAATGGGTGCTGCGCCTGGCCGGCGTACCCAAGGGGGATCCGCTGCTCGACGAGGACCGCGCCCAGGTGCGTGCCCTGACCCTGGGCCCCATGGCACTGTACCGCCAGAACGTCCTGCACCCGCCACCGCTGCCGCCCCGGGACAGCGTCACCTGCCCGGTGCAGTTGATCATCGCCGAGCGCGATCCCTTCGTCTCCGAGGTCAGCTACGGCAACCTCGGCGACTACGTCCGCGACCTGCGTATCGCCCGCCTGCCCGGCTCCCACTGGGTGACCCGCAGCCATCCCGACGAGGTCACCGCCTTGTTGCGGCGCTGGCTCGAGGACACTACCCCCTGAGCCCCGATCGCGGCGGCCGGCTTGCCCGATGCCGCCTGGCGGGCCACGCTGTTGAGGTTGCCCAAGGAACAGGAGCCCCCCGATGGATACCCTCGAGCTACAGAAAGTCTGGACACCGCGCGTGCTCAGCCTGCTGCGCATCGTCTCTGGACTGATCTTCCTCTTGCACGGTACCCAGAAGCACCTCGGTTTCCCGCCCTCCGACCGCGTGGTCGATGCCTTCTCGCTGTCAGGGATCTCCGGCTTCATCGAGATCATCTGCGGGGCGCTGCTGGTCGTCGGCTACCGCACCCGGGCCGCGGCCTTCCTGGCCTCGGGCACCATGGCCTTCGCCTACTGGCTCGCCCACGCCCCGCGGGATTTCTTCCCGGTCAACAACGGCGGCGATGCCGCCATCCTCTACTGCTTCGTGTTCCTCTACCTGGTCTTCGCCGGCCCCGGCCCCTGGAGTCTCGACGCCCGACGGGGCCGATAGCTCCGCTTTCCGGGCCGACGGCGCCTTCCCTCCTACACTGAGGAAGGGAAGGCGCCACTTCCGGAGGCAGCGATGCAACCTTTCGCGAATGCCATGGCCCTGATCGGCAATACGCCGATGGTGCGGGTCGCCAGTCTCGACACCGGCCCCTGCGAGCTCTACCTGAAGCTGGAACACCTGAACCCGACCGGCTCGATCAAGGACCGCATCGGGCTGTCGATGGTCGAGGCCGCCGAGGCCTCGGGCGAGCTCCGGCCGGGCGGCACCCTGGTCGAGGGCACCGCCGGCAATACCGGCCTGGCCCTGGCGCTGGTGGCGCAGCAGAAGGGCTACCGCGTGATCCTGGTGATCCCCGACAAGATGAGCCGCGAGAAGATCTTCAATCTCAAGGCCATGGGCGCCGAGGTGGTGCTGACCCGCTCGGACGTGGCCAAGGGCCACCCGGAGTACTACCAGGACAAGGCGGCGGCCATCGCCCGGGAGACGCCCGGCGCGGTCTTCGTCAACCAGTTCGGCAACCCCGCCAACCCCCTGGCCCACGAGCGGGGCACCGGCCCGGAGATCCTCAGCCAGATGGACGGACGCCTCGACGCCGTGGTGTGCGGCGTCGGCTCGAGCGGCACCATCACCGGCCTGTCGCGCTGTTTCGCCAGGACCGCCCCCGAGGTCGAGCTGATCCTCGCCGACCCCGAGGGCTCCATCCTGGCCGAGTACGTGCGCACCGGCCAGCTCAGTACCGAGAGCGGCAGCTGGCTGATCGAGGGCATCGGCGAGGACTTCGTGCCGCCCATCGCCGACCTCTCCCGGGTACGCCAGGCGATCACCGTCGGCGACAAGGAGAGCCTGCTGTGCGGCCGCGAGCTGCTGCGCCGCGAAGGCATCCTCGGCGGCACCTCCACCGGCACCTGCCTGGCCGCGGCGCTGCGCTACTGCCGCGCCCAGACCCGGCCCAAGCGGGTGGTGACCTTCGTCTGCGACACCGGCAACAAGTACCTCTCCAAGATGTTCAACGAGCACTGGATGGAGGACCAGGGCTTTATTGAGCGCCATCACTACGGCGACCTGCGCGACCTGATCCGCCACCCCTATGCCGAGCACGACACCATCGTGGTGGCCCCCGATGAGCCGCTGACCACCGCCTACGCGCGCATGAAGCTCTATGACGTCTCCCAGCTGCCGGTGATGGAGGGCGACCGGGTGGTCGGCATCATCGACGAGTCGGACGTGCTGATGGCGGTGTACGGCCACGAGGACCACTTCACGTCGCCGGTGCGCGAGGCGATGATCACCCAGTTGCAGGAGCTCCCCCCCGGCGCCGGCCTGGACGAGCTGATGGCGGTGTTCCAGGAGGACCACGTGGCCATCGTCACCGAGGGCGACTGTTTCCATGGCCTGATCACGCGGATCGACCTGCTTAACTATCTGCGGCGCCGGATCGACTGAAGGGAGATGGCGATGAACGACGACAAGCGCAACGGCCAGCATCGGCTGGCGACCCGCGCCATCCATGCCGGCCAGGCGCCGGACCCGAGCACCGGGGCCATCATGACGCCGATCTACGCCACCTCCACCTATGTGCAGGCGAGCCCCGGCCGACACCAGGGCTTCGAATACTCGCGCAGCGGCAACCCCACCCGCCTGGCCTTCGAGCGCTGCATGGCGGACCTGGAAGGCGGCACGGCGGGCTTCGCCTTCGCCTCGGGCATGGCGGCCACGGCCGGCGTGCTGGAACTGCTCGACCACGGCAGCCATGTAATCGCCATGGACGACCTCTACGGCGGCTCCTACCGGCTGTTCGAGAACGTCCGCCGACGCTCCGCCGGGCTCGAGTTCGGCTTCGTCGACCTCAGCCGCGAGGCCGACCTGGAAGCCAGTCTGGAGAGCGCCCTGCGCGACAACAGCCGCATGCTCTGGGTGGAGTCGCCCAGCAACCCGCTACTCAAGCTCGTCGACCTGCAGCGCGTCGCCGCCTTCGCCCGCGACCAAGGCCTGCTCAGCGTCATGGATAACACCTTCGCCAGCCCGGTGCTGCAGCGCCCCCTGGAGCTCGGCTTCGATATCGTGGTGCACTCCACCACCAAGTACCTGGGGGGCCATTCCGATATCGTCGGCGGCGTCGCCGTGGTCGCCGACCAGGCGCTGGCCGAACGGCTGGCCTTCCTGCACAACGCCGTGGGCGGCATCGCCGGGCCCTTCGACAGCTTCCTCGCCCTGCGCGGCCTGAAGACCCTGGTGCTGCGCATGCGCCAGCACTGCGAGAACGCCCGAACGCTGGCCGCCTGGCTGGAGGCCCATCCCTCCGTGGAGCGGGTCATCTACCCGGGACTGGCCAGCCACCCCCAGCACGCCCTGGCCAAGCGCCAGATGAGCGACTTCGGCGGCATGCTCTCGCTGGTGGTACGCGGCGGCGAAGCGGCGGCCCGGCGCATGCTGGAGCGCTGCCGGCTGTTCGCCCTGGCCGAGAGCCTGGGCGGCGTGGAGAGCCTGATCGAGCATCCCGGCATCATGACCCACGCCTCGGTGCCCGCCGAGACCCGCGAGCGACTCGGCATCGAAGGCGGGCTGATCCGGCTCTCGGTGGGCATCGAGGCGGTCGAGGACCTGATCGCCGACCTGGATCAGGCCCTGGCCGAGGGGTAGCGCCCATTTCGCCGGTAAGGAGGCGGGCCGTTTCCCGGCCAATCCCATGGCCCGCCGATGAGCCGGTGGCCTACTTCCCCCGGGTCAACCGATACAGGGGGCGTCCGACTATCGGCTGGAGTGGCGCGATGCCACCTGGCAGTTCGTGTCGGCCGAGCATCGCGACCGCTTCCAGGCGGCTCCCGAGGCCTATGCGCCCCAGTACGGTGGCTGGTGCGCCTGGGCGGCGCCCGGGTGACGCCGGTGCGCGGCAGGCATGCATTATTCGATTGAGCCTGCCGCCATCCCTAGGGCAAGATGAGACCCAGGAACACCACAAGCACGGCAAGGATGAACAAGCCACGGCATACCGCTGGAGGAGCCCTATGCAACCGCTGAGCTATTACTACTACAACGTGCTGGAAGGCCTGGAGAAACCCTGCGATGTGCCATCGATCGAGCTGCAAGAAGGCTTCGACACCCTCTATCGGCACGGTGGGCGCATCGAGATCGACCTGATCCGCAAGGCCGAAGAAGGCAACGCCAAGGGCGACCCCTACCACTGGTACGAGGCCCTGGACGACGAACAGCGGGCGAAACTGCATAAGGCGCTGGGCGACAACGACCCGGCCAAGATCCTCAAGGTCATGCAACGCAACGGCTATGCCAGCGTGCTCTACCACCACGCCTGGGAGCACTTCCGCACCGCGACGGCCGAATAGCGCCGCCATATCCACGACAAGGGCCCGCGATCACTCGCGGGCCCTTGTCGTTGGTTTGTTGAGGATATGCCGCCGACTGGCGATTACCCGACTAGCTCGGTGCGCACCTGCAACGTAGCGTGGAGCGTCTTGTGTACGGGGCATCTGTCGGCTATCTGCAGGAGACGGTTCCGCTCCCCCTCATCGAGGTCGCCAACGAGCTCGATCTCGCGATGGATCACCTCGATCTTCGCCCCTTCGTTTTCTGGGTCTTCGCAGTCCTTGATATATTCGTGCTCATGACGAAGCCTTACCACGACGTCTTTCAGCGCCATCGACTTATGATTGGCATACATCCGCAGCGTCATGACGGTGCATGAGCCCAATGCAGCCAAGAGGTGCTCGTACGGATCAGGCCCCATATTATCACCGCCAGCACTCCTCGGCTCATCCGCCAACCAGTAGTGGCTGTCACTGCTTACGTGAAGGGTGAACTTGTGGTTTTTTTCCGATACCACTACCTGGCCGGGCCCCGTCTCTTTCTTATTAGCCTCCGATGGCGTCAAGTCCAGATAACGCCCCGCCCAGGCCGCAATCACATCCGCCACGTAGGAGGAATCTTCTTTCTTGGTCAGGAGATGATCCGCCTTGTCCAGGCTGACAAAGCTCTTCGGATGCCTGGCAGCGCGATAGATCTTCTCGGCCTCACTGATATCGACCGTGGTATCCAGGGGCGAGTGGCACACCAGAAGCGCCTTGTTCAGGCGCGATATATCCTGGTCAGAATAAGCCTCAAGGTCGTCAAGAAATTGCTTCTTTATTGTGAATTTTCTAAGCCCCAGCGTGACTTCGGCTTCACCATCACGACGGATATCATCAATGGAAGCAGAAAAATTATGCATCACGTGATCGGCTTGAAAAGGCGCACCGATTGTCACAACGGCCTTGACGCTGGGCAGCCGGCCGGCCATGGCCAGTACCGCGGCACCGCCCAGGCTATGGCCGATCAGAAATTCCGGAGCCGAGAAATTCTTTTCCAGATACCCTGCCGCGCTTAACAAGTCCTGGATATTCGAGGAAAAATTGGAGTTGGAAAAATCACCATCACTGTTACCCAGCCCCGTAAAATCAAACCTTAGAACGGCAATCCCCTTGGCTGTCAGCGCCCTCGAGATACGTGAAGCGGCAGCAACATCCTTTCCGCAGGTAAAGCAATGGGCGAAGATACCGTAGCTTGAGACCCGAGATTCTGGCACCTCCATCAAGCCGACGAGGGTGACTCCGTTGCTCTGAAATTCTACTTTTTTTCGCATCACACCTTCCTCCGTATCTCGTTCACACCAGCCTAATGCCCTAGGCCGCGCATTGTAATACCGCTAGTGTGATTTCATCGGCTCGCCAGTAGGACGTGCCCGACCCGGTCAAGATCCTCAAGGTCATGCAACGCAGCGGCTATGCCAGCGTGCTCTACCACCACGCCTGGGAGCACTTCCACACCACGACGGCCGAATAGCGCCGCCATATCCACGCCAAGGGCCCGCGATCACTCGCGGGCCCTTGGCGTGGGGTGCTTCGCACCTGGCGTGCACTCCGGTGCTTCGCCGATCAGCGTGAAGCCATGACAGGGCCGGTCTCCGCAAGCCGTGGTCTTCCCTACCTGGTGGGAGCTGGCTTTAGCCGGCGATGCGACATCGGATCATCGCGCTCCCGCGACAATACTCACGCCCGAGTGGGATGAACCTGGATTCACTCGCCCAGCCGTTCGCGTAGCTGCGCCTCCTGCTCACGCAGCTCCGGGGTAAACGCCTCGCCGAAGTCCTCGGCCTCGAAGACCCGACGAATCTCGATCTCCGCCTCGGTGCCGGGCATGGGGTTGGGGCAGCGCTTGACCCATTCGATGGCCTCCTCCATGGATGCCACCTGCCACAGCCAGTAGCCGGCGATCAGTTCCTTGGTCTCGGCGAAGGGGCCATCGGTGACCAGGCGCTCCTCGCCCCTGAAGCGCACCCGCGCCCCCTCACGGCTCGGCCACAGGCCCTCCCCGGCTAGCATGATACCCGCCTCGACCAGGGCCTCGTTGTACTTGCCCATCGCCTCCAGCAACTCCTGGCTCGGCAGCTTGCCGGCCTCCGAGTCCTGGCTCGCCTTCACCAGAATCATAAAGCGCATCGCTCTCCCTCCAAGGTGGTTTGCCTATGGGGTATCGAACGGGGCGGCAGCGAATCGACATCCGCTGCGCCTGCCACTCATAGTCGATGACGCGCCAATGGGGAGACGTCTCCGATTAACCACAGGCCAGAGTATAGGTGGAAGTGCCGAATCTCTCGACGCTCGAACAGTTGCCTCTCCTTGGCATGAAAAAGGCCACCGCTTGGGTGGCCTTCCTCCTATCAGTCCGTGGGCCGTGAGCTATCAGCTGGCACCGATTCGTGTCAGCGCGCTCTTGACCTGCGAGGTATTGTAGAGAGCCTCGGATATCCGCGATCTTGAGGCCCTTCGGGCCAGTCCATCGCCTCCAGCAACTCCTGGCTCGGCAGACTGCCGGCCTCCGAGTCCTGGCCGACCTTCCCCAGCGTCATAAACGCATCGCTCTCCCTCCAGGGGGGCAACTCCGATTCCTCTCGGAATTCGACACCACAGCCAACTACCGCATTTGGCTATCCTTGCTGCCGCGACGGTTGTAACCGCTGAAGGCAACACCCCGCTCGTCCTGCTCGCTTTGGCACCGCACACACAGGCGCACACCTTTCAGCGCCTCACGCCGCGCCTTGGGGATCTCGTCACCGCACTCCTGACAATGCGTCAGGCTCTCGCCGTTCGGCAGCCGGCTCCGTACCCGCTGGACAGCATCGTCGACCGTGCTGTCAATCTGATCCTGGACGGCGCCGTCTCGGGCCCAGCCACTTGCCATTGCAACCTCCTTGGACTCACCGTTCGTGGAGAATCCACCTCTCTATTACCTGAATTCAACCAATCAGCGCAACACCTGACGTGTCCAGTGCTCCTGAGTACTCGCCCATCGCCTCCGGCAACTCCTCGCTCGGCAGCCTGCCGGCCTCCGAGTCCTGGCTGGCCTTCACCAGAATCATAAAACGCATCGCTCTCCCTCCCGGGTGGTTGACCTATGGAGTATCGGACGGGGCGGCGAAGAATCGACAGCCGCAAGTGATGAGTGCCACCGGCCGGTCGGTTCAGGCCGGCTCGGGCTTCCTGGCCACGAGAAACAGCGAGGCCCGCTGCGGCTGCCACTCGTAGTCGATAACGAATCCCGCCTGGGCCAGCATGGTCACCAGTTGCGGCTTGCCGAGGCGATTCACATAGGGGGCCAACCCCACTGACTGCATCAGGGGAATCAGCAAGCGCCAGTGGGGCTTCACCTCGCCGATCAGCGCGGTACTGGAGACGAAGATCCCCCCGGGCTTCAGCAAGTCGGCGACCCGGGCGATGGCCCCCTCCACATCCTCCAGAAGATGCAGAATATTGAGCCCCAACACGGCATCGAAGCCCTCCTCCGCTTCTTCCCCCAGGCTATCCAGGGTGCCTCGCTGGAAGCGGACATTCTCGACACCGGCCTCCCGCGCCCGCTGCTCGGCGATCGCCAGCATTTTCCCCGAGATATCGATGGCAAGAATCTGCCCGACGTGGGGCGCATGGGTAATGGCGGTACTGCCGGTACCGCACCCGAACTCCAGGACCCGCCAGTCGGGCCGCAGGTACTCCTGCGTCACCGCCAGCTTCTTCCGGTAGCTCTCCTGATCCTTTACCGGGCTCTTGGCATAGCGCGGCGCGGCCTTGTCCCAAAAACTCTGTGCACTCTTCAACTCACGGCTCCCTGTCGGCTGTTGATGCTGGTCAATTCCAGTTTCCTGGGGGTATATCACCGGTTACCGGTCAGCCGGAGCTCACGGACGCGCAGCCGCCGTCCGGTGCAGCGACTCGAGCATCAAGGACGGTAAGCGGCATGCACTGGCACGGCCACCTTCAATATTTGCGCCACGACACAGTACCGTTCGGTGAGTTCAAGAAGTTTCGAAAGTTGCTCGGCCGATGCACTCGATTCGAGAGCGATCTCCAGGCGTATCTCCTTGAAACCAACAGGTGCCTCTTTAGAAACCCCCAGGGTACCGCGAAAATCCAGATCTCCTTCAGCGCGTAATGTGCATTCCTGAATCGGGATCCCTAAAGACGTTGCCACGGCTGACAGAGTGACCCCGGCACAAGCGACCAAGGCCTCCAATAGCATGTCGCCAGAACAAGCCTGCATGCCGGAGCCTCCTGTCGCTGGATGGAGGCCAGCTTCAACGAGTGCCTTGCCAGTGGACAAGCTGCAAGTGACTCCTTCTCCGAGACGCCCCTCTGCCCGCAGTGTAACGAGGGCCGCATCCGGTGCTTTCCGGTACTTTTCTTTGAGAGGTTCTTGAATGGATCGGAGGTCAGTCATCGGGGTTTCCTCTTGATCTTGATTCCCAATACCGGTATCAGCCCGATCTACGAAGCGGCTCCAGATTGAATGTAGTTCGCAAGGGAGAAATCACCAACCACTCTCTCCGATTACCCCCTACACCCGAACCCGAACTCCAAGACGCGCCCGTAGGGCCACACAGAGATTCCTGCGTCACCGCCAGCTTCTTCCGGTAGCTTTCCTGATCCTTCACCGGGCTCTTGGCATAGCGCCGCGCGGCCTTATCCCAAAAACTTTGTGATCTCTTCAACTCACTGCTACTCCGACCACTCTATCTTCCATCATTACGGTGTCAGCTTTCGGCCAAGAGCGGTCAATCGTCTATAGTTAATATAATGCCAGAACTAATCATCTCTTAGCGCGCCAGGGCAAGACATTCTGCTTGATTGACCTATTAAGTACAGCAAAGACTGAACGGTCTTGCAGGACCGGCAGCATGAAGCGAACCGCGTTTAAGCTCCGTCCGCTTGCAGGTGACGGGAGGACAGTCGTTAGTCTGAGCTCAGATTGTATTGTCGCCACGAACTGACGTCATTGCGTCAATCCGCACGCTGGCCTAGTCAGCCAAGGCGAGAGCGGGAATAAAGCTTATAACATCTATCAACTTAGCTTTCTAGTAACCGTGCAGTGGCACACATCACCGTCGATGCTATCAATGCGAACAACAACTGTTCGATCCTCGGCCGGGTCTTCGGTAAACAGGAGCCAAGTATTGGAGTCGAGCGCCCGGACATACTCCCTTCCCACCTCAGGCTCCTTCACCTGATCCGTGCCGATCTTTGTGGACATACCGACCTCGAGCCGTCTTATATCTTGCATGGACTTCTCCTATATCAATGAAAGCGGAATTACCACCTGCCAAGGCGCCGGGCGCCCGCTCTGGTGAACAAGCGGCTTCATTCATATCATCAGGGTAGGCTAACGTTCTCCGTTCGGCCAGGAGCAGTCATTCAGACTAAGCTGATATAACTGTCGGAGTTGACCGACGGACAGTAGGCCGGCGAAGCCGGCCGATAGGACGTCCGTGTCGAACGACATGTTAGGCCGCAGGAGGCTCAACGGACGCTCTTTGGGTATTACGCCCGTCTGAGCACTTCCTTCAATTCATCCTCGATCGCCCGCACAAAGGAGCTTACAGAATCATAGGAGTGCCGGACGAAAGCTTCCTCAATTCGGATCTCGTATCCGTCCACAGAAATCCCAGGGCGCTTTTTAATCGCATTCCGGTCGCCTGTAGAGAGCCCACTGGTATTGCCGTTGTCATGAACCAAACAGTTCCGCACGGATGTGAGAACCTGAATTTCCGACCAAACGCCCTTCGGCAGATCTAAGTGCCCGTAGCGCTCCAAGAACTTGCGCTTCTTCGTCCATTGGTCACCTGAAAGCTCGCCAAGATCGAAAGGTACGTTCTCCTCGCCGATGGCGTGCCTCAGAACCGAGCAGGCGCGCTCAAGGCAGGTCTCCAGCAAGGACGTCAGGTAGATCACGTGCGAGTACCGGATGCGCTTAGTGTAGTATTCAGCTGCGACGATTCCACTGTCGTTCACATTCTCGACGTCTTGCGCCATTTGCTGGCGCACCTCCTCCTGTTCAGAAGCCAACATGTTGGTCAGGACAGCTTCCGTCTCCTTCAGATACCAGTCGAAGAGCTCCAGCTCGAAAACATCGACGGTATTCGGCTCGAGTTGGGCAAGAAAGGCCTTTCGCATCCTGTGCTTCAGGTGTTCCGGAACTTCGAACTCAGAACTTCTCATATTGCGGCGCGACCTCCCTGCAGTTTAACTGCGTATTATATGACGATCACAGTAGAGCGGAAAGCATCGATACTAAGCCTGAGGCCATTGTCCCGCCTGCCGCTCCCTCAAGTATCGCCCGACTAGAGCGGAGGCACTCCTTTACTATTGAAAGCTTGGGGGCAGGAGATGCGACCTGAGCGGATAGTGTTGCAAGTTCCGCCTCAAATTCCTCGCGCTTTGCCTCCGGCAACTCTAGATAGGGAAGCGCTTGTTGAGCTGCGCGAATGAAATCTTGAACTGCTTCAACTGAGAAATTGCCAGCTTGAACTTGGGACGCTCCAGCAGAGTCTTGTTGAAACATGGAATTTTGCATGGAACCAATATTGTTGGTGATCTGATATGTAGTATTCGTTGCCTTTATTTTTTCATCAGTGCTGAAACTCATACCATCCCCAACAATTCCTTTTTCCTCAAGCTCAAGCGCCCAATTAAGCACTTGATTTCTAACACCCTCAAGAATTCCGTCCACCTGTGACCGAGACACCATTAAAGTTGGCTCGAGCGGGAACTCCATTGCACCCATAAGAGCATTCTTAACCGATTCTGAATAAGGCACCATCAGACTACCATCGCGATCATTTTCAGCGATAGAGACGAGTTCGCCGATAGCCTGACCAATTCGCCTTCTCGCTAGCCTCTCCCCCATTTCGGCATCGCCGAAATGCATTGGTTGCCAACCATGATACGGGTTGAATACTTTGATTTGGCCTTTTATCTCTCGATAACTGGGAATCTGGTCTTCGTCAGGTGGATAGCCAGATAACTCATGGTTGAGCCACTCCCCAATCTCAAGAGCTCCAAGTTTCCTAGAGACTACGACGGCTTTCCGGAGTAGATCCGAGACTGGCACGTTTCTATCTAGGGCATCCTGTTGAAGCTCAAGTACTAAACCACTCATTCAATGTGTCCTTGTCATATAACACCAATCATCGTGCGGCTGCATAACGCCGATGAACGGGCTGGCTGCATTTTCCGGACCGGCCTCATTGGGTCGGAAGCCCTTCATCAGCATAGACTAACATTCCTCGTTCGGCCAAGAGCTGACCTTGAGGAATCGCTTATTAAATGTAACACCTCACTCAGATCCCTGTGAAAACGAAATATAGATAAGACTGACTTCTCGGCCTTGTTAGCGAAGCTCTTTGAATCGCATAGAGTAATCCTGTATATCAGCATGCGCCTTGTAAACCTTGGTATTCGGTGCATTTCTACGCACCAGCTCGATAACATTCTCTATATAATCAGGTTCAGACCTGCAGCCTAAGTAAATTGCTTCAAGCTCATCCGGAACTAGTGGATCAAAATCCACACCAGTTTCAAAGTTTCTCAACTGCGACACACATCGCCATTCTGACTCATAACTCCAGTGCGAGCTTTTAGTGAATGCAAAAATATTGAAGAGGTTGTTATAGTCAAGCTCATTTTGCCCAATTAAATGTTTAACGTAGGTGTCAAGACCTGATATAATTGGATACTCTCTTACATAGTTGACTTTTCTTGCAGCACATAACGGCCGATCTAACTCCGGCAGGCAACGTAGCTGGAATACACATCCCTTGTGATCCTGAGAATAATGCGCCCACATGAGCAAATTTTGTTTATTTTCAGTCAGACAAAGAACAGAAAAATTACTGCGGAAGTTTCTAAGAAATTTTCTTCTTTTGTTCAGCCCTTGCTCAAAACGCCTGGCTGTTCTTTTGCTTTCTTGAGCCATGTAGGCACGGAAGTCATCGGCCGTCGGTTTCCTCGGATTGTTTCTTGTAAGTCGAGCTACTGCAATAAACGGATGATTAGGATTGCCTTGAGGCTCATCTGGTCCGTATGCCATCTCAACGATCTCGTCAAGTAATGCGCTTGCTAGTTGCCTTCCGTCAAACTTGAAATCCATTGCATCAGGAAACTCAAATGGATCATTGAAAGCATTAGGACTTGTCCATTTTAGAGTCATATTATCTAGAGTGGCTATTGATCCGTCAGTACTGAAGTACTTATAGAACCTAGTCTCTGGACCGTGGATCATACTTTTCTCTCGCTATTAAACCAACAAAAACTTGACTTCCCCCACCTCCTCAGCCTATTCCAAAAAACGTGCGGTCAGCATTTTCCAGCAGGTGAGATTTAGGTCGTCATCTAATAAACTCCATTAATCAGAATGGTCTAAAGTTCACCATCCGGCCACAAGCGGACATTTATAAACTGCCAATTTGACACCTAAAGGTCGCCGGAAAATTCAATCATAGACCTTACTCCAGCCTAACCAATAAACGAGTATAGATACGGGAATAAAAATCAACACCATTAAATATGAGAGATGAGAAGTCAAAGAAAAATCTTGTCATACTCTGTCAATACCAACAAGCAATCAATAAAATCCTTAATATCGATTGATTGCGTCCCAAACACCATATCCCTACCACCCGCTATCGCCGAATAATAGCCTTCATACTCCACCCCCTCATAATTAGCAACAGCCCCTGTTATATCATAAAAGAAACCCCTTTCAACATCTTCTCTATTGATTTTACGCCCGGCTGATATATTGTTTACTGCTTCATCCAAAGTAGCCAAGCACCTGCTGATAGCGATTCCGATCATAAACTCGTTAGCACCAAAGCCTATTCTCCAATCGGGACTTTCACCGTATATTTTATCTTCATACCCAGGAGCTCTAACCGGACGACCAGAAGGATGCCTTAGCCACCATGCAGAATTACGAGCAAAGTACCTGGCGACATCTATGCTTATATTAGAATAAGTGCCCTGACAAATAAATTTCTCTATATTTTTTTTAACCAAAGGAACCTTCTTCCTCATTTTATCCACAGCAAGCTTTTCCCAGAACAGGTCTTCACTAATTGAAAGAGATTGAATAATATCTTCCAAATCTTTTTTGTAGGGAGCTATGAGACTTTCTGCTTCATCCAGCATAAATTCAGTGATTGGGACTGAGTCTTTAGTCCAGCCATCTACCAAACTTTTCAACTCACTAATCTTATCTTCATCCTTAATTACGACTGTGCCCTCTTTATTCTTTGTACCTCTGAGTGTAAGATTTTGACTACCTATACTTGCAAAGGATTTATCGTTAATTGAAATTTTAGCGTGAAGCCCTTCTAAATGGAAAATTTTACAACCTTGTTCTTTTAATCTGCGAAGGGTGGCCACCGAGGAAGCACCAGATGCGAAGTTGTAAAACGAGAAGACAGTATGCAATTGAGATATCTTAGGGTGGGCATTTTTTAAAACCAATGCTGCTGTATTCAGCGTGACATAGGGTGATAAAAAAAGCACACTTTCCACAGAGTTAGAAGCTTCTTTCTTCCATCGCCTATCAATGCTCTTTAAATAAAACTCTATCACAGCCCCCCCTCTCTCAAGACTTTAGTCGTGAATTTTATATCGGCATATCTGCTTCCAGCTGTGAGCCGCCTTCAGACATTCATCAGCATAGACTAACATTCTTCAATCGGCCAGAAGCAGTCTTTCTGCACATTACGTTATAACGTCTGGCCGTATGTGCCAAGCACCTCCTGTCGTTGTGGAGGCTCTATCGTGGCTCAACGCCGGGGCCGAATTCCACACCAAACGACGAAGAGCCCGGAAATAGGCGACGGATCAGAAACTTCCCCTGCAGCGACCTGTTGGGCGCCACCTTTGCGAAGCAAGGATGTGATCAAAAAGGTATATCATCACCGACGTCTTCATCCGAAGACTTCGCAGAATAGTCGATTCTACGAAAAATACTGTCTATAGCATCACCAAAGCGATTTACTTGTTCCTCGTAAAATCGCCAGCCGTTCCGCTCCATCATGCTCCTCAATCTTGGAATGTTCTTGAACTCATCAAAGCTGACACACCGTACTTTTAATGCCGAGAAGATAACGGGGCGTTGGAGAATGTTGTTGTACCCCTCGAATGACATGTCCTCCTGTTTAAGTTCATCCCTGATTCGATTTCTCAACTCGATAAGTTGGTTTTCCGCTTCAGCAACATTGATCAATGATGGTCTGTCGAGCGAGACGTCCCCATCATCGCCGCTAGCACGTGTCTCTGCCCGTTCGAGTACCTTTTCAAGCTTTTCCTCAAGGGAATCGAAGGTTGGGAAATCTACCGCATCGAGCGCGTCAACAACGATCCTCTGAATTGCGGCTTCTAGACGCTCCCGCTCCTGCTCTGCGATTTCGGTTAGCGAGTCAAGAGTTATCCTCCCACTCGCTTGAACCCTCCCACCCTTCACAGAAATAACGGACTTGCCACTTCTCTTTGTCGGCTGTGACGTCGGTACCGCAGCCGGCACTCTTGGCGCAATGAATTCCAGTGCACTTGACTTCCTATCAATTGAGGATTCATCGTCAATACTTAATGCGCCCGCTTGTATCAAGCCGTTTCTGCTATAGCCAACTAACTCACTGTGAAGTTCATACACGCGGACAAGTGTATAAGCTTCATGAAAAATCTGGTTGGGTTGATTGGAATACTCGTCGATATGAGCATTTCGGTTACGAATAATTCTGACCATCTGGCAACAAGCTCGCATCTCGAAGAATGTGTTCAATAGGCGTCGCTCATCGCCTTGGAAATCTTTGATGCGGCGAACGTCAATACTGCGCCCAAGGTCATTGATGAGGCGGGGCGTACTTAGTTTACTCTTGGTGTAGGAATCTGGAATTCGCACCCACTCCCAAACCATGCACGCCTTCTCTGGTGCGGCGGGCTTCTTCGCTGAGAGGTCTTCTAGCACCGCAGCAACATCTTCAACATTCGGTACGGAGGCATCGACTGCACATCGGCACAGAATGAGATAACTTTCGTGGATTGCTTTCGCCAGATCGATTTTCGCTAACGGCGAAAAGAGTTCTGCGGAAAATCGCTCTCTCAACTCATCGGCATTCATTGTGTTCATTGGCCTTTCAGATCAGTGCCCGGGCTTCTGACGCCGGCGTCGAGTCGCCCAACAGGTATTATACCATACGGTCTAGTATTGGATGGACGCGCATGCACGTTCAACAATATTAGACCACACGCCACCATCCTCATACCCATTGAAATTCGGAAATATTAAGTATGAATCCCCCGCATAACACCAGTCACCGCGCATGCTGCATAATAAGGATAATCGAGCATGCTGCCTTTACCGGCCTGGCCGCTTAGGGTCGTCATCTGTATTAACCATCACATCAGCATAGGCTAACGTTCCTCACTCTGACGAGGCTGTGTGAAAACTCCTGAGCTGTCCTGAAGATGGCGTTTGTGCACGAAATCTGGAGTGGTTTTGCCATGCAACGGACTCAGAATATGCGAGAGAACGTCATTAACGATCAATTTTTTACCGACCCTAGATGCTCCAATCATTTTCACACAGCCTCTTACAGAAGCAGACCTTTAGAGAAGGAGAAACGGACATCAAGGAAGAAAGCACATCCACTTTTTTCTATCGCCAAAAACAAAGCTTCCATTTTATTCATACTTAGGATCAACAACATTATCCTCCCAACCCCCTTCAGAGTCATCATAAAACCAACCTTTTTCTATGCTTCTCTGCATAGAATCTGAAAACTCTAACAACTCGCTATTGATTTCCTCTAAGGTCTCTTTACGATCATAATCGTCACTTGAAGAATACGAGTAAAAATCGCCACAGTCACTGTCGAAACAACTTTTATCTTCAGCATAAACAGCAACATCACTGCCAAATGGAATTTCTACAGCAAAGCCTGACGTCGATCGCTTTATCTTTATCACCACCTTATGCTTAATTGCCAGTTTTCTCGCTAAATCAGCAGCATCTTGATAAGAGTCAAAAAATTTAGTCGCCATGACAAAATACCTCAAGACGCACCATATGAGAAAAATATATTTTAGGCAAAGGAGAAAGGAATATCCAATTTCTTGCTTTTTTGCTCTGCCCATCATCATAGGCTGAAAATCTGCATTCGGCCAGAAGCCGACGTTCAGCGGAAGCTGATATAATGCCGCAATAAGACGTCGGCTGCATTGCATTGTTAAGGCTTTTTCTCAATATTTTGGAGATCGAGATCTTGAAGATCATTATCTGGATCTTTCTTGTAAATAGATATAACGACATCCCAGACCTTGAGACCAAAATTATACAGGTTAAGAGTTTCCTCATAGGTAAATTTACTTACCTGGGCGTGCCTAGAACCGTCTGTGGTTAAGCCAAAGTGACGGCACGAATTATAAGCGTCGATAAAATTCTCAAACTCAGAAATCAGCGTATCGCTGAGGCTGTGTTTCTGAACTAGAGATTTAAAAATATCCTTTGGTGTCGGCACCCGGTTGCTTGGATATGGATTATTCTGTCCTAGCAACTGAGAAATGCTAACACCAAGGATGATAATAATAAAAACACACCGTTCATGCAAATTTGATACTAACCCTACATTAGAGACTTTTCTTTCAAGCTCATCCCATTGTAACTTCGCTTGCTTTAACGAATACAGCTGAAGATTTGTATCCTCGCAACCACTCGAATCAAGATGGTAATAACGGATCATTCTCTGCCTGCCTTAACGCCGTGAATCAGCCGCCTGACTGCCGTCGCGCAGCGGAGGCAGGCCGGTCGGCTGCATGAAATTGTTGGATGCCATCACGCTTACTCTCCGCAGATGTGCTGAGTATATAAATTGGGGTCTGTCCCCGATTACCAGACAGGAGGTCAATGACACCGACAGGCCTTTTCAAAACATTGGCCCTGTACATTGCCCATTCAGCCATTCGCCGTAGCATGTCGGATGGTAGGCCTTGTTGGGGAGAATTGTTCCCTGGCACCTGCCCATAATTACTGGGCCGACACATTCACTGGAGTCGTAAACCCTTCCACCTTTATCAGGCCCTCCAACGACTGGAGATGAACGAAAACGTGTGCTTTCAGCAGTCCGCTCGTTCAAGCGTATCTGTTCGAGTATAAGCCGACAGTTGCTATAGGCTTCGGTCTGGAGGGCCAAGCCAAGCTCGCGGCATTTCTCGTCATCGACGGCCTCGGCGCTTCTACTATAGAATCTGCTCTCAAGAGGGGACCATTGGGCACCTGACGCACATCCAGCAAGCGCAAGCCCCAGAAATACCGTCGCTATAACCTTCATTGCTAGCCTCCTTTTGACAACAGCATAGCCTGTAAGGTGACATCAGTCAGGGGCCGATGATTATGTGGGGGTATAGGCGAGTTAAGCTCAAGTCTGGTGTATGGGAGGAGGTAGGAAGGGCGGCGTATCCTGTTGATTGATCACGACCAAGATCTTAACCAACACGAGTGAATGCGCCATGACCAATTCTCCCCCCAGGCTCTTTCACATTCACAACCAGAACCCCAGGTCGCTTGCCTTCTCTAACCATGCCCCCAACTTGCGTACACCCGACTGCCGACTTGGAGAATCACGAAATTGGATGCCCATTATTTTGGCACCATTTAGCATGAAGGTGGAAACCATTTATTTTCGACCACTTAATCTTTGAAAAGCTATTCTACAACCTTTCTCTTAAAACCCGATCTCTGATTAAAGCTTTTTGACACTCAGGCTCTGTTCCCTCTCTCCAGCCGCCAAGTTGATGAAAGTTTCTTGTATAGTAATAGACCACTGTCTTGTTCCTGTGAAAGTGAAGATGTCCATATTGGTTAATCTGGACTCTAGTTGAGCCATTTAGCACTCCGCTCGCGAACAGCATGCCTCCCAAGTATATCATATCCAATGAGACACCATATTTCTCTTCAATCACAGAGGCCAAGTGACCAATATCTCTATCATCCAGCACTTCTTCAAATACATATTCAGCCTGATACAGTTGCTGGCAATCTAAATCGAATCGGTACAATATTAAAACCGGCCTCTCCAACAAAACATCCTTAAAGTAAAGGTGCTCTACAGACCATGGCCTAGGTGGATCAACAGCCATATTAAGTTCTTCTGTTCGGTATTCTACAAACTCTGCTAATTCCAGCTCCATAACCTGACCCAAAGTTTGGTACCAACTTACATTTCTAAAACTTGGCCCTAACTCAGAAGCAACAACCAGGCCACACAAAAAGAAAGCTGCCAAAATTTTCCAAAGTCTCTTTAGCAGCATCATATGTCTCCTTAAGTCTCAACAGCATGCAAGGGAAGAATAATAAAAAATGGGAGCCAACTTTACAACCCATTCCATCCCACTTACCCAACCCATGAAACAGATATTGTAATCATTCCCCATAGGATCACATGCCCTGAACTTTCGGTGTTATTAAAGATAGGTTAGGCTACTTACAGTACGGTATAAATTGGGGTCTGTCCCCGATTGTCGCACTGCTCTTCAACGGCCAAAGATATTGACGTGGATTTTGCGATAGCAAAAGGCATGACAGCATGTTTTGGTCCGACTGAAATGCTGTATTAGAGAATTTTATACGTTCACTCTGGGTATGATATGCGGCCGGTATCGCTCACAGCAATAATTTTGTTTTGTCTAAGATTATCAATAATGTCCTTTTTGTCAGTTTCTGAGATACCACCCTGAAACTGAAACATTGCAGCTATGGAGTTGGAAAGAGTTTTGAGTCTAGTTGGCTTGAGCTTCAACAGCCGCTCTGCAACGTACGATGTTTGATCCTGCCCGACTGAGCCGGAGGATTTACGTGGCGCAGGATATCCCTCTTCTTCCTGCTTGCGCCCCAACTGAAGCAAAAGCTGTGCGAGCCTAAATTTGTCTCTGTAGCTCAATGCTTCGCAGGCTTTAGCTATCTCCTCGTAAGACATGTATGAATGCTCCTTTCTTGATAATCACTTGGTTGCTCCAACACCCGTGCAAGGCGCGTGAGGTACGAGCGTCGTATTTGATGCGCTTGTTAAGTGAGCTATGCCCAATTGGAAATAGGGGTACGTCCCCGATTACCCCATTCAGCCTGTTCGGATTGGCCAACCTGGTGCTGGCGACAAGATGCGAGGGACGAGTTGACGGGGCCAGTGCGCCTTGAATCTGTCCTGCCAGCCGGATTATCCGGCTGGCAGGGGAAACCAGCAGCCCGAACGGGCCAGAAATGACCGCTGCGCCGTTGAGTTGACCACGCTGAGCGCACCAACTGCCCAGTGACGAATTGTTCAGTGGTTCCTTAAAAAAATCGCAGAAAGAGATATTGCCCCCCTATTCATCATAACCCCCCTTCGCTTTCGGAAACCTAAAGCTCATGACTCCTAAATCCATAGAAAAATCTCAGCACCTTGGACCACACTAAAGAATCAGAATGGCCTAGATTATTGTGGCAGAAATCGGGGCAGAAATCGGAGACAGGCCCTCATTTTTAGATGAATAATACTGAGAAACTGGCAGGGTGCATTTTCCTCAAGGTCAGATTAGGGTCGATAGCAGCCGGTTCTCTCATACATCCCCATGGTCAGCTGATATTTTTCATTACCCAAAATGAGAGTCTGTCCTCCATTTACAACCAGCGAGGAACAAACAGATCAAACCCGTCATCAGTAACTTATTCATGGTGCCCTCCGCTAGCGCATGCAACACTCATTTCGTGTCTCAACGCGAGTTATCTAAAGACTGAGCACGAAAAGCAGTAAACCGTGGCGCCTAACTTTGTCAACTTGTACATTCCTCTATCTATCCGCTCCAGAACACTCTTGCCCTTCCATGTCAGTATAAATTGGGGTCTGTCCCCGATTACCTACCCCGACCAAATGGCATGCTAATCCGCCATAGGCGGGGTTGCCATGCTTTCGGGCACCCTCAGGACATGGAATGCTCCTAGTTTACTGAGTATATCCCGGACTACTCATTTTTCGGCAGCAAGATGGGCTGCGAGCCAAGCGTCCGCCACAGCGTTTTAGGCTGCATTCTTCTTTTCTTTGAGACTCTTCTGAAACTCACGTGATCTACAAAAATCCACAAAAAACCACGCCATCTCTCCAAGGAAAGCGAGAATTGGCAAAACAACCACAGAGTAGCGCAAGCAAGAAGGGCTCGGAGGTAGCATGACACCCGCCAACCCTAAGAACAAAAGCCCGAGCCCAAGGTTAAACAGTAAACGCGCGCGCTCTATCCAAGAGCACAAATCTCTCATAACCACTCCATACCTTTCTTTTCTTACATCAGGGTCCAAAGCCGGAGTTCGAGATTTGTATTCCTCTTTTGTCAAATTAAACTTCCGAGCAACGACTATAAATTGAACTGAAAGAACAAAAGATAAAGTTGCACCAAAGAGAACCGCCAGGGTGAGGTCTGGCCACTTCATTGCAGTAGCCGGTGAAGCATGTCCGGCAATCAGCCCAATCAATGTCATCGAAAAACCGGCGAGCAACGGGGATGCCGTTGTTCCAAGGGTGTTGGCCGATGCAGCATCTGCTGAGGTTGGATATTGAGCCGGCTCCATAAACCCTCCTAAGGTAGAAATTAAACTATGATAACCTTGTGCATGGAGGGATAAAGTGACGACCAACGCCGCCACACTCATCGCAGACACCAAACAGCTGATTCCGAGCACCTCCAAGAGGAATATCGTAGTCAATCGGCCTTTCTATTAAAGCCTGTTCAACTGAACCAATTCGCTCTTCAGAAAGTTCACCTCGCTCCAGCTTCAAATAACCAATCTCACTGACGATGGCGCGACACGACACTGCAATTTTCCTGAGCTTCGGCAGATAGGCATCGCTAGGCAAAACCACATAGGCCGCTTTAGCACCTGCACCAACGTGCAAGTATCGCAATCCAAAATTGTCCAATTTATCGACTAGACTGTTACGTAGATCAACTGCTGATTGCTCAAATTTCGAGTGTACGGACACAATCAGATTAATAGTCAAGTCAGCCATATCAACTCCCCCCTATAGGCACATGATAGGTGCCTTACACTAACCTCTCACTTATCCCATGAAGCCACATAAACGGATCACAGCTTTGCGTGGAATATTTACAAACCCACTTCACAGAAAACGTGTCCTACGGAGCTTCCAGCAGGAGTCAAACCCACGTACAAAGAAAATAATAGATTACTCAACGCATCCATTATAAATTGGGGTCTGTCCCCGATTGTCCGCAAAATGAGGGTCTGTCCCCCATTTCTTCTAACCGGCAGCAAAAAGCAGAGCGACGAAGGAGCCGCGCTTTTTGCTGTCCGTGTTGATGGGATTGTTAGGCATGCTTTTACCTCAGCAAGATTAATATCAAAAGAGAAATGACAATGAACCACGACCAAATAGGTGCACGTGTATATCTACAAGGTGTCGATTTCGTTACCGCTCTAGCTTCAGGCAGCTCATCTCGTAGCCTATGGATCTCTTGCCTTAGTCCGTTTTGATTATCATTGCCGGCATCTTCCATACGTTCTATCAACCGCTCTACGTTTTCTGCAATTTCTCTCGCCTCAACATTGACTTGAATATCGTTGTCCGAACGCGCTTCGACAGCACCCATAATCTTATCGAGCTTTTTTTCAATACGCCGCACTGTCGAATCTAGGGAATTGCCGTATTCGGAATCCTCTTCTGCGAACCATTCGGGATGTTGCCTACGTTTACGTTCTTCGACAGCATTTAAAGTATTCGGGGCGTTCATCGACGAATTCGGATCGGGAACCTTCCACGCCAAGTCACGCAGCACGTCTCGATACTTTTTACCACGCCATAATTCGTCATTTTCAACCATTCCGTCGAAAGCAAACTCGCCATCATGCTCTATAAATATTGGCCAGTCTTTGAACTGCCATGGAGAAAATCGGCGATAAAATGATTCTCTTACGGCAGGATCATCAGACTCGAGAAGCTTGCCATCTGGCTTTAAAACATCGGCAAGCCGCGCCCTAAGAAAGTATGAATACGCCAGTGACCTTCCTCCGCCTTGTGGCTTTCCTTCAATTCGCCAACGTTCCAAGACTTCCTCAGGATTGTCGTATCCAACGGGTAGCGCAGTGTGTCCGAGAAGCTTATACAACACATACGCATTTGTCTTTGTTGTAGGTAGGTGCCGCGCGAGCTCCCAAGCCAAGGAAAACACTCTTCCGTGGCTAAACTCCGCCCACCCGTCAAGAATTCTGCGGTCGTACTCGGCCGACATACGAGGATTCTTCCCTAACCAGATGAGCATCTTGGTATATTTCTCATCGGAAAGATTCCCGAATTCTTCTTTTCTCTCCAGCAGACACTCGAGCGCATCATCGTTCAGAAATCTGTTTGTAACCAAAGCTTCAAGTTCCGCGTCTGAACCACGCCAAACAATAGTCTCAAGTTCGCCTTCCTCGAGCCAGCCGTCATTAAATAGATTGCTGCGAGTGCGCGGACCGACATGAGGATTCGCTAGCGCGGCACACCTCGTTCCCAAGTCACCTCGCCTGAATACTTTGCGAATCATTGGTAGGGAGTGACCGAAGCGTGCGATACCGAGATCAATAAGTGAATGGTTACGGCGAATTAGCAAGTACTCCAAGATCTCTAGGGCTTCAAAAAGCCATGGTGCCCCCTCATCGCCCGTGTACCTATGATTAAACAACCAATCGTACGCGGCCTGGGGCGAGCAGTGGGCCAGAAATGCGGCCTCCATTCGCTGTTGGTATCTATCCATTTTAAATGCCTAACTGTTCAACCCCGAAGCTCAGCCGGCAGCAAGCCGCGCAGCGGTTTTACGGTCGGCCGGAGTGCCATGTTACGTTTTGAACCCGAGTCCAAGCTATGTGCGTGGGATGGTATAGCGAATGATCAGCGAAGCTCCTTGACCCGACTCTGGCTCCGCGACAATGCTATCCTCGCCCCCCATTTCTTGCCGCATAACATCGCAGCAAACTGGCATTCTATGATTAGCTCCAGGGTAGCCACCAATATGGTGGTGAAGGTTGCCAGATTTAACCTCGATAGCTACTAGCCCAACATTTTCAGCTATCTTAAAGATTTCCCGAAGCTTAAGCCTAAAGGCGTCTGCTGTAGTTGTCATAACTAAAAATCCGATGTTGGCACTAGAAACATAACTATTCATAAATTGTTCAACACTGATTATCGTGCCGACTGCATAATGCGTATAAACGTGCCAGCAGCCTATGCCGGCATGTCCGCTTTGGGTCGATAGCGGCTGGCAGGCACGCTACCGCCCGGCAGTCCCGCATGGTTCCGCCTCCTTGCAGCCGGGCTCGACCGTCTCCCTGGGGAGACGATCTAGCCTCGCTGGTCACACTCAGTAACATTTAGCCTAGTCAAGGTGGCTTCGGCCTGCCCAGTCGGATCTTGAATCCGGGGTTCGTCCTATCGGTCGGGTGACTACCCTGCGCCTTAGGCGACGCAGCAGGCGCCGTGCCCTCAGGGTTTGAAGTGCCCCTCGCCGTTGATGCGCTGGCGCAGCCGCGAGGTCTCGTAGTAGATCAGCTTGCGGGCGCGGTTCTGGTTGCCCAGGGGGCGGTGCTCGGGCAGGGCGTGCCAGGGATTGATGGTGAGCTCCCGGGCCAGGCGCTCGCGGGTCGGGGTGTCGAAGTCCTGGCGCGGGAGGCGCAGCCGGGCCACGGGGATCTCCTCGGAGTTCCAGATGATCGAGGCGTCCTCGATGGGCATGGTCACTGGGTCTTCCTGGAACTGGATGCGCAGCTCGAAGACCACCTCCGCCTCCTCGCCCAGGGTGTCGACCATGGCCCGGCGCAGGTAGTCGTCCGGGGCGGGCAGCGGCACCTTGGAGCGGCGCTCGAGCAGCGGCACGAAGCGGTACTTGATCGCCCTCCCCTTGCCGAACAGGTAGGGCACGCAGCTCCAGTAGCTGACCTCGAAAGGGCTGCCATGGGCCTTGGCGTGCAGGGCCTGGAGCAGCATGTCGGTGTAGTGGGAATCGAAGGGGTTGAGGAAGTACCAGACCGGCATGCCGGCGCCGATCAGCCGCTGCAGCTTGGCGTTCTCGTAGACGTCCGGGGTGGTGAAGGTGGGGGCGCTGATACCGGAGAAGTCCTGGGTATGGGCCTCGTCGTCGAGCAGGGTCTCCCCGGGCACGCCGAGCACCTTGACGCCCAGGCTCAGCACGCCGTTGTCACGCATGTCCGGCACCACCCTTGGGCCGGGGCCGCCGAAGCGCACCCAGGCCTCGAAGGCGCGCGGTTCGCGGAACAGGCCGACGCGCAGGTGCTCGGGCAGTTCCAGCACCTCGAACTTGGCTTCCAGCAGGCCATGGGTCTTGGTGTTGCCGGCGCGCTCGGCGATGCCGTGGCGGTAGGTGCGCAGCAGGAACTCGCTCATCTGCTCGGTGATGCGCCGGGCCACCTCCGCCTCGCCGGCCAGTTCGCGCTCCTCGGCAAGCCCCAGGTCGGCGTCGATGGCGTGGCGCCGCCGGCGCCACAGCAGCCAGGCCTGGAGGGCATTGGTCAGCGGCCATTGCAGGAGGCGATCGAAGCCGTTGCGCAGCCGGGTAGCCCGCCGCGACAGGGCCACGCCGCGCTCCAGGGCGTCGTTGATGGCTCGCCCGCCGCGCAGCCACCAGGTATCCGCCAGCAGCACCGCCGGCGACGTCGGGGCGCTGGGCTCGGTGATCAGCCCCCGGGGTGGAGCGGCCAGGTAGCGCAGCGCCCGCAACCCGGGCAGGAAGAAGTAGGCGCCACCGCACACCGTGACGAAACGCGGCAGCCCCTGGCAGCGACGCCGCACCGGCTCCTCGGGCACGCTGAAGGCGGCGTCTTCGCCGTCCTGCCTGGCACCGACCAACGGGTCGCTCTCGCCCCGGAGGCCGGCGAAGTTGGCGTTCTCCAGCCAGGTATGCTGCACGAACTCGAACTGACGGCTCGGCTCGGCATTGAAGCAGAGGAAGTGCAGGCCGCGCTCGATGCCGTCGTCGCCGGCGGCCAACAGGGCCTCCGGGTCGAGGCGCTCGGCCAGCGGCGGGCCATAGGGGCGGCCGCGGCGCAGCAGGCGGTGGCGATGATTGATGGCCAGTGACGCTTCCGTGCCGGGCCGGGGTGGCAGCATATCGCGGGGATTGGCGCGGCGGATATGCGCGCCCAGGGGGCAGCCCAGGCCGTCGGGATCCTCCCGGTGATAGCCGAAGTCGTTGTCGGGCCCGGCCCCGGTGGGGTGCCGGGGCGCCTTGATCAGCGACTCGCCATCGGGCCAGCGCCCCACCAGCTTGGCGGCCAGGGCCAGGTGCGTCTCCGGCGTCGGGGCCTGGCCGGCGAGCCAGCCCCAGAAGCCGGGCACGTCCTGGCGCAGCTGGCGAAACACCAGGTAGCTGCCGTTGCGGCCGAAGTCGCGCAGGTCGCTGTCTTCCACCACCTCGGGCAGCAGGCCCTCCGGGTCCTCGATGGGATCGACCAGCGGGCGCAGGGTGAGCTGGTCGCGGGCATTGGGGTAGCCGAGCACGAACTCCCCCGGGGCGACCAGTTGACGCTCGTCGCGGCTGCCGCTGACCCCGGCCAGCTTGGGGTCGGAGATGCCGTCGCGGAAGCCGAAGTGCTCCCGCCCGCCGGGCAGGCTACGGCTATTCAGGGCGCTCACCACGCGGATGCCGGCGGCGCCCAGGGCCGCCCACTCGCTGGCCAGCCGGGTCTCCAGGGCCGCGGGGGTGGCGGCGTAGAGCATCAGCAACGCATGCAGGGGCTCGCCGTCGGGGCCGCCCCACTGCCAGTGTTCGGGGGCACTGTCGCCGGTATCGCCGAGGAGGCGGCTGCGCCGCGCGGAGCCCGCCATGCCCTCGCGGAACTCCCGGGCGAAGCCCTTGAGGGCCTGCCAGGAGAGCCCCAGGTGTTCGAAGCCCGTCCAGGTGAAGGCCAGGTGCAGGCGGCTGCCGCCCCGGGGCCGGCCCGCCGCGGCGGCCTCGATGCGCGGCAGCGCCTCCCCCAGCCAGGCCCGGGCCGCCTCGGCCTCGCCGAAGGTCAACAGCAGGAAACGCGCCTCGGGCAGGCCGGCGTAGCCGCTGAGCAGGATGCCCTGGATATCCTCGAACTCCAGTTCCGCCATGGGCTAGAGCCTCCGCAGCCAGGCGCGACACTGCGCCTCGGTCATCTCGCCGGAGAGCCCGGCACGCACCGCCGCCTGGTTGGCCAGGTTGACCGCGCTGCGCCCGGCATAGGCCGGGGCCCGATACCAGACCGCGGTGGGCACCTGGTGGTCCCGGTAGTAGGCCTTGAAGGCCTGCTCGTCGGAGGCGCCGCCGAACAGCAGCCAGCGGGTGCGCGGCCAGCCCTCGCCGTTGCTGAACACCAGGTTGAGGCCGAAGGCGACCCGCTCGATGAAATCGTCCTGGTAGCTCTCGGGGCTGCCGTCGAAGTTGCTGAAGAAGTAGACCCGCTGGCCGCCGTCGAGGATCACCCAGCGGGCGAAGTGGATGGTGTCCACCTCGGCCAGCTTGCCGCGGTAGAAGACCCAGGCGCTGGCCAGGTGCAGCAGCCACAGCGCCGGATACAGCACCAGGCGCCGGAAGGGCCCGGCCTGGATGCGCCCCACCGCCGAGAGCTGGTTATGCAGGCCATGGTCCTCGTCGGCCTCCAGGCGGCGCACCTGGGCGTCCCGGGGGCGGCGGTTATAGGGCGCATTGGCAATCTCGTGCCCGCGCAGCAGGATCAACGCCAGCAGGGTCAGCGGCCACAGCAGCAGGGCCAGCGCCAGCCCCGCCAGGGCGATGGCCCCGAGCATCCCCCAGCCCTGCAGCCAGCGCCAGCGGGACGGCCCCTCGGCGGGGCTCAGGGCCTCGCGCAGGTCATCGCGGCCGGCAACGAAGCGAATCAGCGCCCGGCGCACCGCCTGGGGCGACTGGCCCCGCCAGTCGTGCTCGTCGAGATGGCGACGCAGGGCATCATGCAGGCGCCCCTCGAGCTCCACCTGGGCCAGGGTGCGCCCCAGGGTATTGACGTAGAAGGCCCGCACCGGCAGCCGGTGGGCGTCGAGAAAGGCGTGCAGCCGGGAGGGATTGGCGGGGTCGGGGAAGCCCTCGCAGTGGCGGAGCAGCTCGGTGAGGCCCTCGCCGCCGGCCGCGGCGAGGGCCTCCAGGCAGGGGGCGATCTCGCCATCGATATTGGCGGCCAGCACCAGTTGCGGGGGGTAGCGGCGCCCGCCGCGGCGGAAGGCCTCCGGGAGTAGCACCAGGCGGGCGAAGTGCACGCCCTCGAGGCGCGCGAAGGGCAGGATGGCGTTGCCACCCGGGTCGCCGCGCATGGCCTCGAGCCGCGCCTGCACCTCGGCCTCGTGGCCGGGCTTGAGGGTCATCACCAGGTTGAGTGCCGACTGCCCGCGCATCGCCCTGCCCCCCGTCCCTGTGTTGGCGTGGGATCGGCGGCCCGGGGGGCCGCCCGTGATCAGCAGTCTAGACACTCCCGTCGATGGCGACCTACAGGAGGCTGTCGGACTTAGCGCTGATCTACTGCGAATCCCGGGCTTTCGGCCAACTTCATTCGATCCATTTCGTTAAATAGCTCGCTATTCGCCTCAATCGATCGATAAATTTGACTCGAAATCCGTGATTCTCGTGACGATCGGCCAACCCCGACAGCCTCCTAAGAAAAACGTTGACTATACTTTTCTCGCCTTATCGCCGATCGAGGAGGACGCGGCACGCCGTCCCCGGCCCCTGCGCGTTCCCAAGGAGGATACCGGCATGTCTGCCGTGCGCGAGGATGCCACCCGTCCCGTTGGTCGCCGCCCCAGTTCGCTGTTCCTTCGGTGGGCACGACGATCGGCACGGCTGTCGGCAGGGGCGCTGATGATGATGGGCCTGGCCGCCTTGGCCCTGCCCGCCGCCGGCCAGACACCCGACGAGGCGTCCCTCTCCGACCAGGCCGGATCCCATCCCGAGGCCGACCACCCCAGTTGGATGCAGACCTGGCAGGCCCTGCGCGCCTGTCGGCGGATGATCGGCGGCGGCCTGCTGGAGGTCCCCGACGATCGCGCCGACCGCTTCCTGGGCAAGGTCCGCGAGGATACCGCCCACTGCCGCGGCGGCCGCCGCGCCCTGGGCTTCCTGGAACTCGATACCCCCTGGGTCGACTGGCAGAGCTACTGGGCCACCGGCGACGGCGCCTCGCGCAATGCCCGCTACGATGAGGGCTGGATCCGCTCCCTGGTGGGCGGGCTCAGCGAGCGCATCCACGTCAACCCCAATGCCCGCGGCATCGACGGCGCCCTGCTCGACCTGGAGTACGCCCGGGTCGAGCTGATCAAGTTCAACCTCTTCGACAACCTCACCTATGCGGAGTACGTGCGGGGCCGCGACGGCGCCCCCGGCCCCACCTTGCGCCGCTGGGACGCCCTGCGCCTGCCGCCGGAGCACCCCCAGTATGAGGCCGTGGGCGGCGACGGCGAGCAGCGCTGCCGGGGCAAGCTGATCCGCCATCGCACCCTCACCGGCATCTGCAACGACATCGATAACCCGCGCATGGGCGCGACCCGCACCCCCTTCGCCCGCAACGTGGAATTCACCGAGACCTTCCCCGACCAGGGCCATACCGAGCTGACCCGCAACCGCCACGGCGAGCGCCTCGGCCCGATGACCCCGGACCCGCAGCGCATCAGCCGCGAGCTCTTCACCCGGCCCCAGTCGCGGCCCGAGCTGTGCAACCAGGGCCAGGGCCTGCCCGGCCATGATCCCGCCGCCCACTGCGACTACCAGGCGGCGCCCTTCTTCAACGTCCTAGCCGCCTACTGGATCCAGTTCATGACCCACGACTGGTTCTCGCACCTGGACGAGGGCGAGAACGACCGCAGCCAACTGCTGCCGGCGGGCTGCGACGACCCGGCCCTGGGCTGCCGGCCGGAGGATCGCTTCCAGCCCAGCCTGGTGGCCGAGGATAGCCCCCCGGCCACCTTCACCCACGACGGCGAGCGCTACCTGGAGCGGGCCCACCGCACCTTCGACAACACCGTCACCGCCTGGTGGGACGCCTCCCAGCTCTACGGCTACGACGAGCGCAGCCGGCGCCGGGTCAAGCGCGACCCGGACGACCCCGCCAAGCTGCGGCTCAGGCCCCTGCCGGGCGACGAGGCGGGCTACCTGCCCCGCTTCGGCCCGAGCTGCGAGACGGCCGCCGAGGCAGCCGACTGTGACCCCATCCATCCCGTCTGGAGCGGCCAGGAGGCCGCCGCCTTCCCGGACAACTGGACCCTGGGCATCGCCTTCTACCACACCGTCTTCAGCCGCGAGCACAACGCCTTCGTCGACGCCTTCCGCGAGCGCGCCGCCGCCACCCCCGAGGCGGACTCCGGCCTGCGCGACCCCGCCGACCCGGAGCGGGTGATCCGCTACGCCGAGGTCAGCGACGACGAGCTCTTCGAGGCCGCGCGCCTGGTGGTCGCGGCGATGATCGCCAAGATCCATACCATCGAGTGGACGCCCCAGTTGCTCTATAACGAGCCCCTCTACCGCGGCATGAACTCCAACTGGAACGGCCTGCTGGCCGAGCATCCGCTGATGGATGGGGTGATGAACCGGGTCGTGGAACGCCTGCGCGACTCCGACGACACACGCCACGCCAATGCCTGGTACTCGGTGCTGGCCGCCGGCCCCGGTATCTTCGGCATGGGCAGCGAGCGCTACGAGGGGCGCACGGTATTCTCGCCCCTCCACCCGGGCCGCCGGGACGTCTGGTCACTGGCCGACCCCGAGCACGTCAACGGCGGCACCAACCACTTCGGCTCGCCGTTCAACTTCCCCGAGGAATTTATCACCGTCTACCGCCTCCACCCCCTGGTGCCCGACCTGCTGGAGCTGCGCCGACTCGACACCCCCGACCGCATCGCCCACCGGGTGCCGGCGGTGGAGGGCTTCCGCGCCGGCGCCAGCGACCTGCTGCGCGACCACGGGGTGGAGGACTGGGCGCTGAGCCTGGGTCGCCAGCGCCTGGGGCTGCTCACCCTGGGCAACCACGGCCAGTTCCTGCAGAACTTGCCAATGCCCCACCTGGAGGGCTCCGGGCGCCTGGATATCGCCGCCCTGGATATCATCCGCGACCGCGAGCGGGGCGTGCCGCGCTTCAACGAGTTCCGCCGCCAGTACGGCCTCAGGCAGCTGACCAGCTTCGACGACTTCATCGACCCGCGGCTACCGGCGGACCACCCCGAGCGCCAACGCCAGGCCGAGCTGGTCGAGCGCATGCGCGAGATCTACGGCCAGCACCAGTGCGACGCCGACAAGATCATCTCCCACGCCTACCGGGACGCCGAGGGACACTACCCCAACGACTGCCTGGGCCACCCGGACGGCAGCCTGGTGGACAATATCGAGGACGTGGACGCCGTGGTGGGCTGGCTGGCCGAGCCGGTGCGCCCCCACGGCTTCGCCATCTCCGAGACCCAGTTTGTGGTGTTTATCCTCAACGCCTCGCGTCGGCTGTTCAGCGACCGCTTCTTCACCTCCAGCTTCCGCCCGGAGTTCTACACCCAGTTGGGCCATGAGTGGGTGCTCAACAACGGCCCCGACGGCGTGGTCATGGAGCAAGGCACCCCCAACGGCCACCGCCAACCGGTGTCGCCCATGAAGCGGGTACTGCAGCGCACCGTGCCGGGGCTGGCCGAGGAGCTCGAGCCGGTGATCAATGCCTTCGACCCCTGGGCCCGGGATCGCGGCGACTACTACTCCCTGGAGTGGACGCCGCGGCCGGGCGCCGAGAACGATGATGCCTTCGCCGACTAGGCCCCGGCGGGGCGTCACCGCTCGGCGGCTGGCCCTGGTGGCGGTGCTGGCGACCCTGGCCGGCTGCGGCGAGGAGCCGCCGCCGGCCCTGGGCGAGGAGCGCGTCGCCCCCGGCGAGGCGGCCCTGGGCGCGGCCATGACCGAGCGCATCCTCGAGATCGGCGAACGCCACCGGGCCGCCGGCGAGCCCATCCCGCGCTTCAACCAGCCCAAGACCGTGGCCTGCGCCACCGCCACCTTCGAGGTGCCGCCCCTGGACGACGACCTGGCGGTGGGCCTCTTCGCCGAGCCGGGCCGCTTTGAAGCCCTGGTGCGCTTCGCCAACGCCACCCGGCAGGATGACCGCGACAAGGACCTGCGCGGCGCCTCGCTGCGCCTGTTCGGGGTGCCGGGGGCCGAGAGCCTCGCCGGCCCGCCGGGCCAGCAGGACTTCCTGTTCAACAGCCACCCGGCGCTCTTCGCCGGCACCCCCGAGGCCTTCTACCGCTTCGTCGAGGCGGTGGCCGACGAGCGCCTCTGGTGGTACTTCGTCAATCCCCTGGCCCCCCAGCCCCGCTCCCTGATGATCGCCCTGCGCGCCCGCGGCCAGCCCGACAGCCCCTTGGCGGTGACCTACTGGAGCACTACCCCCTACCGCTTCGGCGAGGGCCGCGCGGTGAAGTACTCGCTGCGTTCCTGCGCCGGCGACCCAGCCCCGATGGTGGCCCCCGACCCGGATCACCCCGACCATCTGCGCCATGCCCTGGCCGAACAGCTCGAGGAAGGCGAGGCCTGCCTGAGCTTCCAGGTGCAGCTCCAGACCGATCCCGAGGCCATGCCCATCGAGGACGCCTCGGTGGTGTGGGACGAGGAGGCCTCCCCCTTCCGCCCGGTGGCCCGGCTGATCCTGCATCGCCAGGCCATCGACACGCCCCAGGCCCTGGCGCGCTGCGAGTCGACGGTCTTCAACCCCTGGAACACCCACCCGGCCCACCGCCCCCTGGGCGGCATCAATCGCCTGCGCCGGGCCATCTACCAGGCCGCCGGGGCCCAGCGCACCACCCATAACGCCACGCTGGCGGGTGAGTCCCCGCCCTGAGCGTCCATCGACACAGGAGGAACGGCCATGAGTGCCACCGTGCAAGAGTGGTTGGGCCTGAGCCGAGAACGCCTCGACGACCTCTATCGCCAGGCCGGCCCCGGCCAGATCCCCCAGGGCGAGACCCGGGGTACCCCCATCGTCACCGGCAGCCTCTTCGCCCGGGCCTATGCCCGCTTCGCCCGGCTCTTCGCCTGGCAGGGCAAGGTCTTCGACATGTTCGCGGAGGACGGCTCCGCCGGGGTGCTGGTCAACAAGATCACCCCCTTCAGCCTCAGCTTCGTGGTGGCCAAGGTCTACCGGGGCGAGAGCTGGATGGACGGCAAGGCCACCATCATCATCGACTACTCCAGCACCTCCTTCTTCTTCCGCGCGGTGCGCGACGAAATCCGCGAGGTGGAGCCGGGCGTCTATTTGGGCAAGGTGTGGCTGGGGCGCCGGCGGATCCTCGACTTCGCCCTTGAGGCCCGCCGCTGACAGGGCCCCGGCTCAGATAGAGACACGCCGCTGACGGGGGAGGACCCCATGGATCAATACCTCAAGGTGAGCTACCCCAGCCGGCGCAAGGTGTGGGTGGACGGCCGCCCCGCCGGCTGGACCAACCGGCTAATGCAACTGGAGACCGGCCACCATGTGATCGGCCTCAACCCGCAGCGCCCCGACTTCACCCCCGAGTGCCACGAGATCCACTTGAGCGGCACCCGGGCCGATGCGCCCCTGGTGCTGCACTTCCGGCCCCGGGAGGCCACCCCATGAACCGCCGCCTCGCCGGACCGCTGTTCGCCCTGCTGCTGGCCGGCTGCGCCGGCTTTCCCGAGACCGCCCGCCTCGAGCGCATCGATGATGAGGCGGGCTACCGCTACGCCAATCTGGCGGACGCCGACGAGGGCGAGGCGCTCTTCGTGGTCGTGACCTTCTCCGGCGGCGGCACCCGGGCCGCGGCCCTGGCCTACGGGGTGCTGGAGGCCCTGCGCGACAGCCGGGTGCCCCTGGGCGGCGCGTCGCGCAACCTGCTCGAGGAGGTGGATATTCTCTCCTCGGTCTCCGGCGGCAGCTTTACCGCCGCCTACTATGCCCTGCACCGGGAGTCGATCTTCGCGGACGACGGGCCCTTCCTGCGCGACTTCCTCTACGCCGACCTGGAGGGCCGGCTCAAGCGCCGCCTGCTCAACCCCTACCACCTGGCGCGGCTCGCCTCCCCCACCTTCGGACGCATCGACCTGGCCGACGAGGTCTACCAGGCCACGCTGCTCGGCGACGCCACCTTCGCCGACCTGCCGCGCCGCAAGCCCTTCCTGCTGCTCAATGCCACCGACATGACCAAGGGCTCGTCCTTCGCCTTTATCCAGGCCCAGTTCGATCCCCTCTGCGCCGACCTGGACGGCGTCACGATCTCCCGGGCGGTGGCCGCCTCCTCCAACTTCCCCATCGCCTTTACGCCCCTCGCGCTGAATGCCTACCCCGGCCAGTGCGACTACCGGGAGCCGGCCTGGGTGGAGCGCGGCCTGCGCGACCTGGCCTCCAACCCGCGCCGCTACTACCGCGCCCGCAGCCTGCGCCGCTATCAGGAGCCGGGGCGGGATTACGTGCATCTGCTGGACGGCGGCGTGGCCGACAACCTGGGCCTGCGCCTGCCGCTGACCGCCCTGCGCTCCACCGACCCGCCCTGGAGCCTGCTGACCCGCCTCAACCTGGAGGCGATCGACAAGCTGGTGATCATCGTGGTGGACGCCAGGCCGGGGCGGGATCCCGGCTATGACGCCTCGCCCCGGGCGCCGGGGCTCGGCGCCGTGGTCAACCAGATCTCCAGCGTGCCCATGGCCAACTACTCCTTCGACAGCATCGAACTGCTGCGCCAGGCCCTGCGCACCCGCGCCGACGCCCAGCACCTCTCGGCGCAGCAAGAAGCCCCCGAGGACATCCTGCACGCCGCCGAGCTCTACCGCATCTATGTGGGCTTCGACCAGCTCGCCGACACCGATACCCGGGACTATTTCCTCAACCTGCCCACCAGCTTCCACCTTCCCGGCGACGACGTGGATGCCCTGCGCCGGGTCGGCCGGGCCCTGCTCGAGGGCGCCCCCTGCTTCCAGTCGCTGCTCAGCGGCGAGTACGACGAGCAGGCCTGCGTGCATGGGCTGCCCTCCGAGGGAGTGGAATTTCCTTGAACTCAAGGGTGAACAATTAAGAATTTAGGATCAGTCCAAGGGAAAGCCCCCTTGAAGAATAATAAAACACCTGAAAGACCACCTTTCTCACTATAAAAACCCCCTACCAACAACGCGTACCAAACACCAACTCCACACTGATAAAAAACCCTAAAAAACCAATTAAAAAACACCAACCCATAAAAACTACCTAAAAACCTCCTCGGTTGATGCATCAAGATACAACCGATCATTACTGCTCATACCACCACAGTAAACAAAATACACTGGAGAGTCCCTATGAGACATAGAATTAACCCATCCCCCTAGATCTTCAAAATCCTGTTCAGTACAGCGACCATCCTGAATCAATCTCCTGGCAGAATTAACAAAAACACCCTTATATAACCTATAGTCATCAGATCCAGCAACTAACTCTTCCATACCTGCTGCATCAGCAGCCGGATCAGCTGGCCGAACTCTAGATAGGTAGCTAATAGAGACCCACTCGGAAAAATACTCATCAATGATACCATTCCCTGATGAGCATTCAGAGTTACCCTCTTCTACAAACCGGCTTTCACCACTCTCACAAGCAGCGTTATATGGCTCAGACACACGTGCCCAGCCATCTCTCACCTCATATACATTCGTAGCCTCCCGAAACATAAGCCTGCCAACAACACCACAACTAGCAGACGGACAAGTCCTCCTGTTTAGACGATCTGACGTAACCCAATAAAGTTCTCCCACGGACTCAGAAAAGCCATCGTCAATCACTGAAGGATTATCAGCATCAGTGACTCTAGGAACTGAAGACTCAGTGTCAAAAAAACTATAAACACCAAGCAAAACCCCTCCCATGATAAAAATCATAGGAAAGGAAAGGATTTTAGATTTTTTCATCACAAAGCAACCTCGCAAATCAAAAAGAAGTAGGTTGTATAGAAAACTCCCCCCAGGTTCCATAAGACACTCTAAATGTAGAGGTTTTGGAATCGCTAACTCTCGCACTAACCTCAACCAATCCTCCTGCACAAATCCCGGTAGCCTTGGCTGCAAGCATGACCTCGCCCACGGGGAGGTACATTGTTACTTTTTCTCCAGGCGCTATATCTGCAACAGGCTCTCCATCAACAAAGACCCTGGATCGACAGGCCGATGTATTTAAACCTTGATCCCTCTTTACCACCACCTCTCCAAAACCTTGGCGAGGAGTGACAACCCCAGCATCAATAACATGCCTCATCTCAACTTCTCTAGCTTCTTCATTAGATACTAGCGTAGTTGCACAGGAAACCAAGAACATCAATGAAAAAAGCACAACAAAAAGCTTATAATTATACTCCGACATAATCCTAACCCTCCAACCCACACATGCTTTGAAAAAGGATATAGCCTTATAAAACACACAATATCCAGCTTAGTAAAAAACATTTCTCCCTGCCTTAGAAAGGCCTAACTTTTTGACTAGAGGGATAGTCGGTCAATTCCGCGGAGGTACCCCTGCTTCTACGGGGGAGGGGTACCTCTCACAAGGAGAAGGTGGCCTGGGTTACCAACCGGGGGTGATGAACCAAGGCTTGGGTGGCCGTTAATCGCCTGTTGAAGCAGGTAATTGATGGGTTGCCGAGGTATCAAATCGCCGGCTAAAGCCACAGTAGACCTGGTAGCCACCGGAGCAGGCCTGGTAGCCACGGGTGTGGTGGGAGCGTGGGTTTCCCGCGCGATTGGGCGACGCAGTCGCCCTTGTGGCCATACCCCCGATCGCCCTGCGGGCGATCAAGGCACCTGACGGCGCCAATCGCTCAGCGAAGCTGAGCTCCCACAAAAACCGCAGTGACGGCTTGAGGGGCAACATAGCATCTCCCACCACCCCACTGGGTTGATTGAACTAGGGAAGGGGGAAGAGGCGGGGGACCCAGCGCAGGAAGAGCAGCATGCCGAGCAGCTCGACCAGGGACTGGATCACCACCACGGTGACGGCGGCGTCGAAGCCGGCGGGGAGCGCCAGGGCCAGCGGCAGCACCACGAAGGAGTTGCGCGAGCCGAAGCCGAAGGCCAGCACCCGGCCCTGGGCGGCGGGCAGGCGGAAGGCGCGGCTAAAGAGCCAGGCGAGCCCCAGGGCCACACCGAGGAAGGCGGCGAACAGCGGCACCAGGCCGAACAGCAGGCCCGAGTGATCGCTCACTACGCCCACCTGCCCCGCCGCCACCAGGAAGAGCACCAGGGCCAGCAGCGGCACCGGCAGCCAGCCCAGCCCGGCCACCAGGCGTTGTCGCGGGGCGCGCCGCTCACTCGGGCCCTGCCTGGCCCAGCGCTCGGTCAGCCAGGCCGCCCCCAGGGGCAACAGGATCAGCCCGACGAAGGCCCCTAGCAGCTCGCGCCGCAGCAGCCCCGCCAGGGCCGCCTGGTCGAGAAACAGCCAGAGGTAGAGGGGCAGCAACAGCAGTTGCAGCAACAGGCTGAGCGGCGTCAGGGCCAAGGCGGCGGGGGTATCGCCGCCGCCCAGGTGGGTAAAGACCAGGAACCAATCGGTGCAGGGCACCAGCAGCACCAGCAGGATGCCCAGCATCACCGGCGGCGCCAGGGGCAGCTGCGCCAGGCCCCACAGCAGCAGCGGTATCACCAGGAAGTGGCCCAGCAGGGCCGCCGCCAGCAAGCGAGTCCTCGCCAACCGCCGCCAGGCGCCAGCTAAGGGCACCTGGGTAAAGGTGGCATAGAGCAGGGCCCCCAGCAGCGGCCAGAGCCCCGCCATCAGGGCCTCGGCCAGGCCCCCCCAGTAAGCGCCCACCAACAGGCCGGCGCCCACCGCCAGCAGGTAGAGCACCACCTGGTACTGCTCCAGCCGTTCCCGCATGCCTCCTCCCTACCGCCTTGTTCCTTACCGCGTTGTGATTCGCCGAACGGGCCGTTCGACCCTTAGGGTGCGAACTTATGAAACAATGAGATGTATTCGCATTAGCAATCATTGCCGGCCCCGCCGGCATCCTACTCGAGGAGCGAGTTCATGTCTCATCCCCTGGCCCGGCCCCTGCTGTCCGCCAGCATCGCCTCCCTGGCGGCCCTGTCCATCCAGCCCGCCCTGGCCGCCCAGGCCACCCAGACCGACGACGGCCAGAGACTCGACAATATCGTCGTCACCGCGGCGGGCTTCGAGCAGCAACTCCAGGACGCGCCGGCCTCCATCAGCGTGATCGGCCGCGAGCAACTGGAGCGGCGTCACTACCGGGACATCATCGATGCCCTGCGCGACGTGCCCGGGGTGATCGTCACCGGCGGCGGCGCCGGTGACAACGGCGCCGATATCAGTATCCGTGGCATGCCGGCCCAGTACACCCTGCTGCTGGTGGACGGCCGCCCGCGCAACTCCCGGGAGTCGCGCCCCAACGGCAGCGCCGGCTTCGAGCAGGACTGGCTGCCGCCGCTGTCCGCCATCGAACGTATCGAGGTGATCCGCGGCCCCATGTCGACCCTCTACGGCTCGGATGCCATCGGCGGGGTGGTCAACGTCATCACCCGCAAGGTAGCCGAGGAGTGGCACGGCGAGCTACGGCTCGACACCGTACTCCAGGAGGACAGCGCCTCCGGCGATAGCCGCCAGGCCAATGTCTACCTCAGCGGGGCCCTGGTGCCCGACCTGCTGGGCCTGCAGGTCTATGGCCGCGCCTCCCAGCGCGACGAGGACGATATCCTCAACGGCTACGAGGACAAGCGCCTGCAGAGCCTGACCGCGCGCCTGGCCCTGACCCCTCACCAGGATCATGATATCGCCCTCGAGGCCGGGCGCACTCACCAGGAGCGCCGCTCGCTGATGGGTCACTCGGCGCCCGCCGAAGGCTGCCGCGGCGGCTGCACGGACAACGTCGGCGACTACAGCAACGAGCACCTGGCGCTGACCCACAGCGGACGCTGGGGCATCGGCACCAGCGAGAGCCATCTGCAGCGCGAGGTGAGCGAGAACGCGTCCCGCCAGATGGAGATCACCAACACCCAGGCGCGCACCAGCCTGCTGCTGCCGCTGGGCCGGCATATGCTGACCCTGGGCGCCGATTACGAAGAGGAGTCGCTGGACGACCAGACCAGCAACCAGATCTCCGACCGCACCCATATTTCCAGCAGCCAGTGGGGCCTGTTCGTCGAGGACGAATGGCTGCTCACCGAGCGCTGGGCGCTGACCGGCGGGGTGCGCCTGGACGACAGCGAGAACTACGGCAGCCATCTCAGCCCGCGCCTCTACAGCGTCTTCAGCCTGACCCCGGAGTGGACCCTCAAGGGCGGCGTCTCCACCGGCTACCGCTCGCCGAACCTGCGCGAGATCACCCCGGACTGGGGACAGACCAGTCGTGGCGGCGATGTCTACGGCAACCCCGACCTGGAGCCGGAGACCTCCCTCAACAAGGAACTGGCGCTGCTCTATAGCGGCGACAACGGCCTGAGCGGCGGCCTGACCCTCTTCCATAACGACTTCGAGGACAAGATCACCCGCATCGCCTGCCCCGAGGGCGTCTGCGCCGATGAACCCAACCAGTTCGGCAGCGATCCCACCTATCGGGTCAACGTCGACGAGGCGGTCACCCAGGGCGTCGAACTGCACCTGACCGCGCCGCTGGGCGAGCGCCTGGCGCTCACCGGCAGCTACACCTTCACCGACTCCGAGCAAAAAAGCGGCGAGTACGAGGGCGAGCCGCTGACCCAGCTGCCGCGCCACCAGGCCAGCCTGAGCCTCGACTGGCAGGCCTCCGAGCGCCTCGACCAGTGGACCCGGGTGACCTACCGCGGCGAGGAGAGCCAGCCCAACACCGGGCCGTCCCAGAGCGCCATCGTCGCCCCCTCCTACACCTTCGTCGACGCCGGTCTCGGCTACCAACTGACCCCCAACGCGCGGATCAATGCCGGCATCTACAACCTCTTCGACGAAACCATCACCTACGACGAGTACGGCTATGTGGAGGATGGCCGTCGCCTGTGGCTGGGCCTCAACGTCAGCTTCTGAACCCGTTGCGACTCTTCGAACGGACCGTTCCGAAAGCCTGCTAAGAAGCCGCGTTTGAAATTGATTAACATTCCCCCCTTGTCGCCCCCGGTCTCGGGGGCGACACCCGCATGACACTCAAGGAGAGTCCCATGTCGCTGTCTGCCTCCGCCCTCACCCGCCACCGCCTGGCCGGCCTGGCCCTGCTGCTCGGCCTGGTTGCCAGCCAGTCCGCCCTGGCCGCCACGCTGGAGACCGCCCACGGCCCCGTGGAGGTCGGCGACGACCCGCAGCGGGTCGTGACCCTCTACGAGGGCGCCCTCGACGCGGCCCTGGCCAGCGGCGTGGTGCCGCTGGGCGCGGTGACCACCCGCGGCGGCGACGGCGTGGCCCGCTATATCGACGACTACCTGGCCGCTCATCATCCCGAGACCGACCTGGCCATCGTCGGCGTGGTACGCGAGATCAACCTGGAGGCGGTGCTGGCCCAGCGCCCGGACCTGATCCTGGCGCCGCCGCAGCTCGCCGACGAGCAGTACGCCCTGTTGTCGCGTATCGCCCCCACCATCGTGCCCCCCGGCCAGCCCCTGGGCCCGGATAACTGGCAGGACGAGAGCCGCCTCTATGCCCAGGCCCTGGGCCGCGAGGCCCAGCTGGAGGCGGCCATCGCCGAGGTGGAGAGCCGCGCTCATGAGCTGGCCGAGGCGCTCGCCGAGGCCGAGGTCAGCGGCGAGGCCAGCCTGGTACGCTGGATGCCCCAGGGCCCCCTGGTGATGTCCGAACGGCTGTTCGCCACCGGCCTGCTGAAGACGGTGGGGCTCGAGGTCAGCGACGGCGGCCTGGTCAACGACCGCGGCGTGCACAGCGACCCACTGAGCCTGGAGAACCTGGGCCGGGTGGATAGCGACTGGCTGTTCCTGGCCACCCTCAATGCCGAGGGCCAGGAGGCCCTGGACGCGGCGCGCACCTCGCCGGCCTTCGCCCGTCTCGAGGCGGTGGCCAACGACCGCGTGGTACCGGTGGACGGCCAGCTGTGGAGCAGCGCCACCGGCGCCCTGGCCGCCCTGGCGGTGCTCGACGATATCGAAGCCGCCCTGCTGCCGTGATTGCCGTCCTGCCCCGCCGCGGCCTGCCCGAGGGCCTGGGCCGCCCCCTCGCCGGCCTCGCCCTGCTGCTGGGCCTGGCGGTGCTGGCCAGCCTGCTGCTGGGCGCCGGCGAGGTGACCGCGGGCCGCGCCCTGGCGGTGCTGGCCGGCGGCGGCGACGCGGAGGCCCGCTTCGTGGTGGGCTCGCTGCGCCTGCCGCGCACCCTGATCGGCGCGGCGGTGGGCCTGGCCCTGGGCGTGGCCGGGGCCCTGCTCCAGGCGGTGTCGCGCAACCCCCTGGCCGAGCCCGGCCTGCTGGGGGTCAGCGCCGGCGCCGCCTTCGCCGTGGCCCTGGCCCTGTGGCTCGGCGCCAGCGCCACCACCCTGCGGGTGGCGGTGGCCCAGGCCGGCGCCCTGGCCGGCTGCCTCTGCGTGCTGGGGGTGGCGCGGCTGCGCGGCCTGGGCAACGACCCCATTCGCCTGGTGCTGGCCGGGGCGGCCTTCTCGGCGCTGCTGGCCGCCCTCACCTCGCTGCTGCTGCTGTTCGATCAGCGCGCCGCCGACGAGATCCGCTTCTGGGTGATCGGTAGCCTCTCCGGGCGCCGCCTGGCGGACCTGCTGGCGGTGCTGCCCAGCCTGAGCGTGGCGCTCGCCATTACCGCCCTGGTGGCGCGCCCCCTGGCGGCCCTGGCCCTGGGCGAGCGGGTCGCCTCGGGGCTCGGCCATCGCCCGGGGCGCATTCGCGGCCTGGTGGTGCTGGCGGTGGCGCTGCTGGTGGGGGCGGCCACCGCCATCGCCGGGCCCATCGCCTTCGTCGGCCTGGTGGTGCCCTTCGCCGCCCGCGCCCTGGCCGGCCCGGATATTCGCCGCACCCTCTGGCTCTGCCTGCCCCTGGGCCCGCTGATGGTGATCGGCGCCGATATCGTCTCGCGGCTGCTGGTGGCTCCCTCGGAGCTGTCGCTGGGGGTGCTCACCGCCCTGTGCGGCGCCCCGGTACTGATCCTGGTGGTGCGCGCCCGCCGCCTGCCGAGCCTCTGAGTCAGGAGAGAGACGCCTGGAGCCCCCATGCTATTGAGTCCCGATACCGTCAGCCGACGGCTGGAGGCCACCCCGCGGGCGGCCTCCCCCGAGGTCAGCGCCCCGCCGGGGCGCTGGCGCCTGGCCTGGGGCGGCCATAGCCTGCTCGTCGACCGGCGCGACCTGATCGCTATCCTTTTGCTGATGCTCGGCCTGCTCGCCGCTTCCGCCGCCTATCTGGCCCTGGGCAGCGTGACCCTGGGACCCGGCGAGCTCTATGCCGGCCTGCGCGGCGGCGGCGATCCCATGGCCGGCTTCCTGGTCCAGGAGCTGCGCCTGCCGCGCCTGGTGGCGGCCTGGCTCACCGGCGCCGCCTTCGCCGTGGCCGGCGGCCTGATGCAGACCCTGGCCCGCAACCGCCTGGCCACCCCGGGCATCATCGGTATCGACAATGGCGCCACCGCCTTCGCGGTGGCCTCCGTGGTGGGACTCGGCGTCTCCCTGGCGCCGCCGGCCATGGCCCTGGCCGGCGCCACCACCGCCGCGGCCCTGACCTTCGGCCTGGCCAGCGGCGGCGATACCCGCGGCTACCGCTTTATCGTCGCCGGCATCGGCGTGGGGGCGGTGTTTGGTGCCATCACCCAGCTGTTGCTGGCGCGGGTGGCCATCGATACCGCCAATGCCGCCTACCCCTGGACGGTGGGCACCCTCAATGCCCGCTCCGGCCAGGCGGTCACGGTGCTGGCCATCGGCCTGGCCGTCGGCCTGCCCCTGGCGCTGGCCCTGGCCCGCTCGCTGAGCCTGATGCGCTTCAGCGATGCCGTGGCCAGTGGCCTCGGCGTCATGCTGCGCCGGCGCCGCCGGCAGGTGCTGTCGCTATCGGTGCTGCTTACCGCCCTGGCCGTGGCGGTGGCCGGCCCGGTGGGCCTGGTGGGGCTGGTGGGGCCGGAGATCGCCCGCTCCCTGGCCTCGAAGCGCGGCGTGCCGATCCTCGCCTCGGCCCTGGCCGGGGCCCTGGTGATGGTGCTGGCCGACCTGGTGGGGCGGGTGCTGCTGGCCCCCATCGAGCTGCCGGTGGGCATCGTCACCGCCATCGTCGGCGGCCCCTGGCTGCTATGGATCCTGCTGCGCCCCGCCGCAAAACCCCTGGCCTAGCTTCATCATAAGGAATCGACCATGACCGCCGCCCACCACCATCGCCTCCAGGCCCGGGAGCTGAGCCTGGCCCACGGTCGCCAGGCCGTGATCGACGGCCTCGACCTGAGCCTGCCGCCGGGCCGGGTCACCGCCATCGTCGGGCCCAACGGCTGCGGCAAGTCGACCCTGCTGGCCGGCCTGGCCCGGCTGCATGCCCCGGGGGGCGGCGCGGTGCTCCTCGATGGCGAGGACATCCGGCGCCTGCCGGCGCGCACCCTGGCACGGCGCCTGGCGCTGCTGCCCCAGGAGGCCAGCGCCCCGGAGGGGCTCACCGTGGGCGACCTGATTCGCTTCGGCCGCCAGCCCCACCAGGGCTGGCTGCGCCAGTGGTCCGCCGACGACCAGCGGGCGGTCAGCGAGGCGCTGGCCGCCGCCGACCTGGAGAACCTGGCCGAGCGCCCCCTGGAGGCGCTCTCCGGCGGCCAGCGCCAGCGCGCCTGGATCGCCATGACCATCGCCCAGCAGACCCCGCTGCTGCTGCTCGACGAGCCCACCTCGGCGCTGGACCTGGGCCACCAGCTGGAGGTCTTCGAGCTGGTGCGGCGCCTGGCCGAGGCCGGACGCACCCTGGCCCTGGTGCTCCATGACCTGCCCAGCGCCTGCCGCTACGCCGACCACCTGGTGGCCATGCGCGACGGCCGCATCATCGCCCAGGGCCCGCCCGCCGAGGTGGTCACCCGGGAACTGGTCCGCGAACTCTATGACGTGGAGTGCACCCTGCTCAGCGACCCGGCCACCGGCACCCCGGTGCTCACCAACCTGCGCCGGGTGCGCGCCAGCCGCTAATCCGCTGCGGCATCGTCGCGCAGCGTCACGACCCGCTGATGCTGGGACCGATGCAGCACGATATCCACCAGCAGGGTGCGGTGGGGCCGGAAGAAGGCGGCCAGTTGGGCCGCGTCCAGGCGCAGGTCGTCGATATCCTCGTCGGCGTAGGTGAGAAAGCCCACCGGGGGATCCGCCGCCTTCTCCGATCCCAGCATGGGGTCGGCGGTGATCGACAGACCCAGCTCGGTGCCGGCCTTGGCCACCTCGTGACGCAGCCGGGCGGTATCGATATAGAAGCTGCGATAGGAGGCGTCGTCGCCGTAGGGGTGCACCTTGAGGATCACCTGTTCGTGCATCACCCGGGCCAGGGCGCCGCCGTCGCGGCGGTCGTCCCGGGGGTCGTAGAACTCGATCAAATAGTCCGGCACCGGCGCCCCGAACTGATCCACCACCCGCACCAGGGTATTCTGGTAGCCGGACTTGCCCCGGCGCCCGCCGGGGGCCCGAGTCAGGGCCGCATTGGCCGCCTCCCAGGCATCGCAGTGGGCCGCGAAGCCGTCATCCTCCACGCCCAGGGCCTCGAGGATCAGCCCCAGGGCCCGGCGCTGGGCGGCGCTGAGGCGGCTCTCCGGGCTATTGAGCTTGATGGTGGTGTGATCGAGGCCATCGACGATGCGAAAGGCGCAGCGTCCGCCGGAGTCCTGCCAGCCCGCCAGGCGCGGCACCGTGACCGGGCGCCCCTGGTGGTGGCCCTCCTCGAAGTGGATCTGGCCCCGGGCGCAGTTGAGGTTGGCGGTGGAAATGCGCACCGTGCCGTCGCCCCCCGCCTCGTTGGCCACCGAGCGGATACCGCCATAGCCGTGGTTGCCGACCAACACGCTGCACAGGGTACGCCCCGGGGCGAAGGGGCCCGGCTCGCCGACGAAGCGGTCGCGCAGGGCCAGCTCCCAGCTATAGGGGCTGGCCAGTTCCAGGCCACGCAGGATCCCGGCGCCGGCCTCGAAGCGCGGCTGTTCCCGCTGGCGGTTGAAGAAGCCATTGATCGCCCGTCCCACCAGCGAGCGCCCGTGATGGGCCAGGGGCGAGCCGAAGTTGGCCGGGGCCAGCATCACCAGGTGCTTGACGGGGTAGGCGTCGGGGGCGAAGTGGCGGGCCAGCCAGTCGCGGATCACCAGGCCGCCGGTGGAGTGGACGATGGCATCCACGCTGGCCGGGGCGCGGGGCAGGTCGTGGCGGGTCCAGGCCCGCTCCAGGGCCGCCTGGAGGTCATCGAAGCGCAGGGCGTCGTGGCGGGAGAGGTAGTCGCCGATGGCGATGCGCCGGATGCGCCGCTCGCCCAGGTGGCGACGCAGGTGACCGGCCAGGCGCTCGAAGGCCTCGCCGGTGTCGTTCCAGCCATGCAGCAGGATCAGGGGTCGCTGGGCCATGGCGCGCCTCTCCCTCGACGGGCCCCGGATGGGGCGGCCGCCGTGGGTCGGCGGCCCTGATCCCAGCTTAGCTGGCGCTTAGTCGATCTCCCACCCGCAGCATCTCCCCCTCGCCGGCCAGCAGGATGGCGTTCTGGCCGAAGTAACCGCCCTTGAGCTGGGGCTGGGTCTTCATCTCGATCAGGGTCTGCAGCGGCTCACCGGGGCGGGGGATCTCGCCGATGCGCTGATCGACGGTGGGGATCTGGCAGCGCTTGCAGGGCTTGCGCAGCCCCAGGCGATAACGCCCTCCCTCGGCCGCCAGGCTCTCCCAGCCATCCTCGGCGAAGGCCTCGTTTGCGGCGACGACGAGATTGGGCCGGAAACGCTCCATGGGCACCGGGTCCAGGCCCTTGCCCCGCAACACCGCGTTGAGGGCGTCCAGGGATGCCTGGTTGGCCACCAGCAAGGGATAGCCATCGGCGAAGCCGGTATGGGCCCGCTCGCCATCGCGCAGGTGGTCGGGTTCCACCGCGCGGCGATGCTCCTCGGGAAAGCGCACCAGCCTCAGTCCCTGCTGCCTGACGCGGCCCAGTACCTCGGTCAGCCAGCCGGCCGCCTGCTCGCCCTCGTCGAGGCCCGGGCAGTGCTGCTTGAAGATCTCGACCCGGCGACGGGGCCGCTCCCGCGGTGCCAGCGGCACGCTCAGCGGCGCCGCCTCGGGGTGCTCCAGCACCAGCGCCGCGTCCTCCAGGCGCACACGAATCCGCGCCATGCCGGGCAGTTGGCGCTGGGTGACGAAGCGCCCGGCCTCGTCCACCACCATCCAGCGACGGTCCCACTCGAGCCCCCGGGGACCGAGCTCGGCCGCGTCCAGGGCGATGCCGCCCAGCGACTTGACCGGATAGATGGCAACCTGGGTGATCTGCATTCTCGACTCCTGAGCGATAGACCTACTGGCTGGAGGCGACCAGGGTTCCCCCGGCCGCCATAAAGAGTCCGCCGGTGGCGCGATTGAAGGCCCGCACCCGGCCGGGACGATCGAACCAGCGCCCCAGGCCGGAGCCCATGGCGGCATAGAGGGACATCAGGCTGGTATCGATCACCAGCCAGGTCAGCGCCAGGATGGCGAACTGCAGCAGTTGCGGCTCGCCCACGCTGATGAAGTTGGGAAACAGGGCCGCGAAGAAGAGCAGGTCCTTGGGGTTGCTGATCCCCACCATGAAACCATGGCGAAACAGTCGCGGAATCGAGGTGCCGACCGCCTCGTCCGGCGCCGGGGCCCCCTGGGTCGGCGCCTCGGGCCGGGCCAGCCAGGCCTGCAGGCCGAGGAAGATCAGGTAGGCGCCCCCCGCCAGCTTGAGGAGCTGGAAGGCGGTCTCGGAGGTGGCCAGGATGGCGCCGAGCCCCAGAGCGGAGAGCGTCATCATCACCAGCGAGGCCAGGGTGCCACCCAGCACCGTGGCGGTGGCGCGGTGGCGGCCGAAGCGCAGCCCATGGGCAGTGCACAGCAGCGCCACCGGGCCGGGAAAGATGATCAGGGCGCTGATCACGCCCACATAGGTCAGCCAGGTCCATGGCTCCATGAGTCCCTTCCTCTTTCCGTTACAGGCGTTCGATATCGATCAGGTAACCGATGATGGGGTAGCCCGCCTTGCGGGCGGCCTTCTCGGCCTCCATCTGCGCCTCCAGCTTGGAGATACTGGAGGACTGGTACTCGAAGACCTCGTCCAGGGCGAGCTGCCGGGGGCGCACCGCCAGCTTGACGCGGTAGCCGACGCGATGGGCGCTGACCGCCGGTTTCGGCGGCTTGGGCGCAGGGGTCTTCTTGGGCTTGGTGAAGGCATCGATCTGGCGACGGATGCTCTCCTCGAAGTCATTCAGGTCTGCTGACATAGGCGTATCTGGTGTTCCCTGGGGATGCCCCCCTACTATACCAGAGGCATCGCCTATACCAGAGCCATCGCCAGCCCCCAGCGGCAACGCCACGGCAGGCGTTGTCCCCTCTCCCAAGGAGCCCTTATGTCACCGGCCGATTCCCTGCGCCTGCTGTTGCTCTCCTCGCTATGGGGGCTCTCCTTTATCTTTATGCGGGTGGCGGTGCCGGAGTTCGGCCCGGTGCCCTTGATCCTGGTGCGCATGGGGGTGGGGGCCCTGCTGCTGGTTCCGCTGCTGCTCAGCCTGCGCTACCTGCGCCTGGTGTGGCAGAACAAGGGGGGCCTGCTGCTGCTGGGCCTGGTCAATCATGTGCTGCCCTTCTCGCTGCTGGCCCTGGCCACCACCCGGCTGGAGGCGGGCTTCACCTCCCTGATCAATGCCACCACGCCGATCTTCACCGCCCTGCTGGGGGCGCTCTGCTTCGCCACCCCGATCCAGCGCCAGCAATACCTGGGGCTGGCCCTGGCCTTCTTCGGCGTCTATGTGCTCTCGGCGGATCGCCTCGACTTCGCCCTGGGCGGCGACGGCTGGTTTATCCTCGCCGTACTCGGCGCCACCTTCTGCTACGGCCTGGCCAGCAACTACTCCAAGGCCTACCTCGCCCACCTGCCGGTACGGGTCCTGGCAGCGGGCAGCTCGGCCATGTCGGCGCTGCTCCTGCTGCTGCCGGGGCTCTGGCTATGGCCCACGGAGCCGATCGGCGGCCTGGCCTGGGCCAACGGCCTGGCACTCGCCGCCTTCAGCACCACCGGCGCCTTCCTGCTCTACTTCGGGCTGATTGCCAGCGCCGGGGCCACCGCCACTTCCACGGTGACCTTCCTGGTGCCGGTCAGCGCCCTGCTATGGGGCTATCTACTGCTGGGAGAACGGCTCGGCCTGCAGATCCTCGTCGGCATGGCCATCACCCTGGTGGGCACCGCCATCGCCACCGGCCTGCTGCGCCTGAGGCGCCCGGGGCGGGACCTGGACTGCCCCTGAGAAGACGAGGAAAGCATCGACCGATAGGCGGCATCCCGGCTCGCCCCGGCCTCAGCTATCGGCGACCTCGAGCCAGGCGGCGGGGCGGTGCTGGCCATGCCAGACCCGGTAGTCGGCGGCCGGCAGGGCCTTGGCATACAGAAAGCCCTGAGCCTGGTCGCAGCCCAGCCGGCACAGGGCCTGGTGCTGTTCGAGGGTCTCGACGCCCTCCGCGGTGACCTCCAGGCCCAGGGCGTGCCCTACGTCGATCAGGCAGGCCACCAGGCACCGGGAGCGGGCGTCCTCGCCGAGCCCCTTGACGAAGGTGCGATCGATCTTGAGTCCGGTGATCGGCAGGTGCTGGAGGTATTCGAAGGAGGAGAAGCCGGTGCCGAAGTCGTCGATGCTGACCCCCATGCCATGGCCCCGCAGCCGCTCCAGGGCCCGCTTGGCCCCCACCAGGTCATGCATCAGGGCGCTCTCGGTGATCTCCACCTCCAGGCGCTCTGGGGCGATGCCATGGCGCCGGGCCAGGGCCAGCAGCTCGTCGAGCAGGGCCTCGTCATGCAAGTTGCGCACCGAGAGATTGATGCCGACCACACCGTCGACGGTAGCGGCAAAGCGGCACGCCTGGTCGGCCACGAAGCGGGTCACCGGGGCGATCAGACTGGTGCTCTCGACCTTGGGCATAAAGAGCCTCGGAGCGATCAGTAGGTCCTGCTTATCGCGCCAGCGGATCAGCCCCTCGCAGCCACAGACCCGCCCATCGGCGAGCCGCAGCTTGGGCTGAAAGTGCAGCTCGAAGCGCCCCCGCTCGAGGTCGCGTCGTACATGGGAGATCAGCTGCAGTGCCTCGCGCTTGTCGCGGGCCAGGTCCGCGGAATAATGACAGTGCGGGCGGTGCTTCTCCATGGCCGCCAGCATGGCGACCCGCGACTCGCGGATCAGCTCCCTGGCGGTCGTGGCCTCCGAGGTTTGCCAACTGCTGCCCATGACCAGTTGGGCCCGCAACGGCACCTCCTGCACCACCAGGTTCTCCTCGCCAACCTCGGCGAGATGAACGGCGATTTCCTCGAGCTCTCCGGTTCCGACGCCCTCCAGCAGCAGGTAGAGCTCGGAATTGCTGAAGCGGAACACCTCGACGATGCGCCCATCCTGCCGTCCCAGGCGCTCGCCCATGGCCATCACCATGGCATCGGCGGTCTCGGGGCCCAGGGCCTCCAGCACATCGCCGATATCGGTGAGACGCACCAGGATCAGGCCGACACCACTCTGCCTGCCCTGGGCCAGGCGACGCCGCAGGACCTCCTCCAGGGCGACCTGGTTGGCCAGGCCGGTGCGCGGATCGGTGCGCGCCATCCGCTCGCTGGTGGCATGAGCACGGTTGAGCAGGCTAAAGAGGCTACCGGCCACGCCGCCGATCACCAGATAGAGGCACAGGCGGATCAGCCAGTTAAGGGTGGGCTGGGGCTGCTGGCTGGCCACGTCCAGGGGCATCAGCGCCATCAGTCCCCCTGCCACCAGGGCAATGGCCAGGGCGCCCTTCAGGCCATAGCCCGCCGCCGCCAGCAGTACCGGAACCAGCATCAGGTAGGGGGTGGCATAGCGGGTACCGCCGGTCACATAGACCAGCCAGGTACCCAGGGCCAGGAAGGCCGCCAGCAGGGTGAGAATCAGGCCGTGGCGAAGGCTGGGAGAGAGGCCACCCAACCAGGCTCCCTGCCCCCCTCGTGTCCCGCGGGACTCGAACGCTTTATCCATTTTTCCCCCGGCGATCCGGATCGTTATTATGTATTAACGTTAGTTAAACATAGTTACCACCGTGCTTCATGCCCATGGCCGCAGCGTCCTAGATCGGCGACTACCCTGAGAGGAGTCGCCCCGGGAGGTGCCATGGCCAGTATCGAGATCCAGGTCCATGCCGAGCTGAATGACTTCCTGCCCCCGCCGCGGCGCCGGTGCCCCCTGTATCCGTGCCTGGATCGTCGCACCTCGATCAAGGACCTGATCGAGGCCCAGGGCATCCCCCATCCCGAGATCAATGTCATCGTCGTCGACGGCGTCTCGGTGGGCTTCGACCACCGCCTCGATCCCGCCGAGGGGGTCCCACGACGCCTCGACGTCTACCCCTGGTCGCAGACCCCCGCCCTGGTACGCGTCCATCATCTACGTCCGCGGCCCGCCCTGCCGCCGCGCTGGGTGCTGGACGTGCACCTGGGCCGCCTGGCCGGCTACCTGCGCCTGCTGGGCTTCGACTGCCGCTACCGCAATGACATGCATGACGCCGAGCTGGCCGCCTGCAGCGCCGAGGAGGCGCGAGTGCTGCTGACCCGGGATCGTCGCTTGCTGATGCGCCGCTGCATCACGCTCGGCCACTATGTGCGCGCCGATGCCCCGCGCCGCCAGCTCGAGGAGGTCTGCGCGGCCTTCGATCTCCACGACCACTTCGCCCCCTTCACCCGCTGCAGCCACTGCAACGGGCGACTCGTGGCGGTCCCCAAGGCGCAGGTACTGCACCGCCTGGAGCCCCTGACCCGCCGTCATGTGACGCACTTCCTGAGATGCCGCGACTGCGACCGGCTCTACTGGCACGGCAGCCACCTGCCGCGGATGCGCGAGCTGGTGGCCAGCCTCCATCGGCCACCCCGGGGTCCGCTATCCTCCAGATAAGGGGCACCGCCCCGTCAGACACACCTTGCCGGAGCCTCGCCATGCGTCCCAGCGCCCTCGCCCATGCTTCCGACGCTAGCCTGACCCTGATGCTGGCCGGCGATGTCATGCTGGGGCGCGGCATCGACCAGGCCCTGCCACATCCCGGCGACCCTCGCCTGCATGAGCCCTGGGTGCAGGATGCCCGAGACTATGTACGCCTGGCGGAGCGCGCCGGCGGCGAGATTCCCCGCCCTGTCGAGTTCGGCTACCCCTGGGGCGAGGCCCTGGCGGAGCTGGCCGGCGCCACGCTGCGCCTGATCAACCTGGAGACCGCCATCACGGCCAAGGGCCGCCCCTGGCCCGGCAAGGGCATCCACTACCGGATGCATCCCGCCAACCTCGGCTGCCTGACCGCGGCGGGCATCGACGCCTGCGCCCTGGCCAATAACCATGTGCTGGACTGGGACCGGGAGGGACTCGCCGAGACCCTGGCGGGCCTGGACGCGGCGGGCATCGCCCATGCCGGTGCGGGAGAAGACACCGAGGCGGCCAGCCGACCGGCCGTGCTGCCACTGCCCCACGGCGGGCGCCTGCTGGTATGGAGCCTGGGGCTCGCCGATAGCGGTATCCCGGCACAGTGGCGGGCCACCGACACCCGCTCGGGAGTCAACCTGGTGACGGCCGAAGACGAGGCGATGGCTCGGGCCATCGCCGCCGACAAGCGCCCCGGCGATCTCGTCGTGGCCTCAGTGCACTGGGGCGGCAACTGGGGCCATGCGGTGCCGGCCGAGCATCGGCGCCTGGCCCAGCGGCTGATCGACGCCGGGGCCGACCTGATCCACGGCCACTCTGCCCACCATCCCAAGGGACTGGAGTGCTACCGAGGGCGGCCGATCCTCTACGGCTGCGGCGACCTGATCAACGACTACGAGGGGATCCGCGGCCACGAGGAACACTTCCCGGAGCTGGCCATGCTGGTGGGTTGCCGCTGGCATGCCGGCCGCGGCGCCTGGCGCGAGCTGTGGCTGACGCCGCTGCGCCGACGACGCTTCCGTCTGGAGCACGCCACGGCCAACGAGGCCGACTGGCTGGCCAAGACCCTCAATCGCCACGCCCCGGAGCACCGCCAGGGAGAGTGCCCGCCGCTGGAACGCCGCGCGGACGGCCGCCTCGGCTGGAGCTTCACCTAGCTCGCCATCGCGGGAATCAGGGTCGCAATCCCGCCGCAAATCATCCTAAAAAATCAAACGATCTGGGCAAAATAACTCTCTTTTATTCGACTCACTCAATCTATTAACATGCTTACTATCAAGAGGGGAGCGATCCTCCCCACCCGTTGAAGGAGACACCGATGAAACTACGCCGCTCCGCTGAACGCGGTTATGCCGATCACGGTTGGCTGCGCTCGCGACACACCTTCTCGTTCGCCGACTATTTCGACCCCGAGCATATGGGCTTCCGCTCGCTGCGCGTGATCAACGAGGATCGGGTCCAGGGCGGCGCGGGCTTCGGCGCCCACCCCCACCGGGACATGGAGATCATCTCTTACGTCCTCGCGGGGGAGATGGCGCACCAGGACAGCATGGGCCATGGGGCGACCATGCGCCCGGGGGACGTCCAGCGGATGTCGGCGGGCACGGGCGTCGTGCATAGCGAGTTCAACAACTCCGACGACGAGGAACTGCACTTCCTGCAGATCTGGATCGAACCCGAGCGGCGAGGCATCGCCCCCGGTTACGAGCAGAAGCGCTTTCCCAGCGAGGCGCGGCAGGGACAGTGGCGCCTGGTCGCCTCCCGGGAGGGACGCGATGGCTCGGTCAGCATCAATCAGGACATCAACCTCTATTCGGGGCGCTTCGATGCTGGCGAGCAGGCACCACTGCCGAGTGTCCGCCATGCCTGGCTGCATATGGCGCGGGGAGAGGCCAAGGTCAACGGCCAGCACCTGACCGCCGGCGACGCCGCGGCCTTCGCGCCGGGCGAACCCATCGAAGTCACCGACACGCAAGGCGCGGAGATCCTGCTCTTCGACCTGGCGTAAGCGGCCTGGCCCTGCTGTGCCGATGGCGGGCATTCAGGGCCATGCGCCCCGAAGCAGAAAAGGGAAGGTGGCTATCCTCAGCGGGATGCCACCTTCCCTTCCTCAAGCCCCCCTGGTTTTCTCACCGAAGTCCCAAGCGGCTATTCGTTGCCCCCCGGGAAATCGAGCATCCGGGCCCCGGCAACCGGGTTCAATTGGCGGCTTCCTGGGCACGCAGGTAGCTCTCGCTAACCGCATGATAATTTGGCACCAGTTCGCTATACAGCGCCCCCCACTCGGCGGCGTCATCCCGGTTCCAGGTCCTGTGGAGCCCACTCAGCATCACATTAGTTGTTACCGGAATAATGCCCGCCTGCGTGAAGCGAGCGAGGGTGGTCCTGGATGCCATCTCACTGGGATCGCCTGATGCATCCATCACCGCATAGACCTTGTAGCCATCCGCATGTGCCTGCAGGGCCGGAAAAGCAACGCATACGCTAGTCCATACCCCTGCCATCACCAAGGTCCTGCGCCCGGTGGCCTCCACCGCCCTGACGAAGTCATCGTTATCCCAAGCGCTGACTTCGCCTTGCCGAGCGACATAAGTCGCATCGGGTATCACCTCATCAAATTCCGACATCAGAGGGCCATTGGGTCCGTCCGGCTCCGACGCCGTCAGTATGACCGGTGCATCGATCTGTTGCGCGATCCTGGCCAATGCAACCGTGTTGCGCCGCAGGTCATCGACGGGAATGTCTTTGACCGTCTGGAACAGGCCGGTCTGGTGATCGAGCAAGAGCACCACAACGTCATTAGGATCAATCAGCGCATCTGCTGCCGCCTCACTAGGCTGGCGAGTAATCCCGGGGATCGGTTCCTCCTGCGCCTGTGCCTGGAAGGCGAACAGCATCGTGCTAACCAAAAATCCTAGTATGGTTTTTGAGATAGCTGGGAGTACTGGTATGGATCTCATCACGCTCTCCTTATTCACGTTTTTTTCACTATTTGTGCGAAAACACCATTGAATCAGAACGCATTGATCACGATTTTCTGATCGAAAACCGATGCCATTTAAAGCTAGAACATGCGGGGTATAGTTACCAAATGGTAACCATAAAAAAAGAGAACACCCCAACAAATTCTCACACAAACACACAGAATCACCCGCCAAGGATGACAGGCAGCTGTTGAAAGAAAAATCTCCCCGATGGCAGGAATCGCCCTTTTCTGCCACGACAGAGCCGTATCATCTCCCGGGCACAAACTGAAGCAGAGCCCCACTCAGGCTTATGGCGTGGCTCACTCCGACAAGGGCTCACTCCGGCAAAGGAATGTATTCGCTGTCATCCCCCGGGACCTTGGGAAAGGCGCCCGATTGCCAGTCCCGCTTGGCCTGCTCTATCCGTTCCTGGTGACTCGATACGAAATTCCACTCCACGAAACGCTCGCCAAGGGCCTCGCCACCGATAATGGCGATCCGCGATTCCCTCACCGCCTCGAGGATGATGCCACTCTCCTGTCCAAATACGGCCATGGAATACTCCGGAATAACGGTACCTCGCGCCATCACTTCCCCCTTGGCCACATAGACCGCCCGCTCTTCGGCATCCGGTACGCTAAGGGTCTGTCCCGGCTGCAGATGGGCCTCCACATAGAGCGTCTCGGCAAAGGTCTTGACCGGCGAGACGGCCCCGTACGCGGTTCCCATCATGACCCGCACAGGAACATCTCCGGCCAGGGTGTCCGGAATATCCTTCGAGGGATAATGGTAGAAGGCGGGATCGATCTCTTCGTCCTTCTCGGGCAATGCCAGCCATAGCTGCAACCCATGGAGGCGATGTGCCACACGGCGCACCTCCGGCCGCTCCCGCTCCGAGTGGACGATGCCGTGGCCGGCAACCATCAGGTTGATATCACCGGGACGGATGCACTGAAGGCTGCCCAGGGAGTCTCGATGCAAGATCTCCCCTTCGAACAGGTAGGTCACCGTCGCCAAGTTGACGTGAGGATGAGGGCGCACATCGATGCCCCGCCCCGGCGAGAAATCGGCGGGCCCCATATGATCGAAGAAGATCCATGGTCCAACCATCTTCCTCTCGACCGACGGCAGGACACGACGGGCCGAAAAATCTCCCAGATCCTTCTCGATGGGCTCGATCAATAGCTCGATCGCACCACAGGAATGCTGGAAGCGACACTCTTGCTCGGCTTGTATTGCCTGATTGCTCATCGTGATATCTCATCCTTAGGCATGAAATGCTTCACTCAAAAGGTGAAGCAAGCGCAACCACCATGGAAATAGCACCTCCCTACCAACCACCTCCCGATCGCCGTGATCGGACGGTCAATTCAACGCAGTCGCCTGTCCTCTCCGATGGCGCCCCTGCCCCACCGGCGAGCCTAGCTCAGCGTGCCCTCGCCCCACCGGGCCACGCAGCCCCACGACAGAGTGTGCAGCGCCCCCGGCCCCGACTACAATCGTGACTAGAACACTAGACATTGGCGGTAGTAGTTACCAAATGGTGACTAGGCCTCAGCCCCCCACCGAGCAGGTGATCATGAACAGCGACACTTCCCTTCAGTCCGTCCTCACCGACCCTGCCCCCCACCCTGAGATATCGGCGAAGACCTGCCCCCTAGAGCGGCTGGGACGCTTGCTGCGCGGCACCTGGACCCTTCAGGTGCTCTGGGTATTGGGCGAGGGAAGGCCCTTGCGCTTCGGCGACCTGCGCACCGTTATCGAGGGCATCTCGGCCAAGGTATTGACCGAGCGCCTCCGAGTCATGGAGCACGCCGGGCTGATATGGCGATGCCACGAAGAGGGGGTGCCTCCCAAGGTGACCTACGGCTTGACCGAGGTCGGGACCGAACTGCATGACGGTCTCAAACGGCTCGGTCGGATCACCGACAAGCTGCCCCCGGAGTAGCCGGTACGGACGAAGCGATGGCGGCGCCCAGGGGACCTTGCGCCTAGCCGGGCAGCCACTATTGAATCGGGCTATGCTGAGTCCCTGACGAGGCCGAGCCCCTGACGCGCCGTCCGGCAATGCCCGCCCCCCGTTCTCGAGGTCCCTTATGAAAGCCATACAATTTTCTGCGACCCGCCTCGACTCGCTGCAGTGGCTCGAGCTGCCCACCCCGACCCCGGCCACTGGCGAGGTGCTGGTCGAGGTGCGGGCGGCAGGGCTGAATCCCAGCGACGTGAAGAATGTCCTGGGCCGCTTCTCCTACACCACCCTGCCGCGCATTCCCGGACGAGACTTCGCCGGCGTGGTGGTAGAAGGCCCACCCGAGCTGATGGGAAAGGCTGTCTGGGGCGGTACCGGCAAGGGCTTCGGCTTCTACCGCGACGGCTGCCATGCCCAGTATGTGGCCGTGCCGGCCAAGGCGGTGGCGCCCAAGCCCGAAGCCCTCTCCTTTGCCCAGGCAGCCGCCTGCGGCGTGCCCTATATCACCGCCTGGGATGCCCTGGAACGCGGCGGGGTCCAGGACGGGACCCGCCTGCTGATCCTTGGCGCCGGCGCGGTGGCCAGAGCCGCGCAGGCCCTGGCCACGGCCAGGGGGGCCAGAGTGGTGGTCGCGGCACGCCGCGCCGAGGTCATCCAGGAGCTGGAAGCCGACGGGATCGAGGCGATGCCGTTGAGCGATGCCGCCCAACTGCCGGAGCAGGTAAAGCAGCGCTTCGCGTCCTCGCCGCCCGACGTCATCTTCGATACCACCGGCTTCTGGCTACCGGCAGCGGTCAATAGCCTTGCCCCCTTTGGGCGAATCCTGGTGATAGCCGCACCGGTCGATGGGAAGGTCGACACGCCGGTGCTCGACCTCTACCGGCGCGGTGGCTCGATCATCGGCATCAACTCCTTGCTCTATAGCCTGGAGGCGTGTGCCAGGATGCGCGAACACATCGGTACCGCCTTCGAGGAGGGGACCCTCCCGATCCCTGGCGACCTCACGGAGTTGCCATTAGCGGATGCGGCGGCCGCCTATCGCGACATCGACTCGGGAGGCTCCGACAAGGTCATCCTGATTCCCTGAGGTCATGTCTCCGCAGGACAGAGGCCTGTCAGTTACGGCTCTTGGCGATGGCTCCACCCCCTCAGTATCTACTGATGGCTGGCTGCACTGATCCCCTCTCGCTGCCCACGATGTCGCCCTTGAGCCTCTGGGGTTCCGACGGCCAACCGCCTGCGCTGGGCCTTCAGCTCTCTTCCTCCTTGGGTCGATACGCCCTGATCAGCCGCTGCTGCACGTTCTCCGGGGCCGGCTCGTAGTGGCTGAAGCGCAGGCCGTAGGTGCCAGCGCCGCCGCTCAGGGCATTGAGGCGGCTGGGATAGTCGAGCACCTCGGCGAGTGGCACCAGGGCCTGGAGGCTGACCTGGTCGCCCAGGGTCCGGGTGTCGAGGATGCGCCCGCGACTGGCCGTCAGGTCGGCGGTCAGGTCGCCCATGGCGTTCCCCGGCGCCTCCACGGAGAGCTCGGCCAGGGGCTCCAGCACCAGGGGGTTGGCCTGGCGCACCGCCTCGAGGAAGGCCTTGCGGCCGGCGATCACGAAGGCGATCTCCTTGGAGTCCACCGGGTGGGTCTTGCCGTCGAGCACGGTGACGCGCAGGTCCTGCAGCGGGTAACCCGCCACCGCGCCGCCGGCCAGGGCCTGGCGCACCCCCTTCTCCACCGCCGGCAGCAGCGACGAGGGAATGGCGCCGCCGCGAATGGTGTCGGTGAACTCGAAACCGGCCCCGCGAGGCAGCGGCTCGACCCTGAGGAACACCTCGCCGAACTGACCGGCGCCGCCGCTCTGCTTCTTGTGCCGATGGTGCCCCTCGGCGCCGGCGGCGATGGTCTCGCGGTAGGCGATGGAGGGCGTGCTGGTTTCCACCTCCACCTTGAAGCGCTGAGCGAGCCGCTCCAGGGCGGTACTCAGGTGCAGCTCGCCGAGGCCGCGCAGCACCGTCTCCTGAGTCACGCCGTCCTGGTCCACCTCCAGTCCGGGGTCCTCCTCCACCAGCTTGGCGAGCGCCTCGGCGAGGCGCTGCTCGTCGCCGTGGCGGGTGGCCTGGATGGCCAGGCCGAACACCGGCGCCGGCAGGGCCACCGGGCGCAGGCGGATATGGTCCTCGTCGTGGGAGTCGTGGAGCACGCTGTCCAGGGTCGCCTCCTCCACCTTGGTCAGGGCGCAGAGCTCACCGGGCCCGCAGCGCGACACCGCCTGGGGCCGACGGCCCTGGAAACGCAACAGGGTGCCGACCCGGAAGGGCTTGCGGGCCTCGCCGGCGAACAGCCGGGTATCGCGGCTGACGGTGCCCTGGTGGACCCGAAACAGCGCCACCTTGCCCAGGTAAGGGTCGTGCTCGATGCGCACCACATGGGCCAGCACATGGGCCTGGGGATCCGGCCGCGCCGGGAACGCCGTCGCGCCCTCGGCCTCGATTCGCAGAAAGGGCGGCGGATTGCCCTCCCGGGGGTTGGGCATCAGCCGCGCGACGACCTCCAGCAGCGCCTCGACCCCGACGCCGTCGGCCGCCGAGACGAAGCAGACCGGCACCAGATGGCCCTGGCGCAGGGCCGCCTCGAAGGGGTCATGGAGCTGCTCCGGGGCCAGGGCCTCGCCCTGCTCCAGGTAGAGCGCCATCAGCTCGTCGTCCAGCTCCACCACCTGGTCCACCAGCCGCTCGTGAGCCTCGGCCACCGAGTCGAAGTCCGCCTCCCCCTCCGGGGCGAAGAAGCAGTCGACCACCCGGGTCGCCCCCTGGGCCGGCAGATTGAGGGCCAGGCACTGGGGCCCGAACTGCTCGCGCAGGGTCTCCAGCAGCGCCGGCAGTCGCGACGGGGCGGCATCGATACGGTTGACGATGATCAGCCGGCACAGGCCGCGCGCCTCGGCCCAGGCCATCATGCGTCGGGCCATGGCATCGACGCCGCGCTCGGCGTCGATCACCACCGCCACCGTCTCCACGGCGGGCAGGATGGAGAGCACCGCGCCCTGGAAATCGGCGTAGCCGGGGGTATCGATCAGGTTGATCCAGGTCCCCTCCCAGGCGAGGCCCAGGGGGGAGGCGGTGATGGAGTGCTGCGGGGTCGCCGCCGGCGCCTGGGTATCGCCCAGGGGCGCCCCCTTGGGCGGGTCGGCGGCCTCCACTTCCCCGGCGGCGGCCAGCAGCGCCTCGGCCAGGCGGGTCTTGCCCACCCCCGCCAAGCCGGTCAGGGCGATATTGCGGATCCGTTCGGGGTTTCGTTCGACATCGCTCATCGGTTTCCCTCCAGGCGGTGGTCGGAGAACCCCGATTCCTATCGGGTCACCGTGAGGCCACCCGCTGCCCCGCCACCGGTACGAAATAGAAGTCCCCGCCTTCATGACCCGCCGCGCGTATCGGGCGCATCTCCGGCGTCTGCGGCCCCCCCGCACCGGATGCCCTCCTGCGCACATTGACGGCCACCTGGGCAAACAGCATGTTCTCGCGCATCACGCCCTGGTTGCCCTCCAGCACCTCGATCAGTGACCGGGAGAAGAGGGAGTGGGGCCTGTCGGTCAGGTCGGGCACCGGCCGTTCGCCGCCCGAGGAGATGACGATGCGGGAGCGGCGCTGCAGCCCGGCACGAATCTCGTCGTCGCTCAGTTGCTGCTGGCCACTGCCCAGCAGCAGGGAACTGGAGTCCGAGGCCATGCCGCTGGCAAACACCGAATCGGCCAGCACCAGGATGGAGCGTGCCTGGATCCGGTCGAGATGGTCGCTGACCACGGCGTTATTGATCCAGCGCACCAGGCGCTCCGCCTCGGCATCCACGGGCAGCCAGTAGCTGCGCTGCCGCCGACCATCCTCGCGGTTCGAACGGTTGCCGTGGCCGGCGTAGTAGATCAAGAGGTTGTCCCGCTCGGTCATCCGGCCATGGAGATCGTTGAGCGCCGACAGGATCTGTACCTGGTTGGCATTCGGCAGGAAGATCACGTTGAAGCCGTAGCGATTCTGCAGCACCTGGCGGAGGCGCTGGGCATCGGTCAGCGGCGACTCCAGGTCGTCCAGGAACTGGTACTCCTGATTGCCGATCACCAGCGCGTAGTAGCGTCCGAAGTCGAGGCCGGCAACGCTGGCCGGCCCGGGCGCGGCGGGCTCCGGCTCGGGGCTGGCCTGGGCCCGAGACTCCGGATCCGGCTCGGCGGCGGGTTCGGGACTGGCCTGGGACTCTGCTTCCGGCAGCTCGCGCATCTGGGCCACCAGCGCCTCCCGCTCCTGGCTGGCACGCTGGACCTGGGATTCCAGGCTGTCGACCTGGCCACGGGCAGTCTCCAGTTGCGCGGCCAGCTCCCGGGCCCGGGCCTGGGCCCCCGTGTCGGCCGCACTGGCCTGGGCTTGCGCCAGGCGCCGCTGAAGCTCGTCCCGCTCCTGGATCAGGCGCTGGCGTTGCTGTTGAAGGCTCTGGGCCTGTCGCTCGGCCTGGTCCACCTGGGCGCCGAGCCGCGCCCGCAGTTCCTCCATCTCGGCGGTCACGTCGGAGCGATAGACCAGGGGATCCTCGACCGCGCCGGAGGCCCGGCGATACAGGTTCAGGGCCCGGGTCCGGTCCTCCGCGACGCCCAGGCCCTGCTCGTAGAGGAACCCCAGATTGATCTGGGCACGGGCATAGCCCTGATCCGCGGCACGTCGATACCAGGTCGCGGCGGAGACGTAGTCCGGCTCCGTTCCCAGGCCCTTCTCGAAGATCTCGCCCACGTAGTTCTGGGCTTCCGGGTCGCCGGCCTCGGCCGGCTCCAGCCAGACGTTCAAGGCCGTGCGGTAGTCGGCACGGTCATAGGCGACGTACTCCCCACCGCGGATACGGCAATCCTGCGCGGTGGTGCGTATCGCCCGACGCGGTGTGAGGAAGGTGGTCCGCTGCCCCAGGCGCCGCACCTGCCCCGTCAGCAGGCAGTCGACGATATAGAGGTCGTCCACCGAGTCGGCCCGGGCGGCGAGGTCCGCCCCGACCATGGCGCCATTGGGGGCACAGCCGGCGAGCAGCAGCACACTCCCCGCCACACAGGCCGCTGAAAGATGGGAAAGACGCTTGCGGAAGGCCGGGCTATGATCGGGTGCATGTACGGATTTCACGAGACTCTCCCTGCCCAAGGCGTCAGGCTTTTATTGATGGATCGCACCGTCCCCACCTCGACCCCGCCGAGTCTCGGCCGCCTTCGGCGGATATGTCGCGGCAAGCTGACACGGCTCGCAAGCCTGCTGATCAGTATAGTGCTTGTCGCGGCCTGCTCCAGTCCGGCCCAGCGCCACAATGATGCCGCCGAGGCACGCGCCTATGGAGTCGACAGTGTCCCGGCCCCGCCCTTCCGGCTCACCGTCTATCGGCCCTCCGGCGCGCGGCCGTCACCACGGCCGTGGCACGTCTACCTGACCGGAGACGGCACCCCCTGGGAGCATGGCCGCTATCCGAGCCGGGACCCCACGCCGCGCCGGCCCTTGGCGCTCGAGTTGATGGATCGCGACCCGGGACCGCGGCTGCTGCTGCACCGGCCCTGCTACGCCCGCCACCCGCCGGATCCGGCCTGCCAGCCCCGGCTGTGGACCGACCAGCGCTACGGCGAGGCCGTGGTTGACGCCATGGACCGGGCCCTCGACCGCCTGGTGGCGGAATGGCAGATCGACGGCCTGGTGCTGATCGGCCACAGCGGTGGCGGCCTACTGGCGCGCCTGCTGGCCGGGCGCCGAGACGATGTCCGGGCGTTGGTCACCATCGCCGCCAACCTGGATCATGCGGCCTGGACACGCCACCATGGCTACCTGCCCCTGGAGGGCTCGCTGCGCCTCGCCGAGGCACCGCCCCTGGATGCCGGAATCCGGCAATGGCACCTGGTCGGTTCGGAGGATCGTGTGATACCGGCGGCGCTGGTACGACAGGCGGCCCGCCACGACCCCCAGGCCCGGGTGGAGGTGGTCGACGGCTTCGACCACCGTTGCTGCTGGGTCGAGGCGTGGCCTGGGTTTCTGGAAAGGCTTCTGGAAAGTCTGCGGGAGAGCCCGGACGAAGCGCTGGAGATTACTCCAGGCGGGCATCGAGTTCCTCGATGGCCTCGTTGAGCCGCTCCCGGCGTGTGCCCAGTTCGGAGCGCGCCAGGGACTCCAGGCTGATACGCAGTAGCTCCAGCGAGAACTCATCCAGGTCGTCGCGCTGCGCCTCGCGCAGGTAGTGATCCATCACCGCATCGGTGCGCCGGTCCACCAGCACCCGCAGGCGGTTGCGATCCCGGCCACCGATGTCCTCCCGCTCCGCCACCTGCTCCCAGGCCAGGGTGTAATGACGATGGGCCTGGGGGATGTCGCCGGCCTCGAAGAATTCATTGCCCTGGATAAGGTGCTCCCGGGAAGTCTCGAGGCTCGGCGGCAGGTCATCCAGGGTCACCAGGAGGTCGCTCTCGCGGATCAGCAGCCACCAGGAGATCAGGGCCCCCAGCGCCAGGACCCCGAGCGCGGCGATCACGGTCCGGCCCAGCTTGGCAGGCGGCTGAATGGCCTGCAGGAACTGGCCGGCATCGGCCAGACGCTCCGCCCGATCGAAGGCCAGGCTGGCGGCGATGGCCCGCGACACCCGCTTGGGTACCCGGTGCAACACCGGTGGCCTCAGGCCCCGGCGGGCCGCCTCGTCGGCCGGCAGCTTGCGCCCGGAGGCGTCCCGGTAGGGATGCAGGCCGGTCAGCAACTCATGGGCGACACAGCCCAGCGCATAGACATCATCGGCGGGTTCCGGCACCTCGCCGGCGAGCATTTCCGGGCTGGCATAGGCCGGGGTGATGGCCCCGATGGTGGCCGGGTCGAAGCGGGTGTGCTCGCCGTCCTCCGATCCGGCCTGCACGCGCGCGGCCCTGGCGATGCCGAAGTCGAGGATCTTGGCGTTACCCTCCCGGGTCAGGAAGACGTTGCCCGGTTTGAGGTCGGAATGCACGAAGCCCTCCTGATGGGCATAGGCCAACCCCCGCGACATGCGCTCGATGATCTGCAACGCCTCCTTGCGGGGCAGGCCGCCGACGGCGCCGCGGCGGCGGATGACCACGTCCAGCGGCTCGCCCTGCAGATACTCCATGGTCATGAAGACCCGGGTGCCGTCGCGGTCGAAGTCGTAGACGGTGACGATATTCGGATGGGCGAGGCGCTGGGCCTTCTTGGCCTCGCGCTGCAACGCCACCAGGGAGTCGGGATGCTGGCGGAACTCGTCGCTGAGCAGTTTCAGGGCCACATGGGGCTGGCTGTCCTGGGCCTCTTCCTTGCGCAGGTCGCGGGCCTTGTAGACCGAGCCCATGCCGCCCTGCCCGAGCAGCGACTCGAGCACGAAGCGTTCCTTGATCACGGACCCCGGGCCGATGGCCCCCGCGGCGGGCTCCCCCCAGAACTCCGGCCGCGACCAGTTGGATACCGTTCCGCCGGTCTGGGCGGAGGCTCCTTCGCCCCTGTTTTCGTCCCTACCGGCCAGCCGGGTCGCCTCCTCGTCTGAGCCCCCCACCCGGGTGGCCTCATCGGATGATGCCGCGTCACCCTCGGCGATACCGCCCGGCAAGCGGGTTCGCTGTTCGGCATCGCCGCGGTCGGCGGCGGCACCAGACTCGTCGTTCTTCCGGTCTTTCATCAGCGGGCCCCATCAGGTTCCGGTACACGAGCTCGATCCACCACCTCACTCCACGAGCTCAGTCCACAAAGACGGCCACCGCCGTACAGTTGTCCCTGGCCTCACCCGCCAGCACCGCCCTCAGCAGGGTGTCGACCGCCTCCCGGGGCGACTCGTCTTGCAGGGCCGCCTGGATGACGTCCGGCGCCACGAAGCCATGCACGCCATCCGAGCAGAGCAGGAAGCGGTCGCCCGGCCGCAGGTCGGAAAAGCGACTCTCCAGGTCCAGCTCCGCCGCGGCCCCGACGGCCCGGGTGATGATATTGGCCTGCGGGTGGGTGCTGGCCTCGGCGGCCGTCAGCTCGCCACGCTCCATCAGCTCCTGGATCACGCTATGATCGCGGGTGCACTGGGTCAGTTGACCATCGCGCAGGCGATAGAGGCGACTGTCACCGGCCCATAGCCAGCAACACTCCTCGACCCCCGTCAGCAGCGCCACCACCGTACTGGCACTGGTCACCGGCCGCTCCGGCCGATGCGCCGCATGCCAGAGGTGCCGGTTGGCCACCGCCAGCACATCGCGCAGGGCGTTGACCCGCTCCTGCAGCTCGCCGCCGTGGGCGGCCTGCTGGAGCCCATCGATCACGCTGCGGCTGGCCTCATCGCCGGCCTCGTGCCCGCCGACCCCATCCGCCACGGCCCACAGGCGCAGATCCGCGCGGTCCAGGCAGGCGTCCTCGTTCACCTTGCGCACCTTGCCGACATGGCTGACGCTCGCCGAACTCAAGCGCGGCAGGTGCAGGGAGGGCGCGTCCTGCAGCGTCGCCCGGGGGGCCTGCCAACGCACCACACGACTCTCCCAGCCATGACTCTGCCACTCGCCATCGAGCATGGCGGCGAAGCGTTCCGGCCCCGGCAAGGCGGCCTGCAGCAGCAGGCAGGGCGGGATCCGACGGGATCCCTCGGTCCACCACAGGCTGAAGCCCTGCTGGCGACCCAGCAGCGCCTGCTGCATCGCCAACAGGGCGGGCACCAGTTGCTCCAGCGACTCGAGGGCGAAGCAGGTGGGGCCCTTCAGCGGGGCCAGCAGGCGGCTGGCGGCCTCGGCGGCCCAGGGCTGCAGCCGCTCGCCATGGGCGCTCACCGCCTGGTCGAAGTGCTCGAGATCGACCGCCGGGTCGTCTTCCAGCGCGCTCATGGCCAGCGCCTCGAGTTCCTCGAACCAGGCCCCTTCCTGCACCGCCAGGCCGAACAGCGAGCTCTCCGCGGGCAGGGTCCCGACCAGGGTCAGCGGGTAATAGCGCCCCACCGAGTCGACGCTGGGCATCAGTACCCCGGTCGCGGGTTTCTCGCCGCAGACCCCGGCGGACAGGGCGAAGCGCCATAGCGGGCTGGTCAGGTAGGCGTCCAGCCAGCCCCCGCCGAGGCGCCGGTGGGAGTCGTGCAGGCAGCGGGACAGCCAGGCGTCCCAGACCGCCAGGAAGTCGCCGGCCACCCGCCGACGGACGAAATCTCCCCGGCACGGCAGCTTGCCATGGAACCCCAAGGCAATGCCCCGAGCCATGACCTTACAATCCCGCGGCGCAACGGAAGCGCCGCCAGTCATTGTTGCGCAGTGGATTGCGCGAGGATTCGAACTGCACCAGCACCCGGGCGGAATAGCCGCTCACGTTGAAACTGACCAGGTAGGCCGTATCCGATTGCGCCGCCGGCTGGGCAGCATCGAAGGCACGCAACCAGGACCAGCTACCGGAATAGGCGACATTGGGCCGCTGTCCGCCACGGTCCTCGAACATCACCGCCGTGTCCTGGCCGCCGTCGCCCGGCCAGACGAAGCGCCGGGCCAGGGGCGGCCCATGCCGGTAGCTCAATATCTGCTCGCCCGTGGCGAACTGGAACTGCCGCGCCCGGGCATCCAGATAGCGCGGTGTCATCGAGAAGGCCACCCGCGGCCCCGCGCCCCCGACGAAGAACATCTCACGGATCATCTGGGCACGCTGGAACTGGGCCAGTACCGAGGACGGAATGCCCACGCGGGCGGCCTCGTCGCTACGCCACTGGAAGCGCCCCCCGGGCGCATCCACCAGACTGGCGAGGTTCTCCTGGAAGAAGGCGTCCATCACCCCGCCGGGGGCGAACAACCGGGCGAAGTCGCCGGGGGGAATATCCTCGGCACTGCCGGGGGCGAAGGGGTAGCGACCCTGCGCCAGCTCTTGGCAGATGGGCAGCACGGCATCGCGATAGCGCCGATTGAGTTGACCGCGCAGGTTGCGCATGGCGACTTCCTGCCCCGAACCGGCCAGTTCATCCACCCACTCGTTGAACGGTGCCGGCGCGCGGGCCGCCTCACTACTCAGGCGACGCAACGTCTCGCCCCCGGCCCCGCCCAGCAGCTGCATGGCGTCCTGGTTGCCCAACCCGCCGCCCAGGGCACTGAGCTCCTGATAGAGCTGGGTCAGGCGGGCGATCAGCGATTCCATCGGTGGTTCGCCGTTTTCTCCCAGCACGAAGCGGTGGAACTCCTGGAAGTGGGCATCGATGCGCGCGCCCGGATGCACGGCCGCTTCCTGCGGCTCTTCCTCGCGTCCCGGATCGACGAAGCCCAGGAAGGCGTCGAGTCGCCCGCCCTGCGCCTCGTCCTCGCCCTCGCCCTCGCCCTCGGCCTCCGGTGCCGGGAAACGGGTCTGGGCGGCGATCGTCTCCATCAGGCGGCGCAGCGGCGAGGTCGGGCCGGTGATGACCGCCAGCAGGTCGATCGCCTGGTCCACCTGCAGCAAGGGCACCAGGTCCAGGTCGTCCAGCAGGGCCTCCCAGTGGTCGATATAGGCCTCTTCGTAATAGCGGACGAAGTCCTCAGCCAGGGTCAGATGGGCCGCCCGACCGCCGGGGAGCGTCGCCTCCCCGAACACCCAGCGCTCCTCGAGGAAGCGGCTCACCAGGTCGCCCCCCTCCTGGCCAGTGATCTGCTCGAAGCCGGCATGGGTGTAGAGCGCCGGAACGGGCTCCGACAGCGGCGTGTCGCTGCGCCGGCGGAATGCCAGGTCGCTGCCGAGCCCGGCCTCCACATCGAGCCGCAGGGCCTCCTCGTGGCGCTGGTCGTAGCGGGTCTCCAGCCGACGCAGCATCAAGGCCGGCACGGAGGCCTGACGCAGCGAGGCGCGGCCGCGGGCTACCAGTTCCTCATCGACACCGACCGCCGGGAAGGAGCGCGCACTGTCCGTGTAGGCGCTGAAGTGCTCGAACAACGCCTGGGCGATGGCGCGCTGCTGCGGGTATTCGCGCAGCAGCGTCTCGCGGACGATGACATCGAGCTCGTCGCGATTCAGGCGCTCGGTATCCGCCAGCATCAGATAGCCCTTGAGGTAGGCATAGACGTCGGTGGGCGACACATTGGGCGTCGACAGCCGCCGCTCGATGAGCTTCACCACCCGTGGCACCAGCAATTCGCGCACGCCCTGGAGATAGGCCTGGTCGGCGGAGGTCCCCACGGCCTCCCCGCGATAGAGCCCCAGGCCCATCAGGAAGGGCACCCTCCCCCGATGGCGATTGGCTTCCGTCGCCACGTCGCGCAGGGCATCCAGGCGCGGTAGCACCTCCGCCAGCCCGGCCTCCCCCGGGACCGGCCGGGTGGCCGTTTCGGCATGAGCCTCCAGTGCGGCGCCCACGTCCGCCAGGTAGCCGCGGTTGTACTGATAACTGGTCACCCAGCCCGCCACCACGATGCCGAGCACGCCGAGCAGGACCAGATAGGCGACGTTCTGGGCCAGGGCCCGGCCCACCTCCAGGCGCCAGTTGACGCCGGCCAGCCCCGACTCCGGGAAGATCACCGCCTTGAGCAGGCGATGAATGAAATAGCTGCGCCCCTGGCCCCCCGGCGCGGCCTCGACGGGAGACGCGCCCGACACCTGCATCCCGTAGACCCGGGTCAGGCTGTCCATCATGCGGTCGATGGGCGTGCCTTCCTGGGTGCCACTGGTGAAGTAGAGGCCCCGCAGCATCACCGGCCGGTCGTAGCCGGACCCCTCGAAGGTATCGGCGACGAACTGCAGCAGGCTCTCCCGCAAGCCGGCCATCTGTCGGGGGAAGCCGAACAGCCGGGCGCGCCGCTGAGGCTCCCGCTCTTCGACCAACCGCTCCAGCAGGCGGGCGTCCAGGCGCTCCAGCAGCCGGGCATACTCCCCCTCGAGCCACTCGCTCGGCCGCCCACCGGCCACCGGCTCCGGTCGGGTCATGCCCCAGACCTGCAGCCGCCCCTCGTGATCCAGGTCATCGAAGAACTCCACGAAGCCGGCAATCAGGTCGCACTTGGTGACCATGAAGTACACCGGGACCTGGATGCCCAGCTGACGCTGCAGCTCGTCGATCCGGCGACGCACCATGTCGGCGTGGCGTTCGCGGGCCTCCGGGGAAGGGTCGAGCAGGTCGGTGGCGCTCAGCGCCACCAGCACGCCGTTGACGGGACGGCGCTTGCGATACTTGCGCATCAGGTCGAGAAACGCCTGCCACTCGGTGGCATCGGAGCCGGCGCTGGAATCCTGGCTGAAGTACCGCCCGGCGGTGTCCAGCAGCACCGCCTCGTCGGTGAACCACCAGTCGCAGTTACGCGTGCCGCCCACGCCGCGAAGGGCGTCCCGGCCGTACTTCTGATCGAGTGGGAAGGTCAGTCCGGAGTGACGCAGCGCCGTGGTCTTTCCCGAACCGGGGGGGCCGATGATCACGTACCAGGGCAACCGATAGAGATCCTTGCCCTTGCCGGACTCGCGCAGGAAGCCGATGGCCTCCTCGAAGCGTCGTCCCAGCTCATCGCTGCGGCGGTCTTCCGACCCGGCCGTGGCGACGATGGCGTCGCCCAACCGCTCGCTGGCCCGCTTGACGCGCCGCGCGCGCAGCCACTGCAGCAGGCCCCAGCCCGCGAACAGCACGAAGATGACGCCCAGCCGCACCCAGGGGCTGTGCAGGGGCACGAAGGCACCGATGGCGATATAGGGCCCGATGTACCAGATCAGCAGCGCCAGCAGCACCACCCCGATCAGGCCCAGGAACCAGCGTTGCCGGACTATCGAGAACAGGGCCTTCACGGGGCACCTCCCGACGGACGATGCAGGATCTCGATGCGGCGGTTCAGGGCCCGGTTGGCCGGCTCGTCCGGGGGACGGTAGCGCGGTTGATCCGCGCCGATGCCGACGAAATCGATGCGATCCGGGTCGCTGAGCGGTTCACGCAGCAGGGTCGCCGCGCTCTCCGCCCGGGCCTGGGACAGCTCGTAGTTGTCGCGGAAGCGGACGGAGCGGATCGGCACGTTATCGCTGTGCCCTTCCACCAGCACACTGCCGGGCACCTGCTGGATCGCATCGCCGATCTGGCGCAGCAAGGAACGAAACTCGTCGGTCACCTCGATGCTGGCCGAGGCGAATACCTCGCCACGCAGGATCACGGTGGTGCGCCCGCCCTCGCCGCGTTCGATCTGCAGACGCTCGGGGGCCGTCCCTTCCAGCAGATCGGCCAGCGTCAGGCGGCTCTCGACCGCCGGCACCGGCAGATCCACCGGTGACTCGAAGGTGGCCTGGCGAACCTCGTTGAGCTGGGCCATCACGGGCGCCGTGGCGCCGTTCAGCCAGTTGTGCAGGGTGAAGTAGACGGCGCTGCCGATCACCAGGACCAGCGCGACACATACCCAGGCCGGCAAGGTACGCACCAGGCGGTTACGCCGATCCTCGACGCCCCGCCAGGCCGGCGACAGCTCGTCCGACGAGGCCTCTCGCCACTGCCGGATCCGCTCGTAGAGACGCTCACGCAGCTCGGCGAGCCGGGCCTCCCCTCCCGGGGTCACCCGGTATTGCCCCTGGAAGCCCAGGGCCAGGCAGACATGGAAGAACTCCACCAGGTCACGCCGCGGTTGGCGATCGGCCAGCACCCGCTCGATCATCTGGAACACCTTCTCGCCGCCGGCGCTGTCACGATGGAAGGTCAGCAGCAGGGCTCGCCCGGGCCACAGGCTGTTGGCCCCCCAGGGGGTATTCATGACCACTTCATCGATAAAGGTGCAGAGGGCATAGCGCGCCGCCAGGATGGATTCCCGCGCGGCGCCCCGCTCGGCCGCGGCCTGCTCGAAGGCCTGCACCTGACGCACGGTTTCCGCATGCAGGGTGGCGACATCGGCGTGATCCCGGGTGCCACGCAGGCCGCAGCAGAGCATCAGCAGCGGCATCGCCGCCTCCACCAGAGGGTTCAGTGCGGTGGTACCGAACGCCGCCAGTGCCGGAGCCCCGCCCCCCCCGGCGGCGGACGACGGCGGCGGGCTCGGCGTCCCGCGTCCCAGACCTGGGGAAGAAGACTGGGGAGATGCCGTGCGTCCGCCCGGGCTCGGCCGAATGATGGTGCGATCGCCGGAACCGGGCGGCGGCCGCTCGTCGCTCATGCCCCACCTCCACGAATGGCCCAGAGGTCCATCTTCAGGTCGGGATACTGCCCGGCGACATGCACGGCCATGCCTCCCGACTCAGTCAGCGTCTCCCACATGGGATGGGAGCTGTCCAGCTCGAAGTACACCCGGGAGCTCAGTTGCGGAATCTGTCGCGGGGCCGTCGGCATGGGCACCAGCCGGATGCCGGGGAGGTTGTTGTTGACCAGTTCGGCGATGCGCTCCACCGGCGCCACCTTGGCGTGGGCCGGGAAATAGGCCCTCACGTCCTCGCTGGGCACGGCGGCCCCCACCGACAGCACGAAGCTGGCCGAGCGAAACAGCGAGGTATCCTGGGCCCGAGCCACCCACACCCCGTGGGCACCGGTCTTCTCCAGCGGTATCTGCACCGCCGGCGACTCCCGCACGGTACGGAACTCGGCCCGCAGGACCCCGAGCACGCTCTCGAAGGACGGCTGCAAGTCGCCGTGACGGTAGGGCTCCATCTCCGGTGGCAGGCGGTCTTCCCGGGTCAGGGTCGCCAGTTCCCCGGCCAGGGCGATGGCAAAGCGATAGAAGGCCTCCGGCGGCACATGGGTCGAGGCGGCGATATGCAGGGCGACCGGAATATGTCGATTGACGATCTGCAACATAAGAAAGTCGGCGATCTCCCCGGCGCCCCCCTGGCCGCTCGCCGTAACACGCCCCGCCAGCATCTCGGCGCGCTGCTGCAACAGGCCGCACAGCTCGTTCACGTAGCCCTGCAGACGCTCCGAGGCCCGGCAACGCACCACCGTCGGCAGGAAGGCCTCGTCCAGCACCAGTTGCCCCTCGGGACGCACCTCACTCACCCGACACACTGGAATGCAGGCATACTCATCCAGCGTCTCGCCGGCCAGGACGAGTCGGGTCTCGAGCCGCCCCACCTCCACCGGGGTGGATACCGCACTGTCCAGTACCCGATCGCGGACCTCCAGGACATCCGCCCGGTAGCGGTAGAGGCCGGGCGGAGCCCCTTCCCGGCGGACGTCCACGGCGCCTTCCCGCTCCAGGGCCAGGGTCAGGTACACCAGTTGATCGCGTGCCTCGGCCGGCACTTCCAGCGGCGCTGGCAAGGGGGCGTCGCCGGGCATATCGAACGGCGTGCCATCGGGGAAGACTCCACGTGCGACGCGCAGCCCCAGCTTGCCGATGCCCAGCAGGTCGGTATCGACCTCGAGCTCCTGAAACCCCCAGGCATGGGTGCCATGGACGGCCAGGCGACCGGCGACATAGCCTTCGACGAAGCGATCCTGCTGCTGCAGATGCTGCGGTTCGAGAAAGAGTCCCTCGCTCCACAGCACACGGCTGTTGCGTGACATCAGTGCCTTCTCCCTTGGCCAACATCTAGTCGATCTGGATGGCTACCCGCACCCCGTCCAGCGTGATGGTGAAGGTCACCGCGTTGCGTTCCTCCACGCCTCCCTGGGGAAGCGCCGCGACGGCCCGCCATTGGGCGGAGGGATCCCGCACATCGAAGAACTCGGCCATCACCGCCAGATAACGCGCCTCGGGGGAAAACACCTGGGTCACGGTCCGCTCCTCCCCCTGGCAGGGCACACCACCGGCCGATGCCTCGGTGGCCCCCATCTCCATGGGACAGAGCTCGAAGGAGTCACGGGAGAGCAAGGCGGCACCGAGGGTGTCGGTATCCTGCATGACCAGCTCCTGCAGCGACGGGTCCAGGAAGGCCTCCCGGTCGCGCAGTTGATAGAGACGAACGGTCACCGGAGACGACCGCCCCTCGGCATTGGGGTTCAGCCCCGGCATCACCAGGATACGCCCCGTCACCGGTTGCGGTTCGGGCGGCGCCTCCTGGCCCGCACAGGCGACCAGCGCCAGCGCCGTCATGACCACCAGCGCTCCCTTACAAGACCTGTATCTCCTGCCTAGCCACCTTGCCATGCGATCGTCCCCCCATGATGACCTCACCCTCGATACCTGCCGAGAACCGTCACCCCCTGCCTTGCTGGGAATGGGCCTTGAGGGCCTGGATCTGTTTTTCGTAGGCGTCGCAGAACGCCTCGCCGAACAGCCGATTGAAATAGCCTTCACTATCGCGCTGTATCTCCGCATAGTGCGCCTGGTACTGACGCCAGTATCTCGGCCCGCTCATGCGCCCGAGCAATGATCCGCGCTCGTCGTTCTCCGCGAATCGGGCCTGCAGATGAGCCGGATCGAACTGGTGTAGCATCTCGAAGAAGCCGCTGCGCATGCCCGCCAACATCGCCAGTTGGTGGAAACGCAGGTCCTCGAAGCCGGCCTCGAAGGCCTCCACCGCCGCCAAGTAGTCGGGGTTGTGCTTGATCATCAGGTTGTGCAGCGCATCCTCGGGGCTGGTGGAAAACTTCAGTGGATTGTTCTCCCGCGCCTGGATCAGCGTTACCGACATGCGGAACTCGTTCTTGACCTCCATCCGCGCCTTGAGCAGGTCCATTACCCCCTGGATGGCCACCCGTAGGATACGGCCGAGTTCCTCGGCCTGCTCCGGTGGTACCCGGTCCGGGTCCAGCCCGGCCCCCGCGAGCAGCTGCCGCAGCGCCGGATCCGAGCGTCCGGCCGCCGGTGCAGCCGCCTCAGCCGGATCACTGCCGGGTTCCGGCATCGGCGGCGGCACCCTGGCCTGGTCTCCCCTTGGCTCCGGCATGGGCGGCGCCTCCGGTGGCGGCGCACTGGCCTGGTCGACCCTGGGCTCCGGCATGGACGGCGCCTCCGGCGGCGGCGCACTGGCCTGGTCGTGTCCTGTTTCCGGCAGCGGCGGCGCCTCCGGCGGCGGCGATGCCGGCGCTGGTGGCACCACGGGACACGGCGGCTCACTCGGGATGTCGCTTGACTCCGCGTCACGAGGCGACGGCGCCTCGGGCCCAGCGGCATCCCGCGCCGGCTCGGCTGGCGGCGCCTGGGGATGTGGCGGTGAAGGCGGAGGGGGTGACGCAGGCGGCTGTGGCGGTGGAGGCGTCGCTTGCGGGCCGGACAGGTCGCGCCACCAGTCATCCGGGAGCAACGGTTCGGGGGGCACCTCACTCGTTGGCGGCTCACTCGCGGATGGCGGAGGAGAAGGCTCGGCGCCCGGGGGCTCAGGCGGCGCCTCCTGCGGAGGCGTTTCCGTAAAACGCGGGGCACTGAAGTGCTCACTCAGGTAGGAGCGGTCGGATGGCGAGGCTTTCGGCCCCGTCGATGGCGTCTCCACGGCCCCGCCAAGCAACTCCAGGGGATCCGGCACCTCGTTGTCGGCGAGGTTGCCCGGCAAGGGCGGCTCAGAGGCCGGCCGCAGCACCGCCTCTTCTTGCGTGTCGGCCTCTTGCGTATCGATCTGGGCCCGGATGCGGCAATCGCCGATCAGGAACTCCAGCCCATCCTGCAGCAGCAGAGGCTCTGCCGGATCCAGCCGGGTCATGCCATCGGCCAGCAGGATGCCATTGGCACTCGAGTCCTCCAGGAAATAGCGACCGTCCTGGTAGCGGATCCGCGCATGGCAGCGCGAGATTTCCGTCTTCGGATCGGGCAAGACCCAGTCGTTGTTGGGTGCCCTGCCCAGGGTTCCGCCCTTGTCGAACCAGCGGTGACTGGCCTGCTCCCCCAACCGCGACGCAGCCTCGTTGATCACCGTCAGCGTCAGTGCCATGAGCCTCCCCCAACTCGGGTGAAGTGGGCACCCGAAACCGTCACGCAGCCACGCTGCGCCCTGATCTCGGGTCTACTCAAACCGTAGTGGCCTGCCGGCGTCCTTGCCAGGGCGATCCCGACAGACTGCTAGCCTTGGTACACCAGGCGCAGACAGCCCTCTTCCAGATCCGAAAAGACATACAAGCCATCGCCCTGACCGCCAAGATCGATGATCACCGATTCGGGGGAGTCGAAGCGGGTGGCGGCAATGGCTCGCGCCGCGGTGGCGTTGAGCTTGTGGGCCTTGATATAGGCATTCCAGCGCTCGGTATCGCGGGTTTCGATACGGCCTCCGCGATCCGTCGCCTCCTTCAGCAGTTGCCTGAAGCTGTAATAATCCACATCGATCATCCGCGCTCTAGCCATAATCGGTTCGGCAACCGCCCCTTGTGTCATCCTGAAGGCATCTTCACGGGGCCGCCTGCCGGCGAAGGGCGCGGCAGGCAGGCCTCTTTCCCTCAGCGTCAACCACTCGTGTATCAGCGTCAAGCGGGGCCCGGCCCACGCTCTGGCAACGAAGGCCTCGGTTATCCCCCTCGGTCATCGAAAGCATAGGCGAACTCGGCATTCTCCACGCTGACATGCACCCGTTCCACGGGACGGTGGTCCACCAGACGCGTCAGGAACTCCCGACTCAGCACGGGCAGCAGGGAGTTGGTCAGGATGGCATCGATCATCCGCCCCCCACTCTCGAGCTCGATGCAGCGCTCGCGGATAAGCTCGGGCACCGCCTCATCGTAGCTGAACGGCACACCATGGCTCTCCTGCACCCGCCGTCCGACCCGGCCGAGCTGCAGGCGAATGATATCCCGCAGCATGTCGTCGCCCAGCGGATAATAGGGAATGGTCACGATGCGTCCCAGCAGGGCCGGCGGGAATACCTGCAGCAGGGGCCCGCGCAGCTGCTTGTTGAGCTCCTCCGCGTCGGGGCGTCGCCGACCGCTGTCGCAGGCCTGCATGATCAGGTCGGTGCCGACATTGGTGGTGAGGATGATCAGGGTGTTCTTGAAGTCGATCAGGCGCCCCTCGCCATCCTCCATGCTGCCCTTGTCGAACACCTGGAAGAAGATCTCGTGCACGTCCGGGTGCGCCTTCTCCACCTCATCGAGCAGCACCACGCTATAGGGGCGGCGACGCACGGCTTCGGTCAGCACGCCCCCCTCACCGTAGCCCACGTACCCCGGCGGCGCCCCCTTCAGGGTGGAGACCGTATGCGCCTCCTGGAACTCGCTCATATTGATGGTGATCAGGTTCTGCTCGCCGCCGTAGAGCTGTTCCGCGAGGGTCAGCGCCGTTTCCGTCTTGCCGACCCCGGACGGGCCGGCCAGCATAAACACCCCCACCGGCTTGCCGGGATTGTCCAGGTTGGCCCGGGAGGTCTGGACCCGCCGGGCGATCATGTCGAGGGCATGATCCTGTCCCTTGATCCGCCCGGCCAGGCGATCCGACAGGTTCAGCACGGTCGTCACCTCGTCCTTGACCATCCGCCCGACCGGAATGCCGGTCCAGTCGGCCACCACGGAGGCCACGGCCTGGGCATCGACACTGGGCAGGATCAGCGGGGCGTCGCCCTGCAGCCGGTCGAGCTCCTCCTGCAGTTCCTCCAGTCGCGCCAGGGCCCCCGCCGGGTCGAACGCCGACTCGTCGCCGGCCGCCGCCTCGGCCTCCTCCGTCGAGGGGGCCTGCGGGTTGTCCTCCGACGCCTCACCGGCAGCGGTCGCCTGCCCCGTCGGGGAGGGAGCCGCCTCGGCGCCCTCCTCGGCCGGGGGCGTATCGACGCTGCCCGCCCGCTCCCGCAGTTGTTGGCGCAGCGTGAGGATCTCGTCCACCAGCGCCTTTTCCCGCTGCCAGTTGGCCTCCAGCGCCTGCAGATGCTGCCGTTCGTCGTCCAGGGCCTCGGCCACCTGCCGGTCCCGCTCCTCGATCGGCAGGCCTACCGCCTGCTCCCGGGCGATGATCTCCGCTTCCGTTTCCAGCACCTGGATACGCCGCCGGCTGTCCTCCACCTCCGCCGGGACCCCATGCTGGGATATGGCCACCCGGGCACAGGCGGTATCCAGCAGGCTGACCGCCTTGTCAGGCAGCTGGCGGGCCGGAATATAGCGATACGACAGCTGGACGGCGGCGGTCAGCGCCGCGTCACGCACCAGGACCCGGTGATGCCGCTCCAGCACCGAGGCCAGCGAGCGCATCATCGCCACGGCCTTGTCCTCGCTGGGTTCCGGTACCTGCACGGCCTGGAAACGACGGGTCAGCGCCGGATCCTTCTCGATATGCTTCTTGTACTCGGCCCAGGTGGTGGCACCGATGGTGCGCAGGGTCCCGCGCGCCAGGGCCGGCTTGAGCAGGTTGGCGGCATCGCCGGTGCCGGCCGCGCCGCCGGCACCGACCAGGGTATGGGCCTCGTCGATAAACAGGATGATCGGCTTCTCCGAGGCCTGTACCTCCTCGATCACCTGGCGCAGCCGATTCTCGAACTCTCCCTTGACGCTGGCCCCCGCCTGCAGCAGGCCGACATCCAGGGAACGCAGGGAGACGTCCTTGAGCGGCGGCGGTACCTCGCCGCTGGCCAGGCGCACGGCGAAGCCCTCGACCACCGCGGTCTTGCCGACGCCGGCCTCGCCGGTGAGCATGGGGTTGTTCTGCCGCCGCCGCATGAGGATATCGATCATCTGACGGATCTCCTCATCACGCCCGATGATCGGGTCGATCTTGCCCTGACGCGCCTGCTCGGTCATGTCCACCGTAAAGCGCCGCAAGGCCTCCTGCTTACCCATCTCGGCCGGCGGCACCGGCCCGGCTTCCTCGCTCGGGCCGCCGGCCGTGGCCCCCAGCTCGGCCTCCGGCGAGCCCCCGACGATGCCGTCCCACTCATCCACCAGCCGGTCGGCCGATACCTTGCGGAACTCCCCGGACAGATTGGGCAGCACATTGCGCAGGCCGGCGGTCTTCATCAGGCCGACCACCAGATGGCCACTGCGCACCTGGCGCTCGCCGAATCGGAGGGTCGCCCAGACCCAGCCCCGCTCGACGGCTTCCTCGACATGGGAGGAAAGGTCGGTGATCGAGCTGGCCCCCCGTGGCAGGGCATCGAGCGCCCGGGTCAGGTCCTGGGCCAGCCGCGCCGCGTCGAGCTCGAAATAGCGAACGATACGCAACAGGTCGGAGTCGTTCTGCTGCAGCAACTGGTGGAACCAGTGCGCCAGCTCCACATAGGGATTGCCACGCAGGCGACAGAAGGTGGTGGCGCTCTCGATGGCCTGATAGGCAAGCGAATTCAACTTGCCGAAGAGTTGAGTACGACTGATATCTGCCACGGCTAACCTCCCTCGCCGGTTGCCCCCGGCCCACGCCGGGGAGCGCCACGGCGCCTGTGCGCATCACGGATAAGGGCCCGGGCGACACGCTCCTGCGAATGCCGCCCAACCCAGGTAGACATGCCCAGCCGCTGGCCGCGCGCGAGCCGCAGCAAGGGCGCCTGCCGGGGCTTCAGCCGCAGCTCCAGGTCCCAACGGAACTCGTCGCCGGTGTAGGCGCGCACCAGATCGCCGAGTTCGGTCAGGCCGGGCTGTCCCGGCAGGAAGGCCTCGTATTGCGCCCGGGTCAGTTCCTCGAGCACCACCCGAAAGCTGAACTGACACTGCCAGGAACGGCGTCCCAGGCTGGCATCCCGCCCCAGCCGGCCGACCGGCCTGCCGCGCCCCAGGCTGAGGCGCTCGTGCTCGGGGATGGTCAACCAGCGGGCCTGGAAGGGCACCACCCGGACCGAGACCCCGAGGTGATCCTCCAGGATGTCCTCCAGCCCTTCCTGACAGCGCGCCATGGCGGCGAAGCGACCGACCCGATGCAGCTTGGCGCGCTCGCCCACGCTGTCGCGCCCCTGCAGGCCCGGCGTGCCCAAGCCGGCCAGCGCTCCCAGGTACCAGAAGAAGCGGTTATCGGGGCGATCCGCCTCCACCGCCGGCTCGGCATCCGCCCAGGCGCGATAGAACAGCGAGGCCAGGCGGTGATGGAAGAGGTTGAGGAAAGCGGCGAAGCTCGGGTCCTGGTGCAGGCGGCGTCGCTCATCCGCATACTCGGTGAGATGCAGCGGCAGCGGGCCATTGGGGCCGAGCAGGCCGAACCCCTCGGCGTAGAGCCGCGGCACCTTTCCCTGCTCGATAAGGCCGGGCTCGATATGGGTGATCTCACCCGGCGCGAAACGCAGCGAGGGCACCTGGGCGAGCCGGACCCCATCCTCGGCGACCCGCCGGCTGCGCCCCAACCGCGCGTGGTCCGGCGCACTGGCCTCGACCCAGCGCAGGGCCGCGAACAGACTAAACCGCTCCGGCGCCTCGGTCAGGGATCGTGGCAGACTCATAGCGCACCCCTCATGCCCGCTCGCACCGACCAGCGCATGATTTCACCGCGCTGCTGCGACTCGACGACGGTCTCGGTGAAGCCGTTGACGGAGACATACTTGGCGAAGAAGCGCTCCAGGACGGCGCCGAGCAGAAAGGCCCCGACGCCGGTGAAGGCGTCCTCGTCGAGGCGTAGCCGCAACTCCAGCCCGTTGCCGAAGCAGATGGGGCCATTGACCGGCATGCGGCGGACGACGGCCTTCGACGCGATGGACACCACCCCTTCCACATGGCGCGCCAGGGGGCCCCCGGGGTCGACATAAAGCTCGAGCAGCTGGCGCAATGCCTGGGCCCCGTTGCCCTCCTCATCGAGCAGGGACAGGTAGTTCAGCGACAGATGGCTGACCAGCCGCCAGGCCGTTTCCCCGGACTGGAACGCCGCCCTGGGTCGCGTCGGTCCGGCCAGGATACGCACCGACGCCACCGGCGCCGCCGTCTCCAGGGTAAAGTCCGTCGCGCCCTTGCCCACCGCCATCTGGATCGGCAAGTCCCGGTTGGTGCACAACAGCGTGACATCGAGCTGGCGCAGGGCGGCCGAGTAAGGTGCATGCCGCTCATCCACCAGCGAGAGGAAGACCTCGCTACCGAGGTAGCTGGTGCGGCTGCCGCGTCGACGCTGGCGGGAGGAGCTCAACCGCGGCCGGCGCGAGACGAGGAAGTAGGCGCCGGGCTCGGCATCGTCCACGCCGCGCCCGACCCGGTAGAACAGCTGGAAGGGGTAGCCGCCCTCGCGGCTGTGGGTATAGCCGGTGACGCCCTCGACCCGATACACCTCCAGGTCCATGGGGCGATTACGGTCCGGCACCACATGGAACTCGGCCTTCTCCGGCTTCACGATGATGCGATCGGCGCGGTAGGGGAACAGGTTGATCGCCGGCGTCACATTCAGCCGGAAGGCCTCCGCATCCAGGCTGTGCTCGAGGCGTGGATCGGTACGCCGCAACAGCAGCGTGATCTCGAGCCGCTCCCCTTCCAGTCGACGCAGCCCGGGTTGCAGGCCGGTGAGCTCGGCGAACAGGAAGCGCTGGGGAAAGGCGAAGTACTCCTGCAGCAGCCGATAGCCATCGAAGGAGCGCCTGACCGAGGGCAGCAACGCCTCCCGGCGATCGAACCCCGGCTGACGAATGCCGATGCCGGGATCGATCCATGCCTCCCGGTCGGGATCATCGCGCAGGCAGGCGCCGGCGAAGGCGCCATGCAGTATCTCGTAGAGCCACATGGGCAGTTCGTCGCCGCCATGGAGATAAAAGGCCAGGCGATCGAGAGGCAGGTCGGCGAGGCTGCCGCCACTGGTCAGTTCGAGCTCGAGCTGAATGGCCGAACGGACGCCCGCGGGGGTCGGCACCCCCCGCGCCGCCATCGTCCCCGGGTTGACCAGGTAACGGGCCTTGGTCAACCGCAATGGCCACAGGCAGACGTCGTGGGCCGTGCGATACTCACAGGCGGTCTTCTCGCCCTTGCCCAGCTGGCTACGCAGGGCCGTCCCCGCCGGAATGCGGTAGCCGGCCTCCAGGGTCCCGGCCGCCAGGTCCGGCTGCAGGACCACCATGGCCATGGACGGTACCGGCGCGGTGAGATGCGGATAGACCAGGTCGAGCAAGCGGTGCGTGAAATCCGGAAAGCGCGCCTCGATCTTGTGCTGGACCCGTGCCGTCAGGAAGGCGACCCCCTCCAGAAGGCGCTCGACATAGGGGTCGGCACAGTCGAGCCCCTCCATGCCCAGGCGTCCGGCAATCTTCGGATAGTCCCGGGCGAACTCGGCGCCCATCTCCCGGAGGTAGCGAAGTTCCTGTTCATAGAGCCTGAGCAGACTGGGATCCATAGCATTCGCCTGGGAGTCGGAGAGTCATCAATGCCCCGCCACCTCTCGCACGGTGACCGTGGCATCACTGAGATCGAGTTCGGTATGCAGGTAGAGCTGCTCCGGTAGCGGCTGCCCCCAGAGTTCGCCCTCGATCAGGAAGGCCAGGGTATTGAGCCGCCCCTCGGCCCCCGGCTCGACGGCCGTCACCAGCACGTGCCGAAGCCGGGGTTCGAAGCGCTCGATGGCGGCACGCAACCGATCCGCCAGCAGAGGGGCATCGGCCCCCGACAGGTGCGTGCCGGCCATTTCCGGCACGCCGTAGTTGAGCACCGAGCGCTCGATGTGCGGATATGCCTCGAGTCCCACCAGGTCCGTTATGCAGCCGGTGTTCAACAACCAGCCCAGATCGCGCAGCACCAGTTGCCGCAGGCGCCGGGAAGAAATCACCCGCTCATCTCGGGACTCGTCGCGATTGGGCACCAGGCGACGCCGCCGGACATCCACCAGCGACGCCAGCGGTGGCGCCTGGGGTCGCGGCCTGAGTTCCAGTACCCGGCGAAAGGGACGAATTTCCGGGCGATTCTGCCAGCACTCGATGCCGTCACTGTCCTCATCCACCACTCGCTCGATGCCGAGGGTGCCGAGCATGTCCCGAATGATGTCACGGGTCAGGCCCGCCTCGTCGAGAGCCTCGTCCCGATAGGCCAGGCCGAGCCGCTCGAGGAAGCGGGCGCGATCCGTCAACCGATCCAGCAGAGACGGTTGCAAGGCTTCCTTGTTCACCAGTTCCGGCATGTTCCCTGCTCCCGACCGGCACCTGAATGACGACGGACCACGGCCCAGCATCGGCCGAGCCGCCAACCGTTACGCGCTCCCCTGTCGTCAAGCCGTCTCGTTCTTGGCGATGTTGTAGCCGAAGTCCACCTCGGCGTCCTTCGTGCCATCGCTCTTCTGTGGGGTATAGATCACCTTGTACTCCGCAAAGTTGAGGGTGATGGACTCCGTCAGCCGCTCCTCTCCCTGGGAGCCGCCGGTCTGCCAGGAGCTGACGAGGACGCTCTTCATCTCGATCACCAGGTACTCGACCGGCTCATCCCCCCCCGCCTTGCGCACGGTCAGCGTGGCCGACGGGACATGCTTGCCGACGGTCACCGCCTGTACGATCGCGGTCGATGCCTTGTCCACGTACTTGACGATGCTAACGTCCTGAACACTGACCTTGCCGGCGCCGCCGCCTTTCGAGATATGCATGGTGCCGGAGTTGCTCGCCCCCCAACTCCAGGACAACACATCGATCTCGTCTCCATGCTTACTATCGACGGACTCGCCATCGATGCCCTCCAGCTTCAGAAACATGTCTACAGCCATGACGTCTTACTCCCCTTCACCCTTCCCATAGCATCGCCGGTGCTGGACGCATCCGGTCCGCCGGCCCCATAGTCCTGCTCTCCTCCGTTACCCCTTTCTTCCCTTACCCTTTGGCGGACGGTAACTTCGAGACCAGTCGCAGCGAGACACTCAGCCCTTCCAGCTGATAGTGCGGCCGGAGATGAAAGGTCGAGGTGTAGTAACCGGGATTGGCCTCGTCCTCCATGACCTTTACTTCGGCCGCCGCCAAGGGCTTGCGTGCCTTCGTCTCTTCGGTGGCATTGGCCGGATCGCCGGTGACGTATCTCATGATCCAGCCTTGCAGAAACTTCTGCATGTCCTCGCGCTCCTTGAAGGAGCCCACCTTGTCGCGAACGATACACTTCAGGTAATGCGCGAAACGTGTCGTGGCGAACAGATACGGCAGCCGGGCCCCCAGTTGGGCGTTGGCCGTGGCGTCCGGATCGTCATATTCCGCCGGCTTGTGCAGGCTCTGGGCACCGATGAAGGCCGCCACATCGGTATTCTTGCGATGGATCAACGGCATCATGCCACTCTTGGCCAGCTCGGCCTCACGGCGATCGCTGATAGCGATCTCGGTGGGGCATTTCATGTCGACGCCGCCGTCGTCGCTCGGGAAGGTATGCACCGGCAACCCTTCCACGGCACCGCCAGACTCGACGCCACGAATCCGCGTGCACCACCCATACATCTTGAACGAGCGATTGATGTTCACCCCCATGGCATAGGCGGAATTGGCCCAGGTGTACTTGCTCGCATCCGATCCGGCGGTATCTTCCTCGAAGTCGAACTCCTCTACCGGCTCGGTGGCGGCGCCGTAGGGCAGCCGGGACAGGAAGCGCGGCATCGCCAGGGCCAGGTACCGGGAGTCCTCCGATTCCCTGAGCGATCGCCAGCCGGCATATTCGGGGGTGGAGAAGATCTTCGTCAGATCGCGGGGGTTGGTCAGCTCCTGCCAGGAATCCATCTGCAGCAAGCCGGGATCGGAGCCTGCAATAAAGGGGGCGTGGGTGGCCGCGGCGATCTGTGCCATGCCGGACAGCAGCTCCACGTCCTGGGGCCCATGGTCGAAGTGGTAATCGCCGAGGATACAGCCCACCGGCTCGCCACCGAGCTGGCCGTACTCCTCCTCGTAGATCTTCTTGAAGATCGGGCTCTGGTCCCAGGCGGTGCCCTTGTACTTGCGTAGAGTCTTGTGCAGCTCCTTCTTGCTGATCGGCATGAAGCGGATCTTCAGCATCTCGTCGGTTTCGGTGTTGTTGACGAGATGGTGCAAGCCCCGCCACGCGCCTTCCAGCGCCTGGAACTTCTCGTGGTGGAGCACCTCGTTGACCTGGTCGGTGAGCTTCTCGTCGATCTCCGCGATAATGGCATTGATGGTGCTGATGGCATCATCGGAGATCACCGTGGTCTCTCGCAGCGCCTGCTCCGCCAGGGTCTTGACCGCCGTTTCCACCTCCTCACGCGCACGGTCGGACTTGGGTCGGAACTCCTTCTGCAACAGCTGACTGAAGTCGTCCGCCGTAAGCTCTTCCGCCTCGGGTTGGCTCTGGGGAGCCTTGTCGGTGTCTGTCTCGGCCATGACTTAGCCCTCGCTCTGCGTTTCTTCGTCGCCCTTCGGCGTCGCACCCAGGGTCTCGAGCAGCCCTTGATCGTTCAGGACCTTGGCGATCAGCTCCTCGGCACCGGATTTCCCATCCATGTAGGTCACCAGATTCGCCAACTGCTGCCGGGCTTCCAGCAGTTGCCGCAGGGGCTCGATCTTGCGCGCCACCGCCGCCGGCGAGAAGTCGTCCATGCTCTCGAGTTCCAGCTCGACCGCCAGGTTGCCTTCACCGGTGAGCCGGTTCGGCGCCGCAAACTGGAGGCTGGGGCGAAGCGCCTTCATGCGCTGGTCGAAGTTGTCTACGTCGATCTCCATCAACTTGCGGCCATCGACCGGAGGCAGTTGCTCCTGGCTGTCGCCGACCAGGTCGGCCAGCACCGCCATCACGAACGGCAACTGCACTACCTTCTCGGCCCCATACAGCTCCGTGTCGTACTCGATCTGCACCCGCGGTGCCCGGTTCCGGGCGATGAATTTCTGGGAACTGGGCTTGGCCATGATTGCGTACTCCCTTTAGTCCTGTGGTTCACGGTGCTGGGTTCAGGTGACGCCTCCGACATCTGCGCGCCGCCGGGGAGGCGTCGTCACTCGCTATAGCCATCGCCCCGCAGCTTCTCTCCCTGGGCCACGGCATCGGGCGCTACATCTCGAAGGATAGACAGAAAGTCCATGTCCACCAGCCGCTTCGCCCGCTCCATCAGCAGGGGCACCGGACTCGATGGCTCGTGGTTGCGGAAGTAACGGGAGATGCGGTCCATGGCGGCCACGGCATCCTGCCGACTACGGATATCTCCTGCCATGGCCGGTTGCACCGGAGCGGTGTCGCCCGTCTGACTGTTTGGTGGGCTAGCCGGCGCCCGGTTGCCTGGCTGGCTTTCCGCTACCTCACCGGCCTCACTACCGGCGGCTGGCGCGGTCCCCTCGGGCAGATAGGTTCGCAGCGTCACGCCAACCCGCTGCAGCTGTTCCTTCAAACGGGATAGGTCCGGGGCCTGCTCGGGCCCGCAGTGCTCTCGAAACAGGCTCTCGATGGCCACCAGCTCGTCCACGGCTCGAACGATCGCCGCCACCAAGGCCTGCGATGTCTCCTGGCCGGCGGCCTGGAACACGGCCTGGATCACCCCCACCTGGGGCAGTTCCCCCTCATACCCCTGAGGCGCCTCGACCTTGCCCTCGGCGATCTCGATATCCTGCAGGCTGAATCGGCCAACGGCACGATCCTCCACCAGGGGCAAGTGGCGCAGCGGTTTCAGGACCCGGTGAAAGTTGGTGAGGTTGTACAGCGCACTGGAACGCTCCATGGTATCGCCGTCTTCGTCCAACGGCGGAAACAGCGGCTCCCAGTACTGTTCCAGCTGGCCACGGAGCAGTTGCAGCCCATCGGCGAAGCCCGGTATCCCATCGGTGTGAAGCAGCGCGGCCGTCAGATAGACGGCCGGGCGAAGGTCGTGGCTCTTATTCAGCGCCGCGAGGCTGGCTAGCCGTAGCTCCTCCCACTCTGGCTCTTCGTCGGGCGCCCCCCACTTGGCCAGCATGTCCAACGCGAGTATCTCGCCCGCGGCATCCAGATCCACCCCCGCTGGAGACTCCTCGCTATGCGGCTCGAGCAACTCTTGCACATCCATGCAAAAGGATCCCCATTTGAAGTGTTCGCGGTATGCCCCGATGTATCGCGGGTGATACCGCCTTCCCCGCTGCAAAAAGGCATCGTCTCCCCCTTGGGAGTGCTAGGTGCTAGATGCCTTGATCCCGCCCTATGAGGTATAGCAGCTGTCCCGGGGCCACGCGAAACCGTGACGAAAAAAACGTCACGCCGGAGATACAACCAGCCGACTGAAAAATCAGTGCTATTTCGTCAGTCAGCCAAGGACCGCCTCAGGCGCCCTGGATAGGCAACCCGAGCCACTGTTGCTGGGCGCTTCCCCGGGCCCGCGTCTCGAACAGTGGCTCACCGGGGCTCAGCAGCTTGCGCTCCAGCGCCGCCGCCACGCGCTGGCGCTGCATGCCATGGCTCAACACCCATTGCAGGTGCTCCGGCGTCAAGGGACGACCGAGCAGATAACGCTGTCCCGACCGAAACGCCGCCTGGTGGCGGGTCCACCAGGCGGCGATGAGCGCCGCCTCCGGCCAGGACAGATCCTCGTCCGCGTCCAACGCCACGTTGTCGTCTTCGGGATACTCCGTGGGGCCGGCCTCGAACCCCTCGGGCCACTCCCCTTCCAGGTCCTCATCGGCCAGGCCAGCCCCGGTGATCAGGGTGAAGGATTCGCCAGCGACGCGGGCGATCTCCAGTATCCCCATCTGCTCCAGCAGCCAGGGGATATTGACCGGATCGCCGAGAATGCCGCAGGCCACCACCGCGTGGCGTAGCGTCTGCGGCTGCCGGGCGAAGTGCCCCACCCACTGCTGCCCCTCGCTGGATGAAAGCGCCCGCAGCGCCACCCTGAGGGCGGGTGCCGCGAACCGGGGGTGATCCGCATCGACGAATGCCAGGGCCTGCCGAGGCGCCGCACCGCGATCTCCGAGCAGGGTTGCCGCCCAGGCGGCGGAGAAGCGCACTACCTCGTCGTCGCTGTTCAGTTGTGCCTGTAGCGCCGGCAGCAGATCCGCTCGCCCCAGAGAACCGGCCACCCGCAGAGCGGTGGCACGCAGCATGAGGGACTCCGCCTGCAGTGACTCCAGCAGCACGGGACCGGGGTCCATCCGCTGCGTGGCCGCCGCCGCCAGCCCCAGCCGCCGCCAGAAGGAAGATTCCGCCGCCAGCAGATCCCTGACCTCGCCGCGCCACCAGGCGCGATCGACCCAACCGAACGCCGACACCAGCCCGCGCTGCGTCTCGGGGGCCGCACCGACCACCTCGTAGACACGCCGGATCCGCGCCGAGTCTCCACTCTCCAGGGCCAGCACCGCGGCGGCGAAGACCTCACCAGGTTCTTCATGGGCAAGCTGCTCGACACATAGCTCCCACCCCGTCGGTCCCGCGACCCGCAAGCCGTCGATGTGCGCCTCGACCCGACCATCGAGGTGAGCGAGGTCTTTCAGATCGTAGTGAGGGGCGCGGACCGCGGCGTCACGCAAGATCCAGAGAAAGGCGGCTTCTTCGGCGTGTTGGGTGACGATGGAAGGCGTAGGCACAACAACCAATTTATTCTCCAAGGTAATTCCATCTGAATCTATGAAAAAATGACGATACACTACTTCGCCTACTTGATGGATCGGGCTTGTGCCTCCTTTACCGCCTCAGCCGTCTCGACAGTCTATGGTACGGGGTCGAGAATGACCGACCACGACTTGCCGTCGTACATGGTTGCTTCGTCATCACCCGCCACGACGAGTACCCCATCCCCAGCGGCCAGGTGGGCCCGGGAGTTCATCTTTGGTTTCTTCGGCTCGAAGACCTTCAGCTCGTCGCCGTCGAGGTAGTAGAGTTCCGGAATCGTAGAGACAATGACCTTGCCGTTGAAATCGACGATCGCTTCTAGGATATCGTCGCTCACGTCCTGTTCAATGAGCTCCCACGTAGCATCTCGCCCGCGAAGAATCCCGTTGGTCCCTGTCGTAATGTACACGAGTCCATCCTCGGCGCAGCAGATGTTCTGCAGGTCGGCGTTCGTCGGCACATCCACATTCATCCAGACATTCCCGTCGTAGTGCCACAGGTCGCCGCGACCTCCACAAGCATAAATATCCTTATCGTCAAAGCCGTCGATATCGCGAAACCCCGCATTCCTAAGGTCCGTATTGGAACCTTGTGGAAACAGCCCCGCGTCCAGTTGGGTCCAGCCTCCGGCGTTGCGCCGGACATAGACCTTCCGCCGTGGCCCAACAGCGTAAGCCCACCCATTACGTACAGATTTGACGTTAGAGAAGTACATGTCAGGCTTTCTGTCTATTGGCTTCTCGTAGTCATTGTCTCCCTTTCCAACAACATAGACCTCCCCATCGTCCATCAGGAAGACCCACCGTTCCGCCGGTGATGTTACGGCGCAACCATGTATACCGGCTGCATGCCCGACGCTGACCACGGCCCACTGCCGCTCCTTCGACTTCTTTGGGTAGTAGAAAAAGACTGCCGTATGGCGTTGCTCGAGTGGATCACTATCCGGCCACTTCTGAGCAGTGAAACCGATGATCGAACTGCTTCTCACGAGGCAGTCGTCGAAGGTAAACCCATTGAGATAAGCGTATCGATCTTTCATTGCTAGTCCAAATCCCCATCTGTATAGCGATCAAAATTCTTTCGAGTTATCCCATCCTTCTGACGCACCTTAATCTCACTACCGGTCTTGGATTTCTTGAGTGATGCTTCGATCTGTGCATCCGTACATGCCTTGCTACATTGCGGGAACGTCTCATTATGAGCCTCGACAACTTTTTCTTTAGCCGTGTCGTAATCCAGATGCTCGCCGGCCTCCAAGATCCCGCGCAGCTTTTCCTTCGACTTGTCATGCAGCTTTCCGTGGTCACCAGAGCTACCGCTTCCCTTGACGCAGACACAGGCACCTTTATTTACAGTATACGCATTATCCCCGGCCTTCTTTAGTCCAACGACATTCGTACTGCTATCGCCGCGCTTCCCCTGCAGAAGAGAGTTAGGAAGCAAGTGATGCCCTGTCACACCGGGGCAACAATTTGGCGAGCCTGAGCCGCCGTATGGGACAAGCATACAATTGCGCGCCTTTTTGCAATCTTCATCGTCACAACATTCTTCGGCGCTCTTGTATTGGGTTTCATCGCCACGAGATGTCCCGTCTTTTGAACACGCTTCTTCTTCCTCCTTCTTGTCTTCCTTGCAATCCTTCTTTTGGGCCAACGTCATAGAGTCAATGTAGCACCAGGGAGGGGAATTTCCCGGTGTTGATGCGTGATTATGCGTGGTCATGTCCAGATGTCGAACAACGTTCTCCCCCTCGAACTTCACATCCATCGACCAGGCCGTGAAATATACCTTCCCACGATTCTTGCTCGTCACTACGCCTTTCTTGGTGGCACTTCCTGCCTCGTCACCGGTGCTTTTCTTGAAATAGGACTTGTTCTTGAGCATCACCTCCTTCCTGGAGATCTTGACGCTCTTGCTGCCGCTGGTCGCATCCTTCGCCATGCCGGTATTGGGATATGGCACCGGCACACCGGGCGGGGTGGTCGGGTTTTCCGGGGGTGTCATGCAGACATCGGGAAAGGCGGCAATGGCTTTTCCGTCGGCAGCCTTGCAGGAGATCTCACGGCCATTGGCGAAGACATCGTTGGCCATCAGGAAGCCCTCACCGGCTGGTAGCTCAGGATGGCGGCGGCGCGGCGGCCATCATCGTTGCCGAAGTGGGCGAGCACATGGTTGCCCGGAGAGTAGGCCTGGGTGACGGCGGCGCGGGTGACGCCAAGCATCACGCCGCCGATGGCAGCACCCACCTCGCCGATGCAGTCTGCGGGATGCCAGATGTCGTATTCCGCCTTGCGCTCCCGCAACAAGCGGCCCAACGCCAGGGCGGCTTCCTTGAAGCCATACTGCTCGCCGGAGACGTCGGTGATGCGGAAGTCCGTGGCCGCCAGGGTGGTCCCCACCTCGGCCAGGGCGCCGCGGATCGCCGCCACCAGGCCATCCGCCCTCAGGGGCCGATCCTCGGCCTCCACGTGTGCCGGCTCGGTGCCGAAGCCCAGGCCCATGCACAGCAGCTGCGGTGCCTCGCTGGGGCGCGCCAGCTCGACGACGAGGGCTGCGGCCGCTTCGCCGGGAATAAAGCCGTTGGAATTCTGGCTGGTCAGCAGCCGGTCGCGGGCCTCATAGGCGGCGAGGGTCGGTGCCATCAGTAGGCCATCGCCCCCCGCCACGATGACCCGGTCGACGGCTCGGGTGGCGAGCAGTTCGCGGGCTCGCCACAGCCCCACCGCCACCGCGATGCGTCCGCCGGCGATGACCCGTGACTGAGGATGGAAACGCAGGCCGAGCTCCGCTTCCACCTCGGGAATCAGGGCATCGTCGAGTCCCTCGAGGCGACCGGGACGAGACGTCTCGGCGATCCCCAACAGCAGAGGCGTCGCCGCCGGGTCCAGCTCCGGCACGCCATCCAGGCACTCCTGCAGGGCCATGGCCAGCATCTTCACCAGCTTGACTCGGCCCCGCCACGGCTGCTCCAGGGGAACTTCGCAGCCCAGGATCCACTCGCCGCCGGCATCCATGAAGCGGGTCTCCTGGAAATTGTCGATGGCGCAACGAATGGCGGCGCAGGCGGCCGGGGCCGTCAACCCCACGCCGGTGACCATGCCCGTGCCCAGGATCGCCAGTGCCGGTGCGCTCATGGCCCTTCTCCCATCTCGCCGGAGCGCTTGGCGCGGACCACGGAGGCCAGCGAGGCGTGGTACTCCTTGCCCAGCTCACGGGCGCGCCACCAGCCACGGGACATGCGTCCCGCCAGCACCTGGGGAATCTCGAAGAGGTTCCGGCGCAACGGGAGGCTGGCACGCCAGCTCAGGGTGAACAGGCCGGCATCCGGCAGCAGCACGATGGTGTCGATCACCGCATGGGTCTCGTGACGCTCGCCTCTCTTGCGGAAGAAGACCACCGGAACCTCCACCTCGGGCAACCGGAAGGCAATGCGCCCCTCGGGCGTCAGGTTGAGCAACTGAACGGGCTCGCCGCCGCTCGGATAGGGAATCTGCTGATCCGCCGGGGCGGCCTGGTAGTGGGCATCCTGGAAGTCTTCCGGCAGGAAGGGAAACACCTCGTCCAGCCAGTGCTGGTCGTAGGTGCCGGCATAGCCGAGCCGCGGTTGCCAGCCACGCCCCAGCGGGCCAAAAGCCATGGGGCGATAGTCCCGGTTGGGCATCTTGACGGGGTGATCCGTTTCCTCGGTGTTGGGCATGGGGGTGCCGTCGATAAGCGCCGCCTTGAGCTTGCGGTGATAGCCCTTGCCCACGGGATTGGCCAGGTACGCCGCGTGCTTGCTGGCATCCGGATGGCAGTCATCGATGCCACCGAAGGCCCGATCATAGGTGATGGCCATGCGGGTGAAGGGCCGGGGTGGCCCCGGGCTGATGGCGATGAGGCCGGCCTGCCAGGTGCGCTCACCGACCACCTGGAGATGCTTGGTCATGCCCGCCACCTGCAGCCCCACCGGTACATGCGCCGCCGGGCGCCCCTCCGGGGCATGGGCACTGCCGTGCAGCAGCACATCGCAGCGGGGTTTCCAGGGGACGTAGTCGGTCTCGAATATCGGCGCCGAGGCCCCCGGCTCCCCGGTGAAGGTATCCGCCGTGACCAGGGGCAGCTGATCCTCGGCCAGCCGCGGCGCCTCGTCGCGGTGCGGAAACTCGAAGGTCCCCTTGATGACCACCACCAGATGCTCCCGGCCGCTGGGCTCCATGCCCAGCGTGTAGCCGGCCTGCATCCCGGTGGCATTGATCAGCTCCATGGCACGCTACCCGTCAGTTGATCTGCACCGAGCCACCCTTGACGCGGTTCACTCCCGAGGACCGGCTCAGCAGATAGGCTCCGCGAAGCAGGATCTTGCCGGCCCGGGTCAGGGTGATGCTGGCGCGCCCGCAGCGCAGCACGATCTCCTGGTCCGCCCGCAGCTCCAGGCGCTTGCCATCGCTCTCGGCGATCACCCCACCTCGCGCAGGTGCCCCAGCGGGGCGGTGCATACGTCCCAGGACCAGTGGATACGCCGGGTCACCATTCTCGAACATCAAGGCCAGTTCCCGGCCAATATCCTCGGCTCCGAGGTCGGTGGTGCTGCGGGCAGGCGTTCCGACGTCGCTGTCATTGCCGGGGTAGGTCACCAGGGGGTATCCGCTGTCATCGAAGCCGACGAGGAGGCCAATGACGACGCCATCGATTCGCTCCTTGCATGTCGGGGTATGCTGCCGCGGAACGATTTCCGCGAGATCGTCGGCCATGATGAGTCTCCTTGCCGGTGTTTCCCGATCAGTTCTGCAGTACCTTCTTGCCCTTGATCACCACGTCCTTGCCGGCCTTGATGTTGATGCCGCCGGAGCCCTTGATGGTGATGTCCTTGCCTTCGATGGTGACGGAGCCATCCTTCTTCAGGGTAATGCTGGACTTGCCGGAGCGGATGACGACCTGGTCGCCGGCCTCGATGGTCAAGCCCTTGCCGACGCTGAGGGAATCGTCGTCACCTACCGTACTGGAGCGGCTGCCGCCGACCCTCTCATCACGATTGAGTGCCACCGCCTCACTCAGGCTGGCGCCCACCGCCGTACTCTGCAGCCCGCCGACGATCACCGAACGGAGGCCCCCGACGTTCGTCTCCTGGGCCCCCCCCACGTTGACCATGTCGTTGATACCCACGGACTGGGTACGGGTCATGGTAATGTTGAGCACATCGTTGCCGCTGATCGTATGCGTGCGATTCTGGGCGATGCTGACGGCTTCATTCCCCCCCACGGTCTCGGTGCGGTTCACGCCGATCTGGATCGTTTCATTGCTGCCCACGGTCTCGCTGCGATTATTGCCGATGCTGGTCTGCTCGTCGTTGCCCACGGAGCGGGTGCGATCATGGCCCACGGCATGCTGTTCGTCGTTCTCGACGACGGTGTCCTGATCCTTCTGGGCATGGACATGCAGCAGTTCCTCGCCCGCCGTATCGTTCATCGAGATCTCGTTGTAGCCCCCACCACCCGGCGTGGAGTTCGACTTGACTCCGCCGACCATGGCATTGTCGGGCAGGCCAAACGGCGGCATGCAGTCGGCGTTGTAGACCCGGCCGACGATGATCGGCCGGTCGGGATCCCCTTCCAGAAAGGCGACGATGACCTCCTGGCCGATGCGTGGCACGAACATCGCTCCCCAGCCACTCCCGGCCCAGGCCTGGGAGACGCGTACCCAGCAGGAGCTGTTCTCGTCCTTGGCCCCCTGCCGATCCCAGTGGAACTGGCATTTGACCCGGCCATACTGGTCGGTCCAGATCTCCTCGCCCGACTTGCCCACCACGATGGCCGTCTGCAACCCTTGTACCACCGGGCGTGGAGTCACGCGTGCCGGCCGGAAACAGACACCACTGTCGATGGCAGTAAAGGTGCAACGAAAGGAGGCTTCCTCGGCCTCGGCGGTGGCCTCGTATTCCGCGGCGCGGGCGTCGACACTGCTGCCGGTGACCAGGTACTCGCGGTTCTGGTCCTCACGGGGATACCCCTTCAGCGCGAACAGCCCTCCACAGATGATTGCCCGCAGGTTGCCCATGGCCTTGACGCACTCGAACTGCGCCTGGCTCTCGTCGCTGCGAACGGCCGCCCGGTGGCTGCCCAAGGGGGAAGACTGGATAAACCGGCCCGGGTAGTCGTAGGCCTCGTAACTACCTGCCTGGTGCTCCTGGGGGCGGGACTCCTTCGCTTCCGGCGGATTGCGTGGGTTCTCGAAGTCGAAATCGCGCAGGGCGAAGAGCTCGGTCTGAATCTGCTGCCCCAACCACCAGTCCCAGACATGGTCCTGGGCCCGGCCCCTTTCCGATCCCGGCGACAGGAAGTCCACTTCGTCGCATTCCGGAATGCGTTCATGGGAAACGGGGGCATCCGACAACACCAGGACATGCTTGCCCTCGGAGTGGCGGAAGAAGTAATAGATGCCTTCCTCTTCCATCAGGCGACTCAGGAAGTCGAAGTCGCTCTCGCGGTACTGAACGCAGTATTCCCGGGACTCGTAGTCCTGGGACAGGGCATCTTCGTAATCCGACTGGCCGTGTTCCGAGAACAGCGCCTGGATAATTTCCGGAACGCTCTGATTCTGAAAGATGCGGCAATCCCGCGTCAGGCTGAAATACCAGAACCAGGGGCGCAGCCGTGCGTGGTAGAGCGCATACCTGCCACGCCGCCCGACCTGGGAAAAGCCCACCACACAACCATCGAAATAGCGCTCGCCCTCTTCCAGCTCGATACACAGGGTAAGCTTGCCGCCAAGCACGTCGGGAAAGGCAATATCCTCGGAGGTTGCCAGGAGTTCCACCGTGAAATCGAATAGCCGGCCGAGCTCCTCTTCCCCCGAGAAACGCAGGATGCGGAAGTCATTGGAGTAGTGGCCGGTGAGCCGGAGATGCTGCTGCTCACTCATCATTCCCTGCCTTTCCCGTGCGAGCCGAGGTGCCGAATCCGCTTGACTGGCAGTCTAGTCGAGCCCCGAGCAATATGCATGGCCGCCTGCGAGCGCCGGTTGCAGGGCCCAGAAGCCGTGACTAGTCTCAAATCGGATAAGTCATAAGAATCGATCGCTTGCCGGGTGGCGTCGCCTGCAAGGGGCGGACGGTGGACAAGCCGACTCGAACCGGAGTGCCTTAGCAAGGGGAAGGGAGGGAACGCCGTGGTCCAGTCAAATACCCCGAAGGACGGAAGCAAGCCAGTTGTCGGCAACCATTCCGAACGCCATCTGCCCTTTCACCTTGTTGTAGCCGGTACCGGTGCCCTGGCCATTCTCCTCTTTAGTCTGGCCCTGCCTCCCAGCGCTCAGGGACAAGAACAGGAAGAGGAGCCCACCCAGGAAGAGGAGCCCACCCAGGAAGAGGAGCCTACCCAGGAAGAGGAGCCTACCCAGGAAGAGGAGCCTACCCAGGATGAGGAGCCTACCCAGGAAGAGGAGCCCACCCAGGACGATCTGACGGCACGCCAGCAGGAGGTCGCACGCACCGTGCAGAACGCCTGCCAAGCCGTGCGCCAGATTCCGGAGGGAGAGCGGACGTCCCGACAGGATGACCTTATCGACGTCTGTGAAGCGGCGGCGGCAGACCCGAATGCCGGTACCAACTACTATGATGGCCTGGCTCCCGATGAAGTGGCCGCGCAGGGCCGCGTCAGCATGCAGACCCTGCGCCAACAAATGGATAACGTCTCCAGTCGCATGAGCGAATTACGTGCCGGCGTCAGCGGCGTGAGTACCCGCGGCCTCAGCCTCTCCATGCAGGACGGCCAGGCCCCGCCCTCCCTATACAGCAACCTGCTCGGCGGTGGCGCCAGCAGCGATAGCGATATTCTGGCGTTCAGCCAATGGGGGTTCTTCGTCAATGGCATGGTGACACAAAGCCGCCGTGACACCACCAGTGGGGAACCGGGGTTCCGCCGCCGCGGCTATGGCCTCACTGCCGGCGCAGACTATCGTCTCACCCCAGACGCCGTCGTCGGCGCCGCCATCGGCCTGACTCGCACCGACACGGATCTGCACGACAATGCTGGGGGCGTCGATGTAGACGGTTATAGCCTGTCCCTGTATGGCACCCGCTTCCTGGGCGATGCGTTCTATGTCGAGGGTATCGCCACTCTGGGACGCAACCGCTATGACACGGTGCGTACCGTCTTCAGTGAGCCGATCGGTAACCAGAGCGCCCTGGCCCGGCCCAAGGGCAACGAGTATGGCCTGGGGCTGAATGCCGGTTACGACCGCTCCAACGGCCCCTGGACGACCAGTTACCAGGCTAGCTTCGACCATCTCCGAACGGAAATCGACGCCTACACCGAACGCCCCAGCCATCCCGACAACCTGGGAGCGGGTGCATTACTCCATATCGACGGCCAGACCATCGAGTCAACGACGGCGGAAGCCGCCGTCCAGCTTGCCTATGCCTCCAGCCAGTCCTGGGGCGTCATGCACTACAGCGGTCGCCTCGGCCTCGAGCATGAGTTCAGCGACCGCAGCCGCCTGATTCACGCCCAGTTCCAGGAAGATCCCACCAACACGACCTTCTCGCTACGCACCGACTCCCCGGATCGTACCTACCTGAACCTGGGGGTCGGGCTCACGGCCCAGATGGCACAGGGGCGCGCCGCCTATGTTTTCCTCGAGAGCGTCGAAGGCCGGAGTGGCTACAGCCACTACCAGATCGACGTGGGAGTCCGGATGGAGTTCTGAATCGGCTTGGCGCTCGGCCAACACAGTCAGCGAGCAGACCACCACCTGTCTGCTCGCTCCCTGCGACAACGTCCTGGAGTTCAAGGCCCTCGAGGACAGAGGCCAGGCTGTTCACCATGTGAGACGAGCGGCCCCAACCTTCCTGGCCCCGACAGTATCACTGCGGCTCAACGGCCGGGGAGATCCTCGCACGCAGATGATCCACGGCCCGTCGCGCCCGGCTCGACAGCGGCCATTCGGCGCGGTGGATCAACCACAGGGTATCCACCACTGGCTCCCCGCCCGCCACCACCCGGATCACCTCCTGCCGAGCGAAGGCCTGGCGGGCATAACGCGGGATCACGGTGAAGCCCAGGCCCCGAGCCACCGGCTCGAGGAGCAGGCCGATCTGATTGCTGAAGCCGCGCAATGGCAGGTGGCGAATGCCGGGATGCCCGGGAAAGCGTCGGCTCAGCAGCCGGGTGGCCATGGCCTGACCATCCGGATGGTCGATAAAGCCCAGGCGCTCGAGGTCGGCCCAGGCCTCTCCCCCGTCCCCGGCCGGCACCACCAGCTCCAGCGGCTCCTCGGCGAACAGGCTGGCAGCCAACCGCGGGTCGTCGGGGCGCAGCGTCACCAGGCCCAGTTCGTAGCGATTGTGCAGTACGCCGTCGAGCACCTCGCTGTCGGAAGCGAAGCGATGGCGAACCACCAGCCCCGGGCTGGCCCGTTGCAGGTCGAGGAGTTCGAGATAGAGGGCAAGGCCGATGCTGCCGGGGCTGATCAGGCCGCCCACCACCCTCAACGAAGACGACTCGGCCATCAGCGTGATGTGCACCGATGTTTTCGGGGCCGGCTGGGGCTCCTTCCGCATCGCCCACCTCTCCACCGGCGACCGCATCGGCGTGGAGATCTTCGAGTTCGCCAACGCCCAGCGCCCGGATAACAACTTCGAGTACTGGAAGAGCGGCGTCTTCCATTTCTGTGTCCAGGACCCGGACGTGGAGGGCCTGGCCGAGAAGATCGTCGCCGCCGGCGGCAAGCAGCGCATGCCGGTACGCCAGTACTTCCCCGGCGAGAAGCCCTACCGCATGGTCTATATGGAGGATCCCTTCGGCAATATCCTGGAGATCTACAGCCACAGCTACGAGCTGACCTACTCGGCCGGCGCCTACGCCTGAACCACTCGCGAGCCCCGCTCTCGAAAAACACGACGGCCAGGGTCCCGGGACCCTGGCCGTCGTCATCTGTCGCCGACTCGGGAGTTAGAAGTTGGGCTTGCGCTTGTCGACGAAGGCGCTCATGCCCTCGCACTGCTCGTCACCGGCGAAGCACAACGCGAAGAGGCTGGTCTCCAGGGCCAGGGCGCTCTCCAGGTCCTGATCCATGCCGTCGTGAATGGCCTGCTTGGCGGCGCGCACCGCGGCCGGGCCATTGCCGCCCAGCTGCTTCGTCAGTTCCTCCACATAGGCCGGCAGCTCGCTCTGGGCCATGACCCGGTTGACCAGGCCGATGCGCAGCGCCTCGGCGGCATCGACCTTGCGCCCGGTGGTACACAGGTCGAGCGCCATGGACGGACCGACCCGACGCGGCAGGCGCTGGGTGCCGCCGAAGCCGGGGATCACCCCCAAGAGCACCTCGGGCTGGCCGAAGATGGCGTTGTCGCTGGCCACCGCCCAGTCGCAGGCCAGGGCCAGCTCGCAGCCGCCGCCCAGGCAGAAGCCGTTGACCAGGGCCACCGTGGGCACCGGCAGGGCCTCCAGGCGCTTGAAGGTGGCCAGCGCCTGACGCGCGAAGCGCCGCGCCTCCTCCGGGGTCTTGTCGCGCATCTCGGCGATATCGGCGCCGGCCACGAAGGCCTTCTCGCCGGCCCCGGTGATCAGCACCGCGCGCAGGCCCTCGCGGGCCTGGAGCTCGCCCAGCAGACGATCCAGCTCGGTCAAGACGGCGCTATTGAGGGCATTGAGGGCCTTGGGGCGGTTGATGGTCAGGGTGACGATGCCCGCCTGGTCGACGACTTCGATCAGTTGCTCGCTCATGGTGGCTCCTGGGACGGTGATGTCTTGTTGTCGATACCTGCCGACCAACCCTAGCGAACGCTTGGTTGGTCGGCAATCCCCCCTTTGTCGAGACGGCCCGCTGTCTATCGAGAACGGCCCCTGGCCTCCATGCAAAACGCCCGAGATCCTGGGTCTCGGGCGCCGTGGGCTTGTGGCTTAGCCGATGGAAGAGGGGCGGGCCTCGTCGGGGACCGGGCCGTCCCGGGGCGTGCCCGCCTCGGCCTCCGTATCGAAGTATTCGATATGGTCGTCCTCCTCCCGGGGCGGGCCGACCAGGGGCTCGGCCACGTCCACGTCGGGCACCACCTCGGAGAGGTCCTCCACATGCTCGTGCTCCAGGGCGCCCTGTACCAGCTCCTCGGTGATGCTGAGCTCGGCCCCCACCACCGACTGGGGCGTGGTGGCCACGAAGGGCGCCACCGGCAGCGGCGCCGGGCGCACGCGGCGACGCCAGGAGAAGAAGAGCACCAGGAAGACGCCCAGGCCACCCAGCGACCAGAACAGGCCGCCGTCGCCCAGCGCCGTCATCACCGGGGTGATCAGCGGCGGGCTCAGGGTCGAGCCGATGGCATTGATCAGCAGCAGGCCCTGGCTCATGCGCACCAGGGCGCCGGCGGGGGCCCGGTCGGCGGCGTGACTGACCGCCACCGGGTAGAGGGCGAAGACGCCGCCACCGAGGAAGAACAGCAGCCCGGCCAGGATCCAGGGCTCGCCGGGCAGCACCAGAATGCCCAGGGAGATCAGCGCGCAGCAGGCGCCGATCAGGATCAGCACCTGCTGGCGGTCGTGGCGATCGGAGCAGCGGCCGATGGGGTACTGGAGCAGCATGGCGCCGAGGATCATCACCGCCATCATCTGCCCCACCCGGTCGACGCCGAGGCCACTGCGCTGCAGGTAGAGGGGCAGCAGGGTGTAGACCGCGGCCACCGCCAGGCCGGAGCCAAAACTGCCCATCACCCCGGTGGGGGTGATGGTGATCAGGCGGTGGGGCGGCAGCGGCTCGGCATGCTCGATCAGCGGCGAGACCCGAGGAATCATCGCCATGGGCAGCACCGACAGGGAGGCCAGCAGGCCGATCACCACGAAAGGCACCATCTCGCCGGCGGCGTCGGTGACGCCCAACAGCAGTTGGCCGATCACCCCGGCGGCATAGAGGGCAATCATATAGAGTGCCAGCAGGCGTCCACGCACCTTGGGGTCGGCGGCGGCCAGCAGCCAGCTCTCGATCACCAGGAAGACCCCCACCGTGGCCCAGCCGCCGATCAAGCGCAGCACGAACCAGGCGTAGGGGTCGAGCCACAGGGACTGCAGCAGCACGGTGACCGCCACCAGGGAGGCGAAGCCGCCGTAGGCGCGAATATGGCCGATGCGCAGCAGCAGGCGGTCATTGAACAGGGCGCCCAGGGCCAGGCCGATAAAGTAGGCCGACGACACCCAGCCGATGACCAGCGCCGAATAGCCGGCGCCATCCAGGCGCAGGGTAATCAGGGTCGACAGGAAGCCATTGCCGATGCCGAGGATAAAGAGCCCCAGCAAGGGCGCCAGCGCCATGGCCAACAACTGCCGCGACATAAGCGAAGCCTCGCAACGAGAAAGCGAACCAGGGAGATAGAATAGGAGGTGCGCGGCCATGCTGGAACGGCCTGGCCAGAAAATCGCGTGGCGACTATACGCCCAGGATACCGGAACGCCAAGCCATTTTCGCCGATTTTCGGCGGATTTTTACTTCAATAACGCGATGTTATCGAACCAGCCACCAAACCTCGCCGGCGCCTTCGCTTACGCCTCGAGGTCGGGCTTCTGCAGCAGCACCACATCGGCGGCGGGGAATTCCACGCGCATGCCGAGGTGCCTCGCGAGCCAGTGGAAGGTCGCCTCGCTGAAGAAGCAGACATGGGTGGGGTCGAGGATATAGTGCCAGCCGACGAAGGCCTCCTTCGAGGTCACCCGTTTGGTCATCAGCCCCAGCCAGCCACCGGGCCTCAGTCGACTCGCCAGGCGCTCGAGCTCATGGCCCGGGGCGAAGAGATGCTCCACCACCTCGGTAGCGGTAATAAAGTCGTAGCGCCGCTCCAGCACCTCGGGATGCGGCGCATAGAAGGGATCGTAGATGGCCATGGGGTGCCCCGCCTCCTCGAACATCACCGAGAGGGTCGGGCCGGGGCCGGCGCCGAAATCGAGGCCCTGGGCGCCGGGGGCGAGCCGCGCCTGCAAGGGGATAAAGAGCCGCCCCAGGAAGCGCCGGTAGCCCGGATCCAGAGGCGAGTTCTCGTGCTGGTCATAGACCGTCCGCTCCGCCTCGGAGGGAAGGTGGCTCGCCGCGGGCACATGCACCAGGGCGCAGCGCGGGCAGCGATAATAGTCGCGATGGGCATCCCGGTGGAAATGCACGGCCCCGTCGGCACCACACAGCGGACAGGAGTCAGGCGAGGTGCGGGGAGGCGAACCGGCGTCGGGAGAGGACAGGGAGGGCTTCATCATCGTATGCTTTTGGTCAACGGCGGCGCCAAGGCTACCCGCTTTGGCGCCCGCTGACACCCCCTCAGGAGTCATTACCCCATGCTTGCCGCCCTCGATCATCTGTTGATTCCGGTTTCCGACCTGCCCCGCGCCGTGGATTTCTACAGTCGCGTGCTGGGTCTGGAGGTGCGCTATCGGGACACCGGTCGGGTCGACCTGCTGCTGGATGGCCTGGCCCTGCGGCTGCTCGACCCGGCCCGGGTCGAGGCTCCCCAGGCCACCTATCCGACGCCGGGCAGCCAGGCGCTGTGTCTGCGCAGCCGCCTGCCCCTGGACGAAGTGCAGCGCCATCTGGAGGTGCTGGGCGTGCCCCTGGAACAGGGCCCGGTGCCGGGCCTGGGCGCCTCGGGCCCCGTCGAGGCGCTCTATCTGCGCGACCCGGAGGGTAACCTGCTGGAGATCTGCCGCCCCGCCACCTGATGGCAATGGCTCGCCGGCCGGGTATCATGGGCGGCCGATGTGTCTTCCCAAGGATGATGAGTGATGAACGACCCGCACAACGACGACACCCTGGTGGCCGAGCAGAGCCAGGCCCCGGACACCACCATGGCCATGGTGGTCTATGCCCTCTTCCTGGCCAGTTTCGTGGTCGGCTTCACCGGCATCGTCGGCCTGGTGATCGCCTATATCTACCGCGGCAAGGGCCCCCAGTGGCTCGACGAGCACTACCGCTATCAGATCCGCACCTTCTGGATCGGCGTGGTCTATGGCCTGATCTGCCTGGTATTGGCGCTGATCGGCATCGGCTTCCTGCTGATGCTGGTCCTGGCGGTGTGGATGATCATCCGCTGCGTCAAGGGCTTCAAGGGGCTCCAGGAGAAGCGCGCCCCGCTCAATGTGGACACCTGGCTGATCTAGGTCATGAGTGAGGCCAAGCATCGATACCAGGCCCGGGCCATCGCCACCCTATGGCGCCGCCTGGCCGGTCGGCGACTGACCACCCTGTGGCGCCTGGCGCGCATCGCCGGCCCCCTGGTGCACCGCTTCAGCCGTCGCGAGCGGGAGGTCACCGAGATCAACCTGGGCGAGGTCTACCCCGGCCGGGACGGCGCGTCGCGGCGCCGCCTGGCCCGGGCCAGCCTGACCCACTCCACCGCCACCATGCTGGAGCTGGGCTTCGCCTGGATGGCGCCCCCCGAGCGGGTGGAGGCGTCGATCCTCGCCGTGCATGGCCGCGAGTTGCTCGACGAGGCCCGCGCCTCCGGCCAGGGGGTGATCGTGCTGGCCCCCCACTTCGGCAACTGGGAGGTGCTCAACTTCTGGCTCTCCGGGCACTTCCCCTTCACCGCCATGTACGAGCCCCCCAAGATCCCCGACCTGGACCCGGTGATCCGCGGGGGCCGCGAGCGCATGGGGGCGAGCCTGGTGCCCACCAACCCGCGCGGCGTGGCGGCCCTGCTCAAGGCCCTCAAGCGCGGCGAGGCGGTAGGCATCCTCCCCGACCAGGAGCCGGACTGGGGCAGCGGCGTCTTCGCCCCCTTCTACGGGCGCCCGGCCTATACCGCCACCCTGCTGCCCAAGCTGGTGGCGCGTACCCGGGCCCAAGTGGTCACCGGGGTGGCCCTCCGACGCCCCGGGCGCGGCTTCGAGATCCACTTCCTGGCCGCCGACGAGCGCGTCCATGACCCGGACGAGGCGATCTCCGCCGCCGGCGTCAACGCCAGCGTGGAGGCCGCCATCGCCCTGGAGCCGGCCCAGTACCAGTGGGAGTACAAGCGCTATCGCAAGGTGATCGAGGAGCAGCAGGGGCATCCCGACCACCCCTCCTTTCGCCTCTACTAGCCCATTTTGAAAAATGGAAAATATTTCCACAAAACCGCCTGGTAACTCTCTGCCAAGCTGCTAGACTAGGCCCAACGCTTGACGGGGTGCCGGTAGACCGGCTGAGATGGCGCGGGTGGGCGGACCACAGGGTTGCCACCGAGCGTCGATCCCGTAGAACCTGATCCGGGTGAATGGTGCGCTGCGGCGCCCATATGAACCGGCGTAGGGAATCAGGCGGGCCCTCGCCTATCCGGCTACTGCCCTCCCCCCCTTTCGCCCCACTCCGGATCCCACCACCGGAGGTTGCATGGGCTACGCTTTCGACGATCTCAAGGGTGCCTGCCATCACGACTGGCGCGCCTATATCGAGCACGACTTCGTGCGCCAGCTGGGCGCCGGCACCCTGGAGACCGGGGCCTTCCGCCACTACCTGAAGCAGGACTACCTGTTCCTGATCCACTTCTCCCGGGCCTATGCCCTGGCCGCCTACAAGAGCCGGACGCTTTCCGACCTGCGCCATGCCCATGCCGGCCTCAAGACCATCCTCGACGTGGAGCTGCAGCTGCATATCGACTTCTGCCGCGACTGGGGCATCGACGAGGCGGTGCTCGCCGCCCTGCCGGAGGCCAAGGCGACCCTGGCCTATACCCGCTATGTACTGGATACCGGCAACCGCGGTGACCTCCTCGACCTGCATGTGGCCCTGGCCCCCTGCCTGGTGGGCTATGGCGAGATCGCCCAGTGGCTGGCCGCCCAGTCCTTCACGGTGCGCGGCCCCGCCAACCCCTATGACGCCTGGGTCGCCATGTACGCCGGCGACGACTTCCAGGCCGCCATGCGCGACGAGATCGCCTGGCTGAATGGGCGCCTGGCGGAGGTCACGCCGCGGCGCTTCGAGGAACTGGCCACGGTATTCCGCGATGCCACGCGGCTCGAGATCGACTTCTGGCAGATGGGCCTGGATCGCGCGGACTAAGCGATTTTCCCAGGTGATAGTCGAGTTGATCCGGCGCTCGACTCACCCGAGCCGAGCCTAGAGAGAGTATCGCGTGTCGTTCCTGGTCAGGACGGCGCGCTTGACCGCGATACCCCGGTATCGCCCGACCACCACGCTTGACGGGGTGCCGTTGATGACGGCTGAGATCATGCAGCGCTCGAGCATGGATCCCGTTGAACCTGAACTGGCTAGGACCAGCGTAGGGATCAAGCGACACGCCGCCGGGCCACCCCTGCCCGGCCGCCCCTGTCCTCCCCAGCTGTCCTCCCTGACAAGACCCCGACAACCCTAGGGAGAACACCATGAGCAAGACCGCCCATTTCCTCGCCGAGACCGCCCGGGTCGACGCGGCCGCCGTCCAGCCGCTGCCCGGCTCGCGCAAGGTCTACGTCGAAGGCTCGCGCCCGGATATCCGCGTGCCCTTCCGCGAGATCAGCCTCTCGCCCACCAGGACCTCCGGCGCCGATGAGGAGAACCCGCCGCTGCTGGTCTACGATACTTCCGGCCCCTATACCGACCCGCAGGCCCAAATCGACCTGCGCCAGGGTCTCCCCGAGCTGCGCCGCGCCTGGATCGAGGAACGCGGCGACACCGAGTTCCTCGATGGGCCGACCAGCGAGTACGGGCAGCGTCGCGCCAATGACCCGACCCTGGCCCAGCTGCGCTTCGACCTGACCCGCACCCCGCGCCGCGCACTCCCTACAAAAGATGGCCGGGCAGGAAACGTCACCCAGCTCCACTACGCCCGCCAGGGCATCATCACCCCGGAGATGGAGTTTATCGCCCTGCGCGAGAACCAGCGCCGCCAGGCGCTGGGCACGGCGGAGGTGGAACGGATCCTCGGCCACCAGCACCCGGGCCAGGGCCATGGCGCGCGGCTGCCCGAGGAGATCACCCCGGAATTCGTGCGTGCCGAGGTCGCGGCAGGCAGAGCGATCATCCCCAACAATATCAATCACCCGGAGTCCGAGCCGATGATCATCGGCCGCAACTTCCTGGTGAAGATCAACGGCAACCTGGGCAACTCGGCGGTGACCTCCTCCATCGAGGAGGAGGTCGACAAGATGACCTGGGGCATCCGTTGGGGCGCCGACACCATCATGGACCTCTCCACCGGGCAGAACATCCACGAGACCCGCGAGTGGATCATCCGCAACGCCCCGGTGCCGATCGGCACCGTGCCGATCTACCAGGCCCTGGAGAAGGTCAAGGGCGTGGCCGAGGATCTCACCTGGGAGGTGTTCCGCGACACCCTGATCGAGCAGGCCGAGCAGGGCGTGGACTACTTCACCATCCACGCCGGCGTACTGCTGCGCTATGTGCCGCTGACCGCCAAGCGGGTCACCGGCATCGTCTCCCGCGGCGGCTCGATCATGGCCAAGTGGTGCCTCTACCATCACCGGGAGAGCTTCCTCTACACCCACTTCGAGGAAATCTGCGAGATCTGCAAGCGCTACGATGTCGCCTTCTCGCTGGGTGACGGCCTGCGCCCCGGCTCGGTGGCCGACGCCAACGACGAGGCGCAGATGGCCGAGCTCGAGACCCTCGGCGAGCTGACCCATATCGCCTGGAAGCACGACGTCCAGGTGATGATCGAGGGCCCCGGCCATGTGCCCATGCACCTCGTGAAAGAGAACATGGATAAGCAGCTCGAGTACTGCGACGAGGCGCCCTTCTACACCCTGGGGCCGCTGGTCACCGATATCGCCCCCGGCTATGACCACATCACCTCCGGCATCGGCGCGGCGATGATCGGCTGGTACGGCTGCGCCATGCTCTGCTACGTGACCCCCAAGGAACACCTGGGCCTGCCCAACAAGGACGACGTCAAGACCGGCATCATCACCTACAAGATCGCCGCCCACGCCGCCGACCTGGCCAAGGGCCACCCGGCCGCCCAGCGTCGCGACAACGCCCTGTCCAAGGCGCGCTTCGAGTTCCGCTGGGAGGACCAGTTCAACCTCGGCCTCGACCCGGACACCGCGCGCGAGTACCACGACGAGACCCTGCCCAAGGACTCCGCCAAGGTGGCCCACTTCTGCTCCATGTGCGGGCCCAAGTTCTGCTCCATGAAGATCAGCCAGGAGGTGCGCGACTACGCCAGCGAGCATGGCCTCGACGGCGACCAGGAAGCCGTCATGAAAGGCATGGAGGAACAAGCGGAGAAGTTCCGCAACAAGGGCAGCGAGCTCTACCAGGAGGTGTGACGCCTCCACCATCCACCTGACACGATCACGCCGGCCCCAGGGCCGGCGTGATGACTCCGGGTCTGTCATCCCCGTCCCCTGGCACGCCCCCTGCATACTCAGGGAAAGCGGACAGCACGGTGGTCAGCCCATGGAATCCCCTGCCTTTACCCCTTCCCTCACCACGCCCCTCGACCTCGAGGCCTTCCGCGAGCGGGCACACCGGCATCTGGCCGTCCTCTATGGCCCGCGCGCCGACGAGGTCCACCGGCGCCTGTTGACCCTGCTGGCGCATCGCCCCCCGGCGATGCACCGCCGTGAGGCGGGATCGCCGCTATGGAGCGAGCGTGACCAGTGGCTGATCGCCTATGGCGACAGCCTGCTGGACGACGACCGACCGCCCCTGGCGGTGCTGGATGAGTTCCTGGAAACGCGGCTGGATAATGCCTTCAGCGGGGTGCATGTGCTGCCCTTCTTCCCCTGGAGCAGCGACGACGGCTTCTCGGTGATCCACTATCGGGAGGTGGCCCCCCAGTTGGGGGACTGGTCGCATATTCGCCAGTTGGCCGCGACGCATGACCTGGCGGTGGACCTGGTGCTCAACCACGTCTCCCGGGAGTCACTGTGGTTCGTCGACTACCTGACCGGCAGCCAGCCGGGGCGCGACTACTTTATCGAGATGGATCCCGACAACGACCTCTCGGCGGTGGTACGCCCTCGCAGCACGCCACTGCTGGTGCCGGTGGCCACCCGCCGCGGCACCCGCCACCTCTGGGCGACCTTCTCCGAGGACCAGATCGACCTGAACTTCGCCAACCCCGACGTGCTGCTGGAATTTATCGGCATCCTGCTCTTCTATCTCGCGCAGGGCGCACGGATCGTGCGTCTCGACGCCATCGCCTACCTGTGGAAGGAAGTCGGCAGCCCCTGCATCCATCTGCCCCAGACCCATGAGGTGGTGCGCCTGCTGCGTGCCGTGGTCGACCATGTGGCGCCCGGCACCCTGCTGCTCACCGAGACCAATGTGCCCCACCGGGAGAACCTCAGCTACCTGGGCCTTGAACGGCTTTCAGCCGGGGGACTGGAGCGGCTGGCCGAGGGGGACGAGCCCGACGAGTCCCATCTGGTCTACCAGTTCACCCTGCCGCCGCTGCTGCTGCACACCCTGACCGGCGGCGATGCCACCACCCTGGCCAACTGGCTCGAGAGCCTGCCCGAGCTGCCGCCGGGCTGCGGCTACCTGAACTTCACCGCCAGCCACGATGGCATCGGCGTGCGCCCCCTGGAGGGCTGGCTGCCGCCCCACGAGATCGAGGCGCTGCTGGAACTGATGCACCGCTTCGGCGGCTTCGTCAGCATGCGTCGCCAACCCGATGGCCGCGACAGCCCCTACGAGATCAATATCACCTGGTTCGATGCCATGAAGGGCACCCGGCGCGGCGCCGATCCCTGGCAGATGGAGCGCTTCCTGTGCAGCCAGCACCTGATGCTGGCCCTGCGGGGCATCCCGGCCCTCTACCTGCACTGCCTGACCGGCACCCTCAACGACCTGGAGGGGGTCGAGCGCAGCGGCCGGCTGCGCTCCATCAACCGCCGCCGCTGGCGACTCGACGAGCTCGAGGAGCTGCTCGACAGCCGCAACACCCCGACCCGCGGGGTCTTCCTGGCGCTCAAGCGCCGCCTGGCGGTGCGACGCCGGGAACCCTGCTTTCACCCGGACGCCCCCCAGCGGGTACTGCCCGCCCCGCCACAGCTGCTGGTGCTCCAGCGCGGTCCCTTGGCCGACGGACGCCGCCTGCTGGCGATCCATAACGTCACCGACAAGCGCCAGCCGCTGGCCCTGGCGGCGCTGGCGGAAGGCGACTGGTACGACCTGCTGGAGGAGGCGCCCTGGGCGCCGATGGAGAGCCTGGCGCCCTACCGCAGCCTATGGCTGGCGAAGAAGCCGTACCCGGCTTCGCCGGGAGCTTGAAGCTGGAAGAGCGGCGCTTCGCGATTGGAAGCTTGAAGAAAACCTTGACACCTTCCCCCGGCGTAAAATCCAGGATGACTTCCAACTTCCAACTTATGGCTTATAGCTCCTCGGAGGGGGCGTTATCGGCCTCCACGGCGGCGTGGAGCCGCGCCGGCAGGTCTGGAATGGCCGCCCGTACGCGATTCCAGCTGGGGATAAAGGGGCGCTCCCGAGGGTTATCGAGGAAGGCGCTGCCGGCCTCGAGCAGGTTGGCGGCGAACAGCTCCACGGCGCGCTCCTCGGCGTGGCGGTCGAGACGCAGGCCGTTCATCTCGGCGTCGTGGGCATAGGATTCGATCAGGTCCAGGGCCAGCCGGTAGTAGGTGGCCTTGATCGTACGGAAGCCCTCGGCGCTGAAGGTCACCCCCTGGGTCGCCAGCTTGCGGTAGAGCGCCTTGGCGATATCCAGGCTCATGCGGTTGAGCCCAGAGGAGGCGTCCGCCTCGGAGACCGGCTGATGCTTGTGGTCGTAGGCGTCGGCCAGGTCCACCTGGCAGAGGCGCTTGGTGGAGTGATTGCGGTGCAGCTCGGAGAGCACGCCGATCTCCAGCCCCCAGTCGGCGGGGATACGCAGGGAGTCGAGCACCTCGGCGCGCATGGCGAACTCGCCGGAGAGCGGGTAGCGATAGCTGTCCAGGTACTCCAGGTAGGGCAAGGGGCCATGGATCCGCTTGAGGGCGCGCAGCAGCGGGGTGACCAGCAGTCGCGATACCCGGCCGTTGAGCTTGCCCTCGGCGAGGCGGGGGTAGTACCCCTTGCAGAACTCGTAGTTGAAGTGGGGGTGCGCCACCGGGTAGAACAGGCGTGCCAGCAGCCCGCGATCATAGGTGAGGATATCGCAGTCGTGCAGCCCCACCACGGCGCCACGGCCCGAGGCCTGCACGAAGCCGCTGCAGAACCACACATTGCGCCCCTTGCCGGGCAAGCGGGGCGAGAGCCCCTGGGCCTCCAGCTCGGCGTCCAAGGCCCGCAGCCGCGGGCCGTCGTTCCACAGGATACGATGGGGCTGGGGCAGGCGCGCGAAGAACTCCCGGGCGTGCAGGAACTGCTCGCGGTCGGCCCGATCCAGGCCGATCACCACCTCGGCCAGGTAGGGCACCCGGGCGAGTTCCTCGACGATCCCCGCCAGTGCCGGCCCCTCCAGCTCGGAGTAGAGCGACGGCAGGATCAGGCTCATCGGCCGGCGCCGGGAGAAATCGACCAGCTCGGCCTCCAGCGCCGCCACCGGGCGGCGGGTCAGGTTATGGAAGTCGGTGACGATGCCATTCTGGTAGAAGTCGCTCATGCCATCGCCTCCCCTTGCCCGGCCGGGTTGCTCAGGGCCGACTCGCCCCGGTGTCCGTCTCGCCCCCACCAGTGGGCCACCCCCTCGGCCCAGCCGGCGGGCCCGGCAACACGACTGCGATAGAGGGCCGGCTGGGCGGGGGCGACCGGCCGATCATGGTGCCCACGGATCAGTACCGCCTGGTCCACCGCCTCGAGCATGGGAATGTCATTGGGCCCGTCGCCCAGCGCCAGGGTCAGGGGTCGATGCCCTCTCAGGGCGGTATAGCGCCGCACCAGCCAGCGTACCGCCTCGCCCTTGTGGCAGGCGCCCGTCACATGCCAGAAGCGCCCGCCACGCACCAGCCGCAGGCCATCGCCGGCGAGGCCGTCGCGCAGGGCCTCGAGGCCGGCCTCGTCGCCTTGCCAGAGCAGTGGCTCGCTGCCCTCGCGCCGCCGCGCCAGCCGCGCCTCGGGTTCGCTGAGCCCGGTGCAGGCCACCAGCTCGTCGAGGGGCAGCTCGCTCAGGGGGGTAAAACGCGCGTCCAGGCGATGGCGCCAGATCGCCAGGCGCTGGCGGATAAAGCCGATATCCACCCCCAGCGACTTGATCACCAGGCCATCCGGGTCCGGATCGCGCTCCAGGCGCGCATGGCACCAGGCGGGAGGCAGGCCCACCAGGGCGCCATTCTCGGCCACGAAGGGGGCCTCCGCGAGACCCAAGGCACGGCGCAGCGGCAGCAGCTCGTGGCGGGTCTTGCTGGTCACCGGGATCACCGGTATGCCCAGGTGCTTGAGCCGCGTCAGCCAGGGGCGGGCCGGCGACCAGTCATAGTCGTGATGATCGAGCAGCGAGCCATCCAGATCGGTGAATAGCAGCCGAGACGGCGTATCCGGGAGCAAACGAATGGAGGACATGGCGACACCTGCATGGCAAGGATAGGGTTTACCCTGCAGGGCCCGTGCCAACCTCCCTTGTCCGGCCCCGCAGCCCAAGTCCCTGGGGGACTTTCCGCCCCTCCCCGGTCACCGCGGCCTTGCACCAGGATGGTGCTTCAGAAACGACGACGCCCCCGCCGAGGGCGGAGGCGTCAGTCGTGGCAGACAAGGGTTAGAACTGGTAACGCACGCCAACGCTGGCGGCATCGACATTGGCATCGGACTTGTCGAGGTAACGAATATAATCGGCCCCCACGGAGAGGTTGGGCGCGACTTCGAATTCGGCACCGGCCCCGTAGGAGAAGCCATCATCCCGGGCACTGCCGCCCGGCGAGAAATCGAAATCCACCTCGGAGTAGCCCAGCAGGCCATAGAGCCGGAACTCCTGGGAGATCGGCAGGATGCCCTTGGCGAAGCCGCCGACCAGATAGTCGAGCTCGGCCTCGACGCCCTGCACGGTATCGGAGCCTCCGGTGCCCAAGTGCCCCTCGACGGCGAAGTAGTCGTTCAACTGCACGCCGCCCCGCAGACGCAGGCCCACGTCATTGGCCGAGGAAGCCCCCTTGGGGTCGAGGTCCCAGAACATGACATCGCCCCCCACGTATCCCTGGGGATAGAAGCCATGCTGATTGGCCTGAGCCGTGGTAGCGAAGGCCCCTGCCGCCAGCAGGGCGGCGGCAGATGCGGCAACAAGAAATCTCATGACCACCTCCATTAAAGAACGGTGTTTTTTAACACCTCTTGGAGTGTGGCCCAGAGTTTCCCTGGGCGCAAATGAAATGTTTTCAGTGCCGGCCCCGACCGTCGGAAGCCGGGCTCCCCCCTCCGGCTCCCGGGCATCGGTACTAGCCGTTAGTCGGCGAAGCGAATATCCTGGCTAGCAGTCCCCATGAACCCAGGAGATAACGATGTCCGGCCTGCTGCCCGATGTGGATCCCGATGGTCTGCTGGAATACTCGGTGGTCTATACCGACCGTGCCCTCAACCATATGTCCCGCGCCTTCCAGACGGTGATGACCGACCTCTCCGCCACCCTCAAGCGGGTCTATGGCGCCGAGGCGGCGGTGATCGTGCCGGGGAGCGGCACCTTCGGCATGGAGTCGGTGGCCCGCCAGTTCGCCACCAATCAGGCGGTGATGGTGATCCGCAACGGCTGGTTCAGCTACCGCTGGAGCCAGATCTTCGCCATGGGCGATATCCCCTCCCGGGAGCTGGTGCACCAGGCCAGCCGCCAGGGTGAAGGCGCCCAGGCGCCCTTCGCGCCAGCGCCCATCGAGGAGGTGGAGGCCAGCATCGCCGCCGAACGCCCGGCGCTGGTCTTCGCCCCCCACGTGGAGACCGCCTCCGGCATGCTGCTGCCGGACGACTACCTCAAGCGCCTGGCCGACGCGGTGCATGGGGTGGGCGGCCTGCTGGTGCTGGACTGCATCGCCTCCGGTACCCTCTGGGTGGATATGCGGGCCACCGGCGTGGACGTGCTGATCAGCGCCCCCCAGAAGGGCTGGAGCGGCACCCCCTGCTGCGCCATGGTGATGCTCTCCGAGCGCGGCCGCGAGCGCCTGGAAGCCACCACCAGCAGCAGCTTCGCCATGGACCTGGGCAAATGGCATGCCATCATGCAGGCCTATGAACAGGGCGGCCATGCCTACCATGCCACCCTGCCCACCGATGGCCTGCGTCGCCTGCGCGATATCATGGAGGAGACCGAGCGGGTCGGCTTCGCGCGGGCGCGCGATGCCCAATGGGAGCTGGGTCGCCGGGTGCGTGAGCTGCTGGCCACCCGGGGCTTCGCCAGCGTGGCCGCCGAGGGCTTCGCCGCCCCCGGGGTGGTGGTGAGCTATACCGAGGATGCCGGCATCGCCGCCAAGTTCATGGCCGCCGGCCTGCAGGTGGCCGCCGGGGTGCCCCTGCAGTGCGGCGAAGGGGATGACTTCCAGACCTTCCGCATCGGCCTGTTCGGCCTCGACAAGCTGCTCGACGTGGAGCGCAGCGTCGCTACCCTGGCCGCGGCCCTGGAGCGGCTGGACTGATCGTCCTCTTCCGCGCCGGAATACGATGAAGGGGTGGCCTATGGCCACCCCTTCGTCATCTCGGCAAGCGGACCGATCACACGCGGCCCATGCCCTGGGGCAGCATGCCCAGGTTGTTCTCCACCCGCTTGACGCCGGGGATGTCTTCCGCCGCCACCTGGGCCGCCTTGCGCTGCTCATTACTGTCCACCAGGCCCCATAGCTGCACCTCGCCCTGCACCACGATGACATTGATCTGGCCCAGGCCCAGGGTCTCCTCCAGCTCCTTGTGGAGGCGATCGCGAATGGCCCGATCGTCCACGGTGGCGCCCTCCTCCAGTCCTGCCACCGAGAAGCCCCGCAGCAGGTTGGCACGGCTGACGATGCCCAGCAGGCGCCCACCCTCGGTGACCGGCACGCGCTTGATGCGATGCTTCTCCAGCAGCCGGGCGATATCGTCGATGGGCATGTCGCCGGCGACCTCGATCACCGGCGAGGTCATCACCTGCTCGGCGGTGCGGCCGTGGGACTTGATATAGTCCAGTGGGCTCGCCGGCGTCTCGAACAGGGCCCGCAGCCAGTGGCGGGGGCGCTCGCCACTGCCCTCGATACGACGCAGCAGGTCGCCCTCGCTGACGATGCCCAGGACCCGGTCGTCGCCATCCACCACCGGCACCGCGCTGATATGATTCTCCAGCAGCAACCGCGCCACCTCCTGCACCTGAGTCTCGGGAGCAACGGTGATGACATTGGGCGTCATGATATCCACGGCTTGCATAGCATTCCCTCGTTGACCAGTGACCGGGAGACCAGGAGCGGCCCCCGCGGCCTCGTTATTCTCTGAATGTAGCAGAGCGGCGACTGGCCAGACTTGATCCAGGACAAGACGGCCGGCCCGAGACGCGGCGGATCGGCGCCACAGGCCGGGATTTCACGGCGGATCGGCGCTAATTCCGCTGGGCTGCTAGAGTGGAGTCATACCCGCCCATCGCAGGAGAGACGCCCATGACGGTGCCCGACCGCCCCAGTCGCGTGCTAGCCCCTTCACGACGTGCCCAGCTCTCGCTGTTCGCCAGGAACTTCTTCAAACATCCCCGCATGCTGGGCTCCATCATCCCCAGTTCCCCCTTTCTGGTACGGCGCCTCCTCGATCAAGTGGGCTGGGAAGAGGCTCGGGTGGTGGTGGAGTACGGCCCCGGCGTGGGTACCATTACCCGGGAGATCCTGGCTCGGCTGGCCCCGGACGCTACCCTGCTGGCCCTGGAGACCAACCCGGATTTCGTTGCCTACCTGGGCGACTCGCTCCCCGACCCCCGCCTGCAGGTGGTGGCCGGCTCCGCCGAGACCATCCAGGCGGAGCTGAGCCGACTGGGCCTGCCGCCGGCGGACTATATCGTCGCCGGCATTCCCTTCAGCACCATGCCCGCCGACTGCCGCCGGCGTATCCTCAGCGACAGCCGCGAGGCGCTGGCCGACGGCGGGGCCATGCTGATCTACCAGTTCTCCCCCAAGGTGGGCGTCGACCTGAGGCGGCTCTTCTCGCAGGTGGAGAAGGGCTTCGAGCCGCTCAATATCCTGCCGGCCCATCTCTACACCTGCCACCGCTGACCGCGTCCCGTCGGGAGGGCTCCCGGCGGGACGCGGCGCTCAGGCGGCCTGCTCGCCCTTGGCCTTGGCGATATGGGTGGCGATGGCATCCATCAGGGTCGGCGACAGGCAGTCGTAGGGCTCCAGGTTGAGCTGGCGCAGGCGCTCGCGGATCACCGGCATGCGCCCCGGGTCGACACCCGATTCGATGATCGACGAGACGAAGGCGGCGAAGCCCGGCGGTGCCCAGCCGCCGTGGTGGGAGAGTTCCGGGTGGATAAAGTCGAGGCCATAGAAGGGGTGATCCTTCTGCTCGATACGCCCGAACAGGTGCACCCCGCAAGCGGTGCAGGCGTGGCGGCGAATCACCGCCTTGCGGTCGAGGATCTCGAGCTTCTCCGCATGCGCGATGACATGCACGCTGGCCCGGGGCACCACCGCCACCTGGGAGAACAAGGCCCCCTCCGGCTTCCAACACTTGGTGCAACCACACAGGTGGTTATGCTGGCACTGCTCATGGATGGCCACCACCACCTGGTTCTCCTTGCAGTGGCACAACAGGGTGCCCCCCTCGAAGTCCGGATCGGCCGGCGCGATGCCGTTATCCACCGCCGGATGCAGCTTGACGGTATCGTTCATGGTGACGCCTCCTCTAGGGGATCCCGGAAGGCGAAACCTTCCGGCGCGACACCTTTCAGTGTAGATCCGCCGGCGGCCCACACACCGAGTCGCGAATCACCCGCTGCGGCGGGATCCGCACATGCTCGGTGACCGCTGCCTTGGCGGCGATGGCCGCCGTCAACAACCGGCAGGCCTCGCGACACAGGAGGGTGGTCTGCTGACTCAGGGTGGTCAGGGAGGGGGTGAGCAGGCGGGCGATCTCGATATCGTCGTAGCCGATGATCGACAGCGTCTCGGGGACGCGCCAGCCGCGTCGCGTCGCCTCGCCGATGGCCCCCAGGGCCAGCAGGTCGTTGAAGGCGAACAGCGCCGTGGGGCGCCGCGGGCCATCGGTCAGCGCCTGGACGGCGGCCTCGCCGCCACTCACCTCGAGGTTGCCGGCATAGACCCAGGCCGGCTCGACCTCGAGCCCCGCCTCCTCCAGGGCGCGGCGAAAGCCCCGATAGCGCTGCCGGGACTGGTAGTGATCCGCGGGGCCGGTGATGCAACCGATGGCCCGGTGTCCCTGCTCGATCAGGTAGCGGGTGGCCAGATAGCCGCCCTGCTCGGAATCATCGACGACGCTGGCCAGCTCCGGGGCCTCGTTGTCCATCAGCACCACCGGGAAGGGGCAGGCGGTCAGCAGCGCCAGGAACTCCTCGGAGATCACCGACTCAAGCACCAGCAGGCCATCGATACGCTTGCCCTTGAGGGTTCGGATATAGCTGCGCTGCCTGTCGATATCGCGCCCGGAGTTGCACAGCATCAGGTTGAAGCCTGCCGCATAGAGGGCCGCCTCCACCCCGGAGACCACCTCGGCGAAGTAGGGGTTGGTGGAGCTGGTGACGATCATCCCGATGGTATGGGTGACATTCTTCTTCAGAGACTGGGCGGAACTGCTGGGGGTGTAATCGAGGCGCTCGATCGCCGCCATCACCCGGGCCCGGGTCTCGGGCTTGACGAAGCGGGTGCCGTTCACCACATGGGAGACGGTGGAGACCGAGACCCCCGCCGCCTTCGCCACATCGGTAATCGTCACCATCATCAGCCTCCGCCATTCCATTCGTTGATCACCACCGTTCCCGTGCCGCATCACCCGGGCCTGGCCCTCCTCCCGGTGCGCCCCGAGCTCGTCACGACGCTCAGAATACGCGATCCGGACCGCCATCGCCCAGCGGGACAAAAGATAACCCCTTGATTTGCTGACCAAGCGGCGTGCCGGAATCACCGGAGCTGCCCGTGTGGTGCCGCCGGTAGCGCCTTTCCAGGCTAGCGTATCGGGGCAAAGAAAACGATTGCGCAAACGTTTTTATTTGCCTAGGGTAGGCAAAAAACAACCACAAAGCCCAGAGGCAATCCCCGATGGCAACTCACTCGACACCCTCTTACGGCAGGCGCTCCTTCGGAAAGCGCCAGCGCTTTCCCCGCGACGCCCGGCCCCCGTGCCACGCCGCCCGACTCGACCCTTCCGGCGCGTTCTCTTCGGCATCTCCCCGATCCGGCCCTGCCGGCGGCCCGCGCCTGCCTGCCCATCGGACCCGGGGCTTCGTGTTTTCCAGCCAACTCCCAGGATCAAGACAGTGACACTCGCTACGCCCCTCACCCCCTCAAGCAGCGCCGCCCCCGAGGTGGTCGTCGTCGGTAGCCTGAACATGGACCTGGTGGTACGCACGCCACGCCACCCCGTCCCCGGCGAGACCCTGCTCGGTCACGGCTTCGCCACCACCCCCGGCGGCAAGGGCGCCAACCAGGCCGTGGCCGCGGCGCGCCTCGGCGCCACCACGGCGATGGTCGGCCGCCTCGGCGACGACGCCTATGGCCGCGCCCTGCGCGATAACCTGACCCGGGAAGGCATCCGCCACCAGGCCGTGCTCACCAGCCCCGCCGGGGCGACCGGCGTGGCCATGATCCAGGTCGATGACGCCAGCCAGAACAGCATCGTGGTGATCCCCGGCAGCAATGCCGAGCTCACGCCCGACGATGTGGAGGCCGCCGAGGCCCTGCTGGCCTCGGCCAAACTGGTGGTCTGCCAGTTGGAAGTGCCCCTGGAGACGGTACGCCACGCCTTGGAGCGCGCCCGCGCCCATGGCGCCACCACCCTGCTCAATGCCGCCCCGGCCATGGCGCTGCCCGGCGAACTGCTGGCCCTGGTCGACTGGCTGGTGGTCAACGAGAGCGAGGCCGAGGCCCTCGGCGGCTGCCCCGTGGCCGACCCCGACCAGGCGGCCCGGGCCATCGCGCGGCTCCAGGCCCTGGGCTGCCGCCGGGTGCTGATCACCCTGGGCGCCCAGGGCGTGGTGGCGGGCCTCGAGTCGGGGCTCCATCACGCCCCCGCCCGGCCGGTGGCGGCGGTGGATACCACCGGCGCTGGCGACACCTTCGTCGGCGCCTTCGCCGCGGCCCTGGCCCGCGGCGCCGAGGTGGCGACGGCGCTCCACGAAGGACAGGCCGCCGCCGCCATCGCCGTTACCCGCCCCGGGGCCCAGGCGGCGATCCCCTATCGCCACGAACTCCCCACCCGCTAACCCCAGAGGAGAACAACAATGCCTCCCGCCCCTGCCCACAAGGTGATCTTCGATACCGACCCGGGCGTCGACGACGCCATGGCGCTGCTCTTCCTGCATCGTCACCCGGCCATCGAGCTGCTCGGCATCACCACCGTGCACGGCAATGCCGACATCGACACCACCACCCGCAACGCCCGCTACCTGGCCGAGCGCTTCGCCATCGAGGCGCCCATCGCCCGCGGCGCCCGGGAGCCCCTGGCGATGGCCAAGTCGCCGCCGCCGGCCATGGTCCACGGCGACGACGGCCTGGGGAATGTCGGCCCGAGCTTCGCGCCGAGCCGCGAGCCGGACCCGCGTCCCGCCTACCGCTGGATCATCGATACCGTCCGCGCCCATCCCGGCGAGGTGACCCTGGTCGCGGTGGGGCCCCTGACCAACCTGGCCCTGGCCCTCAAGGAGGACCCGGCGATCGCCGAGCTGGTCAAGGCGGTGGTGATCATGGGCGGCGCCTTCGGCGTCGATGGCCAGGGCGGCAATGTCACCCCGGCCGCGGAGGCCAATATCCACGGCGACCCCCTGGCCGCCGACCTGGTCTTCACCGCCCCCTGGCCGGTCACCGCGGTGGGCCTGGACGTGACCCACAAGGTGTTGATGAGCAACGCCGACTTCGCCCGCCTGCGCGAGCGGGGCGGCGAGGCGGGCGCCTTTATGTGGCAGATCTCCCGCCACTACGTCGACTTCTACTCGGCGCGGGAGGCCATCGACGGCTGCTATGTCCACGACTCCAGCGCCGTGGCCTATGTCATCGACCCGAGCCTGTTCGAGGTGCGTCATGGGCCAGTGCGGGCGGTGACGACCGGCATCGCCATGGGCCAGACCCTGCAGCGCCCCGACGACCGGGACTTTCCCCCCGGCGACTGGGACGGCCTGCCCTCCCAGGGCGTCTGCGTGACGGTGGACGCCGAGCGCCTGCTGACCCTCTTCATGGAAACCTTTATCGACACCGAGGAGACCCCGTCATGAGTCGACTGAGTCGCATCGCCGACTTCGGCCAGCAGGTCTGGCTGGACCAGCTCTCCCGCCAGTTGCTACGCGGCGACCGGCTGCGCCGCCTGATCACGGAGGACGCCATCGCCGGGGTCACCTCCAATCCGGCGATCTTCCAGCAGGCCATCGCCGAAGACCCGCTCTATCGGGAGGACCTGGCCCGGCTGCGCGCCGCGGAGCCGGACCCGGAGCGGCGCTTCGAGACCCTGGTGCTGCCCGATATCCGCGAGGCCTGCGACCTGCTGCGCCCCCGCTTCGATGCCTCGGGGGGTGACAAGGGCTATGTCAGCTTCGAGGTCTCGCCGCGCCTGGCCCAGGACGCCGACGCTACCCTGGCCGAGGCCCGCCGGCTGTGGGCGGCCATCGACCGCCCCAACGCCATGATCAAGATCCCGGCGACCCGGGCCTGCCTGCCGGCGATCCGCGACGCCGTCGCCGCCGGGATCAACATCAACGTCACCCTGATCTTCTCGCCGCGCCAGCTCGACGCCGTCTTCGCCGCCTTCCGGGAGGGCCTGGCCGCCCGTCACGCCGCGGGGCTTCCGGTGGCCGGCCTGCGCGGCGTGGCCAGCGTCTTCCTCAGCCGGGTCGATGCCCGCCTCGATCCGCGCCTGGCGGAGGCCGCCCCGGCGCTGCGCGGCAGCATCGCCATCGCCTCGGCCAGGGCCGCCTATGCCCGTTGGCAGGCGCTCTTCGGCGGCGACGACTTCGCCGCCCTGGGCGCCGCCGGCGCCCGGCCGCCGAGCTGCCTGTGGGCCAGCACCGGCACCAAGGACCCGGCCTACTCCGACGTGCGCTACGTGGAGGAGCTGATCGGCCCCGACACCGTCAACACCGTGCCGGCGGCGACCCTCGAGGCCTTCGCCGACCACGGCGAGGCCGCCGAGACCCTGACCCGGGACCTCGACACCGCCCGCCGGCAGCTCGCCGAGCTGGCGGCGCTGGGCATCGACCTCGACGCCGAGGGCGACGCCCTGCAAGAGGAAGGCCTCGCGGCCTTCGACCGCGCCTTCGATGCCCTGCTCGAGCGAGTCGCCTGAGCCCTATCCCACTCACAAGGAGAACAAGATGCCCCTGTCCCTAGCTTCCCGTCGCCTGCTGCCGGCCCTGCTCGGCGGCGCCCTGCTGCTGCCCACCGGCCTCCAGGCCGACACCCTGACGCCGCTCTGGTCCTTCGCCAATGCCTCGCTCAACTACCTGGACTGGTCCGCCGGCACCGAGGCCCGTACCGCCGACAATGCCGCCAAGGGCGACTTCTTCTACTTGGAGCTGGAGGGCGGCGTCGGCTTCGAGTGGGGCGAGTTCTACGGCTTCGCCGACCTCGAGAACCCGGGCAACAGCCGCTTCGACGAGGCCAGCGGCGGCCAGGACAATCGCCGCACCGCCGCCAAGCTGACCTCGCATCTCTACCTGGGCGACTCGCCCTTCTCGCTCTATGCCCATGTCTATGACTTCCGCGACCCGGGCTTCAACAGCCGCGAGCAGGACCAGATCCTCGGCCTCGGCTATCGCCATACCTTCGCGGGTGGCCTGTGGATCAAGCCCTTCCTCGGCGCGGCCCGGGTGCAGAGCAGCGGCCATACCGGCATGAACGGCTATATGGCCGGCTGGGTCGCCGGCTACGACTTCCAAGCCTTTGACCAGGACTTCAGCCTCACCCAGTGGCACGAGCAGACCTTCGACCGGGACGACGCCTACCTCACCCAGAACTATGTCGGCGAGGCGGCCGGCTCCGTCGGCACCAATGGCGCGGTGAGCCTCTGGTGGCACCCCCACGAGCGGCTCACCACCGGGGTGCAGTACCGCTACGCCAACAACAAGCTGGGCACCCCCAACGCCTACCAGAACGCCATGATCTACACCCTCAAGTTCAACTTCCTGTAAGGGCGCCCCGCGCCCCGACAGCCCGGATCATGAAGGAACTCCAATGACAATCACCATGAGCCTGGTCGGCATGGCGAGCCTGATCGCCATCGCCCTGATCTTCTCCTCCCATCGCCGCGCCATCCGCCTGCGCACCGTGGGTGGCGCCTTCGCCATCCAGGCCGGTATCGGCGCCTTCGTCCTCTATGTGCCCGCCGGCCAGGCGATGCTCGCCGCCGTCTCCGCCGCCGTCAGTCAGGTGGTGCTGTATGCCAACGACGGCATCGACTTCCTGTTCGGCGGCCTGGCCGACCCCAGCGGGGTCGGCTTCGTGTTCGCCATCAAGGTGTTGCCGGTGATCGTCTTCTTCTCCTCGCTGATCGCCGTGCTCTATCACCTGGGCATCATGCAGTGGGTGATTCGCCTGCTGGGCGGTGCCCTGCAGCGGGTGCTGGGCACCTCGCGCACCGAGTCGCTGTCGGCCACCGCCAATATCTTCGTCGGCCAGACCGAGGCGCCCCTGGTGGTGCGCCCCTTTATCGCGCGGATGACCCCATCGCAGCTGTTCGCGGTGATGTGCGGCGGCCTGGCCTCGGTGGCCGGCTCGGTGCTGGCCGGCTATGCGGCGCTGGGCATTCCCATGGAGTACCTGGTGGCCGCCTCCTTTATGGCCGCCCCGGGCGGGCTCTTGTTCGCCAAGCTGATCCTGCCGGAGACCCAGGCGCCGGAGGACAGCGTCTCGGCTGTCGAGGCGCGCCTCGAGGCGGAGGAGGACCATCCCAGCAATGTGCTCGACGCCGCCGCGGCCGGAGCCACCTCGGGCCTCAAGCTGGCCGCCAATGTGGGCGCCATGCTGCTCGCCTTTATCGGCCTGATCGCCCTGATCAACGGCATGCTGGGCGGCCTGGGCGGCTGGCTGGGCATGGAGTCGCTGAGCCTGGAGCTGCTGCTCGGCTGGCTCTTCGCGCCGCTGGCCTTCCTGCTCGGTATCCCCTGGGAGGAGGCGACGCTGGCCGGCTCCTTCCTCGGCCAGAAACTGGTGGTCAACGAATTCGTGGCCTATATCAATCTGGCGCCCTATATCTCGGGTGAGCAGCTGGTGGCGGCCACCGGCGAGGCGATGACCCCCCATACGGTGGCGATCCTCTCCTTCGCCCTGTGCGGCTTCGCCAATCTGGCCTCGGTGGCCATCCTGCTGGGCGGCCTGGGCAGCATCGCCCCCAGCCGCCGCCACGATATCGCCCGTCTCGGCCTCAAGGCGGTGCTCGCCGGCACCCTCTCCAACCTGATGTCGGCCTCGATCGCCGGCTTCTTCCTGGCCCTGGCGTAGCCCCCAAGCGGGCCCCTGACGACACAAGGAGTGCCTCATGTCTCCAAGGAAGCCTCGACTCGCCTGCGTGCCCGCGCTGCTGGCGGTGGCGCTGCTCGGCTGCAGCGCCACCGGCGAGCCAGGCGCCGACGCCGAGTACCGCCTCACCCTCCTGCATACCAATGACCACCATGGGCGCTTCTGGCACAACGCCGAGGGCGAGTACGGCATGGCCGCCCGCAAGACGCTGGTCGAGCGCATCCGCGCCGAGGTCGAAGCGGATGGCGGCCAGTTGCTGCTGCTCTCCGGGGGCGATATCAACACCGGCGTGCCCGAATCCGATATGCAGCAGGCCGAGCCCGACTTCCGGGGCATGAACCTGCTCGGCTACGACGCCATGGCCATCGGCAACCATGAGTTCGACAATCCCCTGGAGGTACTGCGCCAGCAGCAGGCCTGGGCCGACTTTCCCCTGCTGTCGGCCAATATCTACCAGACCTCCAGCGACCAGCGGCTGTTTCCGCCCTATACGCTCTTCGACCTGGAGGGCCTCGGCGTCGCCGTGCTCGGCCTGACCACCGATGACACCGCCCGGGTCGCCAACCCGGCGTACCTGGCGGACATCGAGTTCCGTAGCCCCATCGACGAGGCCGCCGCCCTCCTCCCCGAGCTGCGCCAGCGGGCGGATATCGTGATCGCCGCCACCCATATGGGCCACTACGCCGACGGCCGGCACGGCATCAATGCCCCGGGGGATGTCAGCCTGGCCCGTCGGGTGGACGGCATCGACGTGATCGTGGGTGGCCACTCCCAGGAGCCGGTGTGCATGGCCGACGCGAATCGGGTCGACGGTGCCTTCGCGCCCGGCGATGCCTGCGTGCCGGACCACCAGAATGGCACCTGGATCCTGCAGGCCCATGAGTGGGGCAAGTACGTGGGACGCGCCGATTTCGTCTATCGCCGGGGCGAACTCAGCCTGGAGAGCTATCGGCTGCTGCCGGTCAATCTGACCCGGGAGGGGGACGCGGGCGAAGGCCATCGGGTGGACGAGCGGATTCCCGAAGACGCCGCCATGCTGGCCCTGCTGACGCCCTTCCAGGAGCAGGGCCGGGAACTGCTGGATCGGCGAATCGGCCACCTGAATGGTCGCCTCGAGGGGGATCGTGATCGGGTGCGCTTCGAGCAGACCAACCTGGGGCGGCTGATCGCCACCGCCCAGGCCGAGGCCACCGGCGCCGACCTGGCCATCGTCAATTCCGGGGGCATTCGCGACAGCCTCGCCGCGGGGCCGGTGACCTACCGGGACGTGCTCCAGGTGCACCCCTTCGGCAATTCGGTGGCCTATGTCGATCTCAGCGGCCGCGAGCTGCGCGACTATCTCACCACCCTGGCCTACCTGCCCCCCGACTCCGGGGCCTATGTGCAGTTCGGCCAGGTCAGCTTCGAGCGACGTAACGGCGCCCTCCACGACCTCCGGGTCCATGGTCGCGACGGCCGCCGCGTGGAAGACGATGGCGTCTACCGGCTGGCCCTGAATGGCTATGCCGCCGCCGGCGGCGACGGCTATCCGCGACTCGACGCCCACCCCGGCTACGTCGACACTGGCCTCACCGATGCCGGCGTGCTGATGCGCTTTATCGAGGCGCGTGGGGAGATCGATGTCGCGAACTGGCGGCCCTGAGCGGGCCCCTTAGGCGTTGACACCTAGGGCCTCGGCCGTGCCGAAGCGCTCGCGCAGCCAGGCGTTGATCGCATCCGACTCGTAGAGCCACTCGACGCTGCCGTCGGCCTGCTCGATGCGCAGGCAGGGCACCTTGACCCGGCCGCCGCCGGCCTCGAGCGCCTGGCGATGCTCGGGGTCGAGCTGGGCGTCGCGCCGCGCGATGCTCAGGTCCAGGCGTGCCATCTCCTTGCGCACCTTGACGCAGAAGGGGCAGGCGCGGAACTGGTAGAGCGCCAGCGACCGGCACTGGCGATCCACCTCGGCCTGGGCCTCGGCGCTGCGGCTCACCGCCGCCTTGGGGGTGGAGAGCTTCTCGGCCAGCAGCATCACTGGCGTGAGCAGCAGGCGCAGGGTGCGGAAGAAGTAGCGGATCAGCACTCGCATGGCATCCTCGTAACGATAAAGGGTGGGTAACGCGCGAGGATACCCTATCGGCCCCCCTCCTGTCGGGGCACCACCACCACTTCCTCGATATCGACGATCCGCGAGCGATTCATCACCACCTTCCAGCGCTGGATCACCGCCTCGCCGTCGCCGCTGCGCTCCCGGGTCACCAGGTTGATCAGGTGGCGGCGCTCCACCCGCTCGCGACTCACCTCCTCCCCCTCCAGGCGATAGACCAGGTGGCTGGCCTTGTCCATCAGCCGCGCCACCAGGCTGAGGTCCAGGGTCAGGGTCTCGCGCACCTGCTCGTAACCGCTCAGGAAGCGGGTCGGCGATATCCGCGAACTGGAGCGGTAGTGCAGCACCACCTCCTCCCGCTGGGCCACGTTGCGCTTGCGCGCCCACTTGATCTCGTCATCCAGCTTCACGTAGCGCTGGTAGTCGCACCACTCCAGTTGACGGCCCACCAGCGCCTTGCTGGTGGGGTCCTGGTACTGGCGCCGCCACTTGGGCCGCCCCTTGCGCAGGAGCCGCCACAGGGTATTGCGCAGGTCGTCCTTGAACACCTCGCGCAGGGCATAGATCAGCGCCAGCGCCAGCACGAAGAGCGCGGTGATATCGCCCAGGGACTCCCGGGCCTGGAGCAGCCCCAGGGAGACGAAGATCATCACCACCGCCGTGGCCAGGGCCTTGACCGCCTTCTGCTCGCCGCCGCCCAGCTCCTGGGTACGCTGGCGCAGGGTCAGGGGGTACTCGATCAGGCGCCGCAGCAGGCGCATCTTGTTGGTCATGCGGGTGGTGTCCTCCACCACCCGCGGCGAGTTGTATTCCTCGGCGTCGCGGTGGGCCGCCTCCGCCTCGCAGACCGCCACCAGGCGCCGACGGCTCGTCGCATAGGCCGCGTCCCGGGGCAACTGCGCCAGCAGCTCCAGCAGCCGCTGTTCGGTGAACCAGGAGAGGTAGTTGTCGATATTGGTGTAGTACTTGAGCAGGCTCTCCCGCTCCGGCACATTGCGCCGCAGCCGCTTGAGGATATCCACGGCCAGTGCCACTACCTCCTCGAAGCGCGCCTCGAGCGCCGCGGCATCCTCCGCCGGGGTCTCGCGGCGCTTGTCACTGCGCAACTCCTTGAGCCGGGCCCGCAGCTCGCGCACCGCCCCCTCCAGGGCCACCACATACTGGTAGGCATAGAGGCTCAGGCTGAGGCGATACTGGTCGCTGCCCAGATCGCTGCGCCGGGCCAGGCGGCTGTGCACCAGGGGCAGCTGGTGGCGATCACTGTAGTAGGTGCGGCTGAGGTGGATGGCGTTATGGTAGAAGGCCTGCTCCGAGACCACCTCGGCGGAGAGGTCCAGCTCGGCGGGCACGAAGAGGTAGAGGTCGAGCTTGTGGGAGCTGGACTCCCGCAGCACCCGGGACAGCTTGACGTGAAACCCCTCCCTGCGCTCCAGTGTGATCACGACTTGCCCTCCCGCCTCGATCCTCCTTTTATATCACAGGGAGATAATTCAAGTTCGCCCCCCAACCGCCGATATTCCGCCAGGCGAGCCGTCTCAGCCCATGCCCCGGAGCCCGTTATGCCCATCGCCCGCTTCACGCCCTTCGAGCGGCTACTCCTCACCAGCCGCCACCAGGCCGATACCGCCGCCCTGCTGCTGCTGGGCTGGGTGCTGGCCAATCAGGGGCCGGTGGGCGGGGATCAGCGCGCCCGGCTGGCGACCCTGACCCGGGACTTCCGCCACGGCCACGACCTGGCGCCGCTGCTGGAGATCGCCGTCGCCCAGGACCTGGACGCCATCCAGCTGGCCGCCGAGGTGCTGCAGCGGGAGGCCCGCGGCGGCTACCCCTTCCTGCGCCTGGCCATCGCCCTGGCCACCGGCCAGGGCGAACCGAGCCCGGCCAACCACCATGTGCTGCGCTTTTTGGCCGACCTGCTGGGGGTGCCGCCCCAGGAACTCGCCGCCCTCTATGAGGCCACCAGCGGGCGCTCACTGCACGACCCCGAGGACCCCAGCCGCCAGGCCTACTGGCAGCCGCGCTTCGAAGAGCGCGCACGCCAGGAGGAGGAGGCGCGACGTCGGGCCGAGGAGCAGGCGCGCCACGCGAAGCAGCAGAGAGAAGAGGGGAAGCGGGAAGAAAGAAGGGGAAAGGAGGACGAGAGTCGAGGGCAGAGGGAAGAGCAGCAGGGCAGAGAGTCGCGCGGAGGTTCCCGACAGCGGGAGGAGCAGAAGCGCGAACGGCGGCATCACCAGCCGCCCCCCGGTGGGAGACAGCAGCGTGCCCTCCAGGTGCTGGGGCTCTCTCCCGGCGCCAGCCGCCAGGAGATCCGCCGCGCCTATCGCCGCCTGGCCCAGGCCCACCACCCGGACCGCTTCCATGCCCAGGGCGACGCGGTGATGGCCGGCGCCTCGCGGCGCTTCCAGCGCATCAAGCAGGCCTATGACTACCTGATGCGGGAGGCCTCCTGATGCGCGACCTCTACCGTCGCCTGGGCGTGCCCCCGGATAGCGACAGCGAGACCCTGAATCAAGCCATCGCGACCTGCCAGCATCGCGCCCTCAAGCGCGATGCCGAGGCGGCCCTGGCCGAGGCCGAGCATCGCCGGGAGTACGACGCCCTGCATGCCACCCTGGGCGATATCGGCCGGCTACGCGCCCGCCTGGGCCTGACCCATGGCGCCCACTGGCGGGATGGCCTGGCCGACGACTTCTCCTGCCCCGCCGACCTGGCCGGCTCCCACCATGAGGCACTGATGCGGCGCCTGAGCCGCGCCGCCCTGGCCCATGACCGCTGGCGGCGCTGGCGCGCCCCGGCCCTGGGGCTCGCGCTCTTCCTGCTCGGCCTCGTGGCCGGCGCCGCCGCCTGCCACTGGCTGCTGGGCTAACCCTCGCTGGTGCCCCGCAGCCAGCGAGCCGCCGCCAGGCCCAGGACCTAGCCGGTCTGGCGAACGACCAGCGCCACCGCTACGGAGACATGCCGCGGCGGCTTGCCGGCCAGGGCCTCGCCCAGCAGGGTGACGCCTGTGGTGGCGATGACGGCGATGTCCTGACATACCGTGGTCAGGTCGGCGGCCAGCACCGGCAGGTCGTCGAAGCCGGTGACCGCGACCTGCTCGGGCACGGCGATGCCGTGATCCTCCAGGGCCGCCAGGCAACCCAGCGCCAGCTCGTCGGTCTCGCAGACCAGGGCATCGAAGGGTAACGAGGCATCCTCCGGCAAGCGGCTCAAAAGCCGGGCCAGATGGCGATAGCCGGTCAGGGCATCATCATGGACATGCGGCACGCTGATCGGCCGTTCCGGCAAGCCGGCCTCGGCCAGGGCCCCCTGGTAGCCCTTGAGGCGATGCTGGCGATGGGGCAGCTCCAGTTCGCAGCCCACGAAGGCGATATGACGCCGGCCGCCCTCGATCAGGTGGCGAGTCGCCAGGTAGAGGCCATGGCGGTCGTCCGGCGCCACCGAGAAGCCCTCGCCCGGCTCGCCGATGCGCACGAAGGGGACCCCCCGGGCGTTCAGGAAGGCGGGCCGCGAGTCATCGGGAAATTCCCCCAGCAGGATGGCGGCACCAGCCCGCTCGGGCAGCAACGCCGTCTGGTCGTGGGCGAAGAAGACCGGCACCATGCCCTGCTCGTGGAGGGCCAGGGTCAGGTGCTGGTAGAGCAGGATGTAGTAGGGGCGCAGCTCGATCTCCTGGCGACCGAGCGAGATGCCCACCACCGCGCCCTTGCCGCTGATCAGCTGGCGAGCGGCGGCACTGGGCCGGTACTCGATCTCGCGGCTGATCGCCAGGATCCGCTCACGCAGTGCATCGCCGAGGCCCGGCTTGCCGTTGAGCGCACGGCTGACCGAGGCGATGGACACCCCGGCCCGCCGTGCGATTTCACGAATGGTCGCCGACTTCGACGGCTCTCTGCTCATCTCTTGCCTCGTTGATCGGGCGGCGCCGAATCGACCGCCGCCCCTGTGTCAGGCAGAGGATTGTGCCGAAAATCACCGACCTGCGCGAGCCAACGGGCCCGACAACGTCTCGGCCTACCCGGCCAGCGTCAGGCTGCGATCCTGGGCGTCCGAGGCGAAGCAGGCATCCAGCACCCGCTGCAGCTCGGCACCCCGGGCGAAATCGGGCTGGTCATTGACCCCGGAGCGAATGCCGTCGATGAAGCGCCGGTAGATGCTGGGGGTGGGCGGCGCTGCCAGCGAGGTCCAGCGCGCCTCATGCACGTCCTCGCCGAAGCAGGTCAGCACCCGATCCCTGGCATCGTCGAGCACCACGCTGACCGCCCCCTTGTCGCCATAGACCGAGAGCTTCAGGGAGTTGTGGTGGCCGGTGGCCCAGCGGGTGGCCTGGATGGTGCCCAGCGCCCCGCCGGCGAACTCGACCCGCATCAGGGCGCTGTCGTTGGCGTCGAGCCGATAGTCGCCGATGCGGTTGTCCGGGGCCTTGTCGAAGCACTTGAGCTTGCAGTTGACGGCGGTGATATCGCCTACCGGGAAGCTCGCGAAGTCGAGGATATGCACCCCCACATCGCCCAGCACGCCCTTGCTGCCGTGGCCCTCGGAGAGCCGCCACAGCCACTGGCTGTCCCGGTCCCAACGGCCCCAGGCATGGCTGACCAGCCAACTCTGCAGGTAGCTGGCGTCGACGTGCATCACCCGGCCGATGGCCCCGGAGGCGATCAGCTCCCGGGCCTGCTGGATGGCCGGCGCATCGCGGTAGCTGAGATTGATCATGTTGATCACCCCGGCCTCGCGGGCCGCCGCGGCCATCTCCTCGGCATCGGCCGCCTTGGTGGCCAGGGGCTTCTCGCAGAGGATGTGCTTGCCGGCGGCAATGGCCGCCAGCGAGGTCGCCTTGTGCACCCCGTCCGGGGTGGCGTTGCTCACCGCCTGGATATCGTCCCGGGCCAGCATGGCGTCCAGGTCGGTATAGGCCCCGGGGATGCCGTGGCTGTCGGCGAAGGCGCGCACCCTGTCGCCGTCGAGGTCGCACACCGCCACCACCTCGACGCCGTCGAGGGCCGTGAAGTGCTTGGCATGTTCGCCGGCCATGCTGCCGGCACCGATAATCGCCAACCGGATCATTAGCGGAACCCCTCCTCGCCGGGCTTGTGCAGGCTTTCTCCCTTCACTTCCACCGGGTTCGGTGCCTGGTCGGGCGGCACATTGGGGCAGCTGTCGATCCACCGCGAGCCCTCGGGGCGCGCCCATTTCACGGCGTTCTTCATCACGAGGCGCACCTGGTCGTCGTAGTAGATCGGGTAGGTCTCGTGACCGGGGCTGAAGTAGAAGATCTTGCCGTTGCCGCGCTTGTAGGTGAGCCCCGAGCGAAACACCTCGCCGCCCTCGTAGGCGCTGATGAAGATCACCTCGTCGGGGTTGGGCACCGCGAAGGGCTCGCCGTACATCTCGGTATGGGGCAGCTCGAGGTAGTCGCCCAGCCCCTGGACGATGGGATGGCCGGGGTTGACCACCCACAGCCGCTCGCGCTCGCCGGCCTCGCGCCACTTCAACGAGCAGGTGGTGCCCATCAGCCGCTTGAAGATCTTCGCGTAGTGGCCGGAGTGCAGGACCAGCAGGCCCATGCCCTGCAGCACCCGGGCCTGGACCCGATCGACGATCTCGTCGCGCACCTCGCCATGGGCGGCGTGGCCCCACCACAGCAGGACATCGGTGTGCTCCAGCAGCTCCTCGGTAAGGCCGTGCTCCGGGTCCTGCAGGGTGACGGCGCAGGCCTCGATGCCATCGTCCTCGTTGAGCGCGGCGGCGATGCAGGCATGCATGCCGTCGGGATAGATCCGCGCGACTACCTCATTGGTCTGCTCGTGGACGTTCTCGCCCCAGACCGTGACCTTGATCGTCATTGGCTGGCTCCTCCTGGTCGTGCCCTGACGGGCAAGGGTGAATGCTCCCCGCGGGGAAGTGCCAAGAGTAAACGTTTACCCAATTATTAGTAAACGTTTACTCTTTACGACTTTCGCCAAACATCGGGGATTAAGGAGGATATTAGGGAGGAAGGGGGGGAGGTTCGCAGAACGAACGCCCCGGCCGGCGGATGCCGACCAGGGCAAGGGGGATAAGGTGATGGGGGCCGGGGCAAGGCGGCTCGGGTTAACGCCCCGGGTCCGGCGAGCCACCACTGATGCTGGTCTGGCCTTGGGGATCGGCGCTTCCCGCCTCCCCCGGGGCCCGACCCAGGCCATCGACGCGGAGTGCCTGCTCCGGGCTGACCTCCATGGGGGTCCCGCCGCGGCCTTCCATCTGCACGCTGAGGCGCGGCATGGCCATATCGCGGCCATCCGCCTCCATGCGCTGTTTGAAGCGCAGGTTGAAGGCCCGGGCCACGTCCCACTGCATCACCGGGGCGGTGCGGATACGCATGCGCAGCACCGCGGCGCCCTCCTCGAAGCGCTCCACCCCCTGCAGCTCCAGGGGCGACCAGATATGGTGGCGCATCATGGGATCCTGGCGCAGATCCTCGGCCACCTCCCGCATCAGGGTCATGGCGTCGTCGATCTTCATCTCGTGAGGGATGCGCAGACGCATCAGGGCGATGCCGAACTGCCGCGACATATTGTGGATGGAGGTGATCTGGCTGAAGGGAATGATATGCACGATGCCGTCCAGGTCCCGCAGCCGCACGGTGCGGATGGTCAGCCCCTCGACGGTGCCCATATGGCCACCCAGGTTGACGTAGTCGTCGATGGCCAGGGAGTCCTCGACCAGGATAAAGAGCCCGGTGATCAGGTCCTGCACCAGGGTCTGGGCGCCGAAGCCGATGGCCAGGCCGATCACCCCGGCCCCGGCCAGCAGCGGCGTCACATTGACCCCCAGGTTGGCCAGGCCGACGATCACGGCGATGATCACGATGGTGGCGAAGATGATATTGCGGATCATCGGCGTGATGGTCTGGGCCCGGGCGTTGTTGACCCGCCGCCCGCGGGCCCGGGCCGAGGAGGTCAGGGCGCGCTGGATGGCGGTATCGGCGAAGATCCACACCAGCCAGGCCAGCAGCACCGTGAAGCCGATGGCCAGCAGCGCCTTCCCGATGCGCGCGCTGGCCACCGCCTCGCCGCCGATGCCAATCAGCGAGGTGCCCCACACTTGCAGGGAGAGCTCGGCGAAGGCCAGCCAGCAGAGCATATGGGCCAGGGCATAACCGAAGCGCTCCAGGCGCCGGCGGTACTGGGAGATGCGCTTGCGGCGGGTCACCGTCTCGCTGTGGCGACGGATCAGGCTGGTCGCCACCAGGGTCAGGATCAGCAGCGCCGCGCTGGCCAGGGCGCGGGTCAGGGCCCCGCCGGCATCCCCCACCGAGACGAAGATCGCCAGCAGCGAGGCCCCCACCATCAGCAGCGCCGGAATATGCCAGAGGCCGCCCAGCACCCGGGTCAGCTCCAGGGCGGTATTGCTTTCGCGACGCTGGTGGTAGGGGCGGTTGCGAATCAGGTGCTTGATGGGACGCTTGAAGCGCATCACGAAGAGGCCGCTGATCAGGGCCGCCAGGGCATTGGCCATCACCGACAGGAAGCCCGCCAGGTCGTCCCCCAGCAGGGCGATCAACCGCGAGGAATCCAGGGCATCGGCCAGGGCCACCAGGGCGCCGATCACGAACAGCCGGCGCAGGGCACGCTGGCGCAGGTGCTGCACGGCAACGAAGCGATGCCCCCGGGTAAACACCGAGATCCCCGCTTCGCAGGCCGCCGCCACCAGGCGCCCGCAGAGCGCCACATAGGCGATGACCAGGACCAGGTCACGGCCCGGATTGGGCGCCAGGGACTGGCCCAGGGCCAGGGCCATCAGGAAGGCCAGCAACCAGGGCAGCACCCGGCGCAGGAAGTGCACCCCCAGCAACCAGGCCTTGGGCTCCCGGGGCAGCACCCGGGGCCAGCCTCGTCGCAGCGCCAGCCAGCGCCCCAACCCCATCCACAGGCTCAACAGGGCCAGCCAGATCGCCAGCATCACCGCCGCCTCGACGGCGAAACGGGCCATCTGGGCAAGGCTGGCGTCCCGGGCCAGGTCGGTGGCCTCCTCGGTGGCCTGGGCCAGCTGGCGCTGCCAGGCGTCGAGGGGCGACTGGCCCGCCTCGGCCTGATCGCCCAGGTCGCTGAAGGTATCCGCCAGGGCCCCCAACAGGCCCTGGCGGGGCAGATCCCCGCCGGGGCCTTCCAACTGCGTGGTCGCCTCGCGCAGCTCCTTGAGCCGCTCCACCAGGTCGTCGCGACGCTGGCCATCCTCCAGGGTGGCAATCACCTCGTCCAGGGAGCGGCGCAGGGCCTCCGGGTCGGCGCTCTCGGTGGCGGTACCGGATTCGTCGGAGAGTCCCGGCAGGGTCAGCCCCTGCCCCTGGGCCGGCCCGGTCAGCGACAACAGCAGTAGCAGACAGAGCAGCCAGCCCCCCAGCAGCGGTAACGACGGGCGGGGGAACGGGGGGCGAGGCATGGGCGACTCCGAAGCAGGCGATGGGATTCGGCAAGAGTAATGGACCCGCCGGTCAGGGAAAACCATCGGCGGTGATAACGGCTCTGGCGAGTATGATAGGCTCAAAATTCGAGCCGTGTGAGGTCACGAGGAGTCGACGCATGGAGCCGCAAGCGCCCCCGCACGCCACCAACCCCGAGGGCCGGCCCCGCCGCGTCGGGGTGGAGATCGAGTTCGCCGGCGTGGCCCCGGCCCAGGCCGCCGCGCTGGTGGTCGAGCGCTTCGGCGGCACGCCGCGCCCGGTCAGCCCCCACCGCCTCAAGGTGGAGGGCGCCCGCTGGGGCGATTTCATCCTCGAGCTGGACGCCAAGTATGCTCACCCGGACGCCCGGGTCACCGACCGCGCCCCCAGGGGCAACAGCGAATGGGAGCAACTGCGTCACCAGCTACGCCTCGACCTGCACCATCGTACCCGGGAACTGATCGGCGACGTGGTGGCGGGGCTGGTACCCACCGAGGTGGTCTGTCCGCCGGTGCCCTGGCCGGAGCTGGGTGAGCTGGATGCCCTCTTCGAGGGGCTGCGCACCCACGGCGCCAAGGGCACCGATGCCAGCCTGCTCTACGGCTTCGGCCTGCACCTCAACCCGGAGCTGGCCGATACTTCGGTGACCGGCCTGCTGGCGCACCTGCGTGCCTACCTGCTGCTGGCGGAGTGGCTGCGCCGGGATATCGACATCGATATCACCCGGGAGGTGCTGCCCCATGCCAACCCCTTCCCCAAGGAGTATGCCCTCAAGGTGCTCGCCCCGGACTACTCGCCGGACCTGACCACCCTGATCGACGACTACCTGGTGGATAATCCCACCCGCAACCGGGAGCTGGATCTCTTCCCCCTCTTCGCCTACCTCTGCCCCGAGCATCCCAACCCCCTGCTCAGCGGCGACCTGGTCAAGCCGCGCCCCACCTTCCACTACCGGCTGCCCAATGCCCAGCTCTCCACCCCCGGCTGGGGCGCCGTGGTGGAGTGGAATCGCTGGCTGGAGGTGGAGCGCCTGGCCGCCGACGAGGCCCTGCTGGCCGAGCGGGCCGCCGCTTTCGTGGCCCATCACCGCCAATCGCCGATGACCCGTTGGCTCGACAAGCTGCGCGGCTGGATGGACGAATGACCCGTCCGCGCATCGGCATCACCACTTCGGATCACAAGAGCCGCATCGCCTGGTTCTTCGACTGGCTGGCGGTATGGCGCCATGGCGGGCGGCCGATTCGCCTGTCGCCATCGCGGCCGGTGCCGGAGACCCTGGATGGCCTAATCATCGGCGGTGGCGACGATATCGAGGCGCACCTCTACGGCGGCGAGATGCAGCTGGATGTACGGGTCGACCCGCAGCGGGACGAGCTGGAGCTGGCGCTGCTGGCGCGTTTCATTCCCCAGGGCTGCCCGGTGCTGGGCATCTGCCGCGGCGCCCAGATGATCAACGTCTACCAGGGCGGCACCCTGGACGGCGATATCTACACCACCCACCAGGGCCTCAAGCGGCGGCGCACCGTGCTGCCCCGCAAGACGGTGGATATCGTCGGCGGCAGCCAGCTGTATCGCATCCTCGGGGTGAGCTGGTGTCGCATCAATAGCCTGCACCATCAGGCGGTGCAGCGGGCGGGCCAGGGCATCGAGATCGTCGCCCGGGACCGCGAGGGCCTGGTGCAGGGCATCGAGTCGCTCCACCACGACTTCCTGATCGGCGTGCAGTGGCACCCGGAGTGGCTGATCTTCAATCGTCCCCAGCAGCGGCTGATTCGCGCCCTGGTGGACGCCGCCCGGCGCCACCAGGAGGCCTGGCAGGCGCAGACCTAGGGGCTACGGCGCAGCGCCGCCAATGCCTGAGCCAGCGGCGCGCCGCCGATTTCCCTGAGCCTGGCCATATTGCGCTCGGGAATGCCCTCGGGATCGGGATAGGCGGCCAGGGCCTGCTCCAGGCTCGCCTCGCGCAGCAGGTGCAGCATGGGCCAGGGGGAGCGGTTGGTGTAATTGGCGGGATCCTCCGGCTCGGCATCGGCGAAGCAGTAGTCGGGATGGAAGCTGGCCAGTTGGAAGACGCCCTCGTAACCCTGATCGGTCATCAGGGTCTCGGCCAGCCCCAGGAAATCCAGGTAGTCGTCGAAGGCCTCGAGGCCCTCGGGGATCACCAGCAGGCAGGTCTCGACCTCCGCCGTCGCCTCGAGCTCGCGGCAGGCGGCGATCAGCGCCGCCAGGGCCTGGGGCCAGTCGCCACCGTCGATCACCCGGTAGTCGATGCTGCCGCGCTGCACCTCGCGGCCGGCGAAGGGGCAGAGGTTCTCGGCGACCACGAAGGTCTCCACCCAGGTACGGGTGGCGGCGAGGCAGGCGTCGGTGGCGGTCATGGCAAGGGCTCGAGCGGTGGAGGGCCTGGCAGTATACCCCGATGCAATGGCTCCGGGGCTAACCTGAGGACAGGCCGTCGCGGGGCGCTGTGCCCCCCTCCTTGGGCGCTACTTTTGCCCTGCTTCGCTCTCGCATCCTGCTCCGCTCGCAGGACCGGTGCTGGCCATCCATGGCCAGCCCGTTCGGAGGAATCCTCCTCACCCCTGGCAAAAAACCCCCGCTCCATCCTGCCCCCAGCGCCCCTCGGCCATACTGACGCTATTACGCAGATATTGCATTCCGCCCCCGCCTGGTCGAGCATATTTGTAGAAATACATTCCACGACCATATAGCGAGTTCGGGAGGCCACGATGAGCACACATCCCCATGTCACCCTGCCGGCCGATGGCGGGCAGGCCGCCGTCGACCTGCCCGCCATCGGCCAGGGCACCTGGTTTATGGGCGAAGGGCTGGCGCCGCGCCGCGACGAGGTGCGCGCCCTGCAGCAGGGGCTGGAGCTGGGCCTGTCGCTGATCGATACCGCCGAGATGTATGCGGAAGGCGGCGCCGAAGAGGTGGTGGGCGAGGCCCTGGTGGGACGCCGCGACCAGGCCTTCCTGGTCTCCAAGGTCTACCCCTGGAACGCCGGTCGCGACGGCGCCATCGCCGCCTGCGAGCGCAGCCTCGAGCGCCTGGGCACCGACTACCTGGACCTCTACCTGCTGCACTGGCCCGGCCATATTCCCCTGGAGGAGACCCTGGAGGCCTTCCAGCGACTTCAGGAAGCGGGCAAGATCCGTCGCTTCGGGATCTCCAATTTCGATGTGGACGAGTTGGCCGCCTTCCATGGCCTGCCCGGCGGCGAGGCCTGTGCCGTCAACCAGGTGCTCTACCATCTGGGCTCCCGGGGCATCGATTATGCCCTGCGCCCCTGGATGCGCGAGCGCGGCATGCCGGTGATGGCCTACTGCCCCCTGGCCCAGGCCGGGCGCCTGCGCCGCGACCTGCTGAGCCAGCCGGCCCTGCTGGAAGTCGCCGGCGAGCTGGGCGTCACCCCCGCCCAGGTGCTGCTGGCCTGGGCGATTCGCGCCGAAAACGGCCAACGCGAGGTGATCGCCATTCCCAAGGCGGTGCAGCCGGCGCATGTAGAGCAAAACGCCAGGGCGCTGGAAATCGTGCTCGCCGACGAGGCCCTGGCGCGCCTGGAGGCGGCCTTCCCGGCGCCGAGGCGCAAGTTACCGCTGGATATCGTCTAGGCGATGTCCGAAAGCTGGAGGTCAGAGGGGGCCCCGCCGGGAGGCGAGGCGGTCCGCCAGGCGGGTGGGCTCGGGGAGCTTGGTCTTGCCCAGGCAGCGCACCACCCAGTCCCGGGCGGTATCGATCTCCAGGCGGTGCCCCGGGGAGACATAGATCGGCTTGACGCCGGCCCGGGAGCGCAGCACCACGCCGAGCGGCTCGTCGCCGTCGACCAGCGGCGTCCAGTCGCCGCGCTCGGGCCCCACTTCATGATGGCGGCCGCAGAGCCGCGACTTGGCCACGCCGATCGTCGGCAGGTCGAGCCACAGCCCCAAATGGGAGGCCACGCCGAGGCGGCGCGGATGGGCGATGCCCTGACCGTCCACCATCACCAGTTGCGGGCGAAGCGTCAGGCGGGCGAAGGCGCCGAGTGCGGCGGGCACCTCGCGAAAGGAGAGCAGGCCGGGAATATAGGGCCAGCGGGTGGGCTCCCGGTGAACGACCCGCTCGACCAGCGTCGGCCCCGACGACGGATCCTCGGGCGACCAGGCCAATACCACCACCGCGGCCCGGGTGATGGTGCCCTGCGCTTCGAAGCCGATATCGACCCCGGCGATATGGCTCACCGGGTCCAGGCGGTCGCGGCGCTCGACCCGCGTCGCCAGTTGGCGCTGCAGGGCGATGGCCTGCCCAGGGGTCAGCGCCCAATCATGCAGCGGCGCCCTCTCCATGGATCAGCTCAATCGCAGAAGCCCCAGCCTTCCAGCAGCATGCGCAGCTTCTCCACCCGGGCGCGGTTCTTGCCCAGGTCGGTGATGCCCAGCCGCGAGGCGCTGCGCACATGGCAGACGCCCTCTTCCTCGCTCCACAGCAGCTCCAGGTCATCGACGAAGCCCAGGGCCGAGTGGCACTCGGCGTGCAGGTAGGAGTCACTGGCGGTGATCACCTCCGCCTCTTCGCAGCCCATCAGCGCGGTCTTGAGGCGGCGCATCATCTCGGCGGGGCAACGGTCGCCGGGCTCCAGGGGGGCGATATAATGGGCCTCGTCCTCGGCCTGGCTGCAGACGCTGTTACGGATACTGGGACAGGCCGCCAGGCGACCCTGATGAACGCCGAGTGATTCCGGACGCTTGCTGGTCAGTGGGTTGGTCAGCATCGAGGCCTCCTCGCGCAGTAGGCTGCGCATCATGGTGGTGTCGTGGTCGGCAGAGGCGTCGCTCCTGCCAGCGGCTCTCTTCGGGAGCCTTAGCTTTATATGGAAATATTTTCCATAAAACTTTCCGTGTCAAGTCTATCGTTGAATCGGGGTCAGCGTCGCTGCACTTTTTCGACCTTGGTCTATCTCAGTCAACCCCAGTCCCGCGGCCCCCGCAAGTCGCCTTCATCAACGGCCTGAATCAGCGCCTTGAATCGGGCCTGGAGCCGGCGACGACAGCCATAGCCTGGCATGGCAAGATGACCGCCTCGGGTCAGCGACAAAGGGACCCGCCCGGATGGACGGCGCGACGGTAAATGCACCGGCGCCCAGGTAGAACAAGGACCCTCGCCGTGAAGCTGATTCACACCTCGGACTGGCATCTCGGCCAGACCTTCCATGGCCAGGAGCGCCATGCGGAGCACCACGCCTTCCTCACCTGGCTGCTCGATACCCTGGTGGAACGCCAGGCCGATGCCCTGCTGGTGGCCGGCGATATCTTCGACGTGGTCAATCCCTCGCTGCGCGCCCAGGAGCTGCTGTATGACTTTATCGTCGGCGCCCATGAGCGGCTGCCGAGCCTGGATATGGTGCTGATCGCCGGCAATCACGACAGCGGCAACCGTATCGAGCTGCCGGCACCGCTGATGAAGCGATTGCGCACCCATGCCCTGGGCCGGGTGCGCTGGCTCGACGACGGCCGTCTGGATGCCGAGCGCCTGCTGGTGCCGCTGACCGATGCCGCGGGCGAGACCCGGGCCTGGTGCCTGGCGCTGCCCTTCCTGCGCCCCGCCGAGGTCACCGGCAACGGCCTGGCGGCGGATCCCGCCGCGGAAGGAGGCAACGACTACGTGGCCGGTATCGAGCGGGTGCATCGCCAGCTGATCGAGGCCGCCCAGGCCCGCCGCCACCCCGACCAGGCCCTGGTGGCCATGAGCCATGCCCATCTCCACGGCGCCGCCGTCTCCGAGGCCAGCGAGCGCCCCATCGTGATCGGCGGCGAGGAGTCGCTCTCCGCCGCCCTCTTTCCCGCCGAGATCGCCTATGTGGCCCTCGGCCATCTGCACCGCCCCCAGCGGGTGAGCGAGGAGCGCATCCGCTATAGTGGCAGCCCCTTGCCCCTGGATTTCAGCGAGGTGGGCTATCCCCACCAGGTAGTAGAGGTGACCCTGACCGGTGCCGCGCTGGCCGGCGTGGAGATCCTGCCCATTCCCCGCCCGGTGGCCATGCATCGAGTCGGCCCCGCCCCCCTCGAGGCGGTGCTGGCCGAGCTGGAGACCCTGTCCCAGGACCCGGCCCTGCCCCGAGAGCAGTGGCCCTGGCTGGAGGTGCGGGTGGAACTGGAGGCACCGGTCCCCGACCTGCGCGCCCGCATCGACGCCGCCCTGGAAGGCAAGGCACTGCGCCTGCTGCGCCTGGAACGGCGCCTGCCCCAGGGCGGCGACAGACCCGCTGCGGCCCGGGTCGACCTGGCCTCCCTGGGCCCGCGCAAGCTCTTCCAGCATACCTGGGCGCGCCACTGGGACGCGCCCCCGGACGAGGCGGTGATGGCCGACTTCGACCGCCTGCTCCAGGACGTCCTCGACGGGGAGGAGCCGTCATGAGAATCCTCGCCCTGCGCCTGCAGAACCTCGCCTCCCTGCCCGGCCCCCTGACCCTCGACTTCACCGACTCGCCGCTGCGCGACGCCGGCCTCTTCGCGATTACCGGCCCCACCGGCGCCGGGAACTTGAGAGAGCCCCTCCTGGAGGGTCGCCCATGAGAATCCTCGCCCTGCGCCTGCAGAACCTCGCCTCCCTGCCCGGCCCCCTGGAACTCGACTTCACCGATTCGCCACTGCGCGACGCCGGCCTCTTCGCGATTACCGGCCCCACCGGCGCCGGGAACTTGAGAGAGCCCCTCCTGGAGGGCCGCCCATGAGAATCCTCGCCCTGCGCCTGCAGAACCTCGCCTCCCTGCCCGGCCCCCTGACCCTCGACTTCACCGATTCGCCGCTGCGCGACGCCGGCCTCTTCGCGATTACCGGCCCCACCGGCGCCGGGAACTTGAGAGAGCCCCTCCTGGAGGGCCGCCCATGAGAATTCTCGCCCTGCGCCTGCAGAACCTCGCCTCCCTGCCCGGCCCCCTGGAGCTCGACTTCACCGACTCGCCGCTGCGCGACGCCGGCCTCTTCGCGATTACCGGCCCCACCGGCGCCGGCAAGAGCACCCTCCTCGATGCCCTCTGCCTGGCGCTCTACGGCAATACCCCACGGCTGCGCCAGGCCCCCGGCCGCGAGGCGCCGCTGCCCGACGTGGAGGGCGAAACGATCGGCACCGCCGACCCCCGCACCCTGCTGCGCCGGGGCTGCGCCAGCGGCCATGCCGAGGTGGACTTCCTGGGCCGCGACGGCCGCCGCTACCGGGCCCGTTGGGCGGTGCGCCGCGCCCGGGAGAAGGCCGGGGGGCGCCTGCAGGCGGTGGAGCAGTCGCTGCACGACCTGGACGACGACCGCCTGCTGACCACCCAGAAGCGCGAGTTCGCCGAGCTGCTGCCCCAGCGCCTGGGGCTGACCTTCGACCAGTTCACCCGCGCCGTGCTGCTGGCCCAGAGCGAGTTTGCCGCCTTCCTCAAGGCCGACGACAACGAGCGCAGCGACCTGCTGGAGCGCCTGACCGGCACCGCCGAGTATTCGCGGATCTCGATCGCCGCCTACCGCCGCGCCAGCGAGGCCAGGAAGGGCGTGGCCGAGCTGGAGACCCGGCTCGCCGATGAGCTGCCCGCCGAGGCAGAGGCCCGGGCCACCCTGGAGAGCGAGGCCGAGGCGGCCGAGGCCCGCCTCGCCGAGCTCAACCGGGAGGCCACCGAGCTGGAGCGGCGCCGGCAGTGGCACGCCACGGACCGACGCCTGGGTGACGCCTACCGGCAGGGCCTGGCGCGGCAGCAAGAGGCCGAGGCCCGCTGGCAGGCGCTGGGCGAGGCACGCGCCGAGCGGGAATGGCGACGCCTGATCGCCCCGCAACGCCATGCCCTGGCGCGCCAGGCCGCCCTGCCCGAAGAGATCGACACCCTCGAAGCCAGTCACGCCGAGACCCGCCAGGCCCTGGACGGCGCCCAGGCCAAGCAGCAGGGCGCCGCCGAGGCACTCGCCCAAGCCGAGCAGGCCCTCAGCCACGCCAGCGACGCGCGCCAACGGGCCGAACCCGCCCTGCGCCAGGCCCGTGAGCGAGCCCAGCAACTGGCCAGCCTGGAGAAGCAGCTTGCCGACCTCGAGGCGACGCAACGCCAGAGACTCGAGCACGCCAAGCAACTGAACGAGGCACACCGTCGCACCGCGGCGGCCCAGCAGACTCGCCAGCGGCAGCGGGACGACTGGCAGGCCGCCATGCAACGGCTGATGGGCACCCACCCGCGCCTGGAAGACGCTCGCCAGGCCGCCCACCGGGCCCACGACGGCGCCGCCCGTCGCCATCTGGCGCTGGGCGAGTTGGCCAACCATTGGCAAGGGTTCCAACGCACCGCCGAGGCCCAACGCCAGCTGACCCGGCGCCTGGAGGAGGCGCAATCGCGCCATCGGCGGCTGCTGGCCGACGGCCAGGCGGCCCGACAGCGACTCGACAAGGCCCAGGGCCACCTCGATAGCGTGACCGCCGTGATCGAGCGCAGCCGCGCGGTACGCAGCGAGAGCGTGACGCGGCTACGTGAGAACCTCCGGGAAAGCGAGCCCTGCCCCGTCTGCGGGGGTCTCGAGCACCCTTACCGGCAACAGCCTCCCGCCAGTCTCGAGGCCACCCAGCTCGCCGCCCAGGAAGCCGAAGAGGCGCGCCAGCTCGACGCGGCCCGGGAAGCCCGTGACGCGGCCCAGCAACAGCGTGACGACCTGATCGGCGAATACCGTGTCGTGGATGCCGCCATCAAGCGGCACCACCAGGAGCTCGAGGAGGACGAGCGCCAGCTGAGCGCCGCCCGCACCGCCCTGGAGGCAGAGCCGCTATATGGCGAGTTCGCCGCCGTGGATGACGCCGAACGCGATGCCTGGTTGCGGACGCAGCGCGACGAGAGCGAGGCCCGGCGTCAGCGGTCGCGCCAGACGCTGGACGAGCTGACCCGCGCCGAAGCCGAGCTGGCCCCATTGGAGGAGTCCCTGCGCCAGGGCGAACTGGCGCTGACTCGCCTGGCGACCGAGAAATCGGCGGCCGACAGAGAACTGGCCGAGCTGGAGGCACGGCTTCCTCCCCTGCGTGACGAGCGCGATGCCCTGAACCATACGCTCAAGGCGCTGCTGGGTGAGCAGGCCAGCCCGGAGGCCTGGCAGCAGCGGCTCGACGAGCGCCAGGAAAGCGCCCGCCAGGCGCGGGACAGCGCCCTCGCCCATCACCACGCCGCCGAGCAGGAACACCAGCGCCTCCTTCAGCAGGACGGCTTCGAGGCCGAGCGGCTGGCCCAGCTACGCCAGGAGCTGGAGAGCCTGAGTCGCGAGCTGGACGCCTGGCGACGGCGGCACCCCGAGCTGGACGACGCCACCCTGGCCCGCCTGCTGGCCCAGCCCGAGGGCGAGGCCAGGGCCCAGGAAGCGGCGCTGGACGACGCCGAGCGTAGCCGCCAGCAGGCCGCCGCCACCCTGGCCGAGCGCCGCCAGCAGCTGCTGGCCCATCGCCGAGAACTGGCCCCGGAGGACGAGGAGGAGAAGGCCCTGCTGGCCGCGGCCATGGACAGAGAACTGGCCCCGGAGGACGAGGAGGAGAAGGCCCTGCTGGCCGCGGCCATGGACAGCGAACTGGCCCCGGAGGCCGGGGACGAGGCCCTGCTGGCCGGGGCCATGGACGCCGAGCTGGCCCGGCAAGGGGAAGCGTCAAGCGAGGCCCAGGCCGAGCTGGCACCGAAGCTGGAGTCGGCCCAGCAGGCCCGCGACGCCGCCGTCTATGCCCTCAACGACGACGATCGCAAATGCGCCCGACAGCAAGAGGGCCAGGCGGCGCTGGAGACGGCCCGAGCCGAGTATCGCCGCTGGGGCCAGATCAGCGAGCTGATCGGCTCCGCCGACGGCAAGACCTTCCGGCGCATCGCCCAGGCCTACAACCTGGAGCAGCTACTGGAGCACGCCAATGCCCACCTGGGCAGCCTGAGCCGCCGCTATCGCCTGACTCGCGGCGGCAGCGAGCTGGGCCTGCTGGTGGTGGACCATGATATGGGCGACGAGACCCGTTCGGTGCACTCCCTCTCCGGCGGCGAGACCTTCCTGGTCTCCCTCGCCCTGGCCCTCGGGCTGGCCTCCATGGCCTCCGGGGAGCTTACGATCGAGTCGCTGTTTATCGACGAGGGCTTCGGCAGCCTCGACCCCCAGTCCCTGGCCCTGGCCATGGAGGCCCTGGACGGCCTCCAGGCCCTGGGTCGCCGGGTCGGGGTGATCTCCCATGTGCAGGAGATGCACGAACGCATCCCGGTGCAGATCCAGGTAGAGCCGCTGGGCAACGGCACCAGCCGCGCCAGGCTGGTCAGTGTCTAAGGAACAGGATTCTAAGGCCACGGAGACGACATCATGCATATCGGCATCCTGACCCTGCGACTCTCGCTGCCCGGCTGTCGCTCTCTCAAGGAGAAGCGCCAGCGCATGGGTGGCCTGCATGAACGCTTCGGGCGCCAGCCGGCGGTGGCGGTCTGCGAGAGCGGCGAGCTCGACCGCCTGGAGGCCAGCGAATGGACCTTCGTGGCCACGGCCACCAGCGTCCAGAAGGTGGAGTCGCTGCTCGCGGAGATCGAGGACAAGGTCCAGCGCGGCGTGGACGGGCGGGTAATGGAGGCGACCCGGGAGCTGCTGTAGCGACCGGCGCGGCCTCGTTGGCAGGCCTACCTATCGACGCCGAAATATTTCACCTTGAGATATAACACCCCGAGGAAACCCGTCCCCAGGATCATGCCGAGACTCGCCACCACCACGATCAAGGACTCATAGGCAATAGCGCCCATCGAGGCATAGCCTCCCACCAGCATGCCCGCATGCCTGACCAGCAGATACACGCCGATCAGGAAGCTGCCGGCGCGCACCAGCTCCTCATCCCTGACATCAATCCCGGCCTCGGCATCACCATGAAGCCTGCCGGCCAAGCGCCCAGCGAAGCACCATAGCAAGACGCCGCCCAGCATCGGCACGGCGGCCGTGGCGACAAGCATGGGCAGCCACTCGGCAGACCAGAACTCTTGAGCACTCGGCCCAAACAGCACCGGAAGCACCGAGAATAACGTCTTCAGAAAGAGATAAAGGCCCAGCACTTTAATCAGAAGAATGGAAAAGGGCTTCATGGTATCTCCACAGCAGCAAGTGGCCGGCGCTGGCAAGGAGGGCATCTTGCCAGGGTCATAGGGGGTCCTGATTGAGGATGTCGATATAGGCCCGGTAGGCGTAGATCCGGTTGCGCTTCTGCCCGGTGAGCTCATGGACGAGGCCAAGCTCGTCCTCCATGGCCATCAACAGCTTGCCGACCGTGGCCGGGGTCAGCCCCGTACGCTGGCAGAGATGGCTAATATTAGCGATGGGCTGCTGGAAGAGCGCATCGAGTAGCAGCCCCGCCGAGCCCGCCTGACGGCCAAGCTCGGCCAGACGAGCCTTGTCCTGCTCACGTAGTCGGTTGAGCTGCTGGGCGGTGGCCACCGCCTGGGTCGCGGTGTCGGCCACGGCATCCACGAAGAACAGCAGCCAACCCTCCCAGTCACCGGTCACCCGCACCTGCTGCAACCGCTCGTAGTAGACCTGGCGATGCTTCTTGAAGAACACCGAGAGGTAGAGCAAGGGTTCATTGAGGATGCCGGCTTCGACCAGGATCAGCGGAATCAACAGGCGGCCCAGGCGCCCGTTGCCATCCATGAAGGGGTGAATGGTCTCGAACTGCACATGGATCAGGGCGGCCTTGATCAGCGGGTCGGTGGCCTCGGGCATATCATTGATGAAGCGCTCCAGCGCTGACCAGCACTTCGCCAGGTGGTGGGGCGGTGGCGGCACGAAGACCGCCTCGTCGGGACGGTGCCCACCCAGCCACACCTGATTGCCGCGAAACTCCCCCGGCCCACGGTGGATGCCACGCCCGGAGGTCATCAGCGCCGTGTGCATCTCCATCACCAGCCGATGGCTGATGGGAAAGCCCTCACGAATGCGCTGCACACCCAGCGTCAGGGCATTCACATAGCAGGAGACCTCCTGAACATCATCCATGGGCACACCAGGCATGCCTTCCATCTCGTAGAGCATCAGGTCGCTGAGCGAGGACTGGGTACCCTCGATCTGCGACGACATGACCGCTTCCTTGCGCACATAGCTGTAGAGGAAGAGCGAGGCCTCGGGCAGCAGGGTACTGATGGCGTCGAGACGCCCGAGTGCCAGCATGGCCTGGTTGATACGCCGTTGCAGCTTGCCGTCCAGCACCAACGGTGGCTGTGGCGGTAGCGGATCGGGGAGAAACGCCTGGCAACGCACTCCGCCGGCGATGCTGTCTACGTAGTGGCCTGTGAGTCCGCGTTCCATGGGTTCCACCTGTGGTTCGCTGCTGGGGCTGGGTTAAAATAGCGCTGCTGATTATTTTAATTTATGGCTGAAATTAAAATAAGCAGCAGCGCTATTTTAGTTTCGCCGCCTTCACCAGCCGGAGACGTGTCGAAAAAATCGCGCTTTTTAAACATGTCGTGGCGATAGGTCGATGGCGCGCTCCTGTTCGGGCGCCTGCGGCGCCAGTCGCGCTGCAGGCAGCGCCGGGCTCAGCTCGCCTCCCAGTGGGCGTCGTTCAGGGCCTCGAGCACCTCGTCGAGGTGGTGGTCGAGCAAGCCGACGTGCCGGGATGGCTGAAGGCGCGCTCGGCGCTGGTGGCAAGCTCGAGAAATACCGGATCGTGGCCGGAAAGGAAGCCGAAGTTGCTACCGCCACCCTCGCGGCCGGTTGTCGATATCATAGAGGAGTTCCTGATCCCTGCACTATCGGGCAACTCAAACTACCCGCTCCGCTCGTCCTCGCTCCGTAGCCTGTCAGTAAACCGCCTTAGTGGCCAGGATCATACCGTGCGCGCCGTCATCGCTCTCATGCCCTGGCCCCGCTGCCGGCGGCGGGGCGGCCGTGGTAGGCTGCTCCCATCATCGACAGGAGTCAGATCATGACCGCCAGCCAACTGCTCGAGACCCTGGTGGGTTTCGCCACCGTGTCCCGGGATTCCAACCTGGAGCTGATCCGCTGGGTCGAGGCCTATCTCGACGACCATGGCGTGCCCCACCAGCGCATCGAGAGCGACGATGGGCGCAAGGCCAACCTCCTGGCGCGCATCGGGCCCGAGGTCGCCGGGGGCGTCGTGCTCTCCGGGCATACCGACGTGGTGCCGGTGGACGGCCAGCCCTGGTCCAGCGACCCCTTCACCCTCACCGACAAGGGCGACGGCCGCCTCTACGGCCGCGGCACCTGTGACATGAAGGGCTTTATCGCCTGTGCCCTGGCCCAGGTGCCCGAGTGGGTGCAGCAGGACCTGCCGGTGCCCATCTACCTGGCCCTCTCCTACGACGAGGAGGTGGGCTGCATCGGCGCCCCGCGCATGATCGAGACACTCATGGCCGAGCATCCGCGCCCCGCGGCGGTGATCGTCGGCGAGCCGACCCTGATGCAGCCGGTGGTGGCCCACAAGGGCGCCACCAACCTGCGCACCACCGTCACCGGCCGCGCCAGCCACTCCAGCCAGGTCGACCAGGGGGTCTCGGCGATCCATGTGGCGGCGCGGCTGGTCACCTATATCGAGGAGGTGATGGCGGAGCTCAAGGCCGAGGGGCGCGTCGACGAGGCCTTCAACGTGGTCCACTCGAGCCTGCACGTAGGCAAGATCGCCGGCGGCACGGCGATCAATATCATGGCCCGGGAGTGCGTCTTCGAGTGGGAGATTCGCCACCTGCCGTCGGATCGCTTCGACGAGCTGCTGGGCCGGGTCGAGGCCCGGGCCGCCGAGCTCGAGGCCGAGATGCGCCAGCGGACGCCCCAGGCCGCCATCGTCACCGAGGCCCTCAACGAGACGGTGCCGGCGCTGGCCGACGACAATAACGCCGAGGTGCTCGAACTCTGCCAGGCGCTGCTGGGCGAGCGCCCCGCCGGGGCCGTGGCCTACGCCACCGAGGCGGGCCAGTTCCAGCGCCGGGGCCTGCCCACGCTGATCTGCGGCCCCGGCAGCATCGCCCAGGCCCACCAGCCGGACGAGTATATCGAGGTCGCCGAGCTGGAGACGGCCAGCCGCTTTATGGCGGCGCTGGGCCAGCACCTGACCACGGCCTGAGGAGGTGGCTTCCATGCCGCGACTACTGATCGTCAAGACCGGCGAGGCCTTCCCCGAGGTGGTGGAGGCCCATGGCGACTTCGAGGCGCTGTTCCGGCAGGCCCTGGCCCGGGAGGGCTTCTCGGCCGAGGTGTTCGACGCCCGCCATGAGTCGTTACCCGACCTGGACGAGGTCGATGGCCTCTATCTCACCGGCTCCCATGCCATGGTCAGCGATGCCGAGCCCTGGAGCGAGGCGCTCAAGCCCTGGCTGCGGGAGGCCCGAGCGCGGGACCTGGCGATGCTCGGGGTCTGCTACGGCCACCAGTTGATGGCCGCGGCCTTCGGCGGGGTCAGCGATTACCATCCGGCGGGGCGCGAGTCCGGCACCCGGGCGGTGACGCTGACCCGGGCCGGTCGCGAGGATGCCCTGCTCGGCGCCCTCCCCGAGCGCTTCCCGGCCCAGTTGACCCATGCCCAGTCGGTGCTCGAGGCGCCCAGGGATGCCATGGTGCTGGCCCGCAATGCCCACGATGCCCATCAGGCGCTACGTTACGGGCCCCGCCAGTGGAGCCTGCAGTTCCACCCGGAGTTCACCCCGGCGGTGATGCGAGCCTACCTGGTCCGCCAGGTGGCCGCCCTGCGCGACCAGGGCCAGGACCCGCAGGCATTGCTCGAGGCAGTGACCGCCACGCCGGAGGCGGGCTCGCTGTTAACGCGTTTCGCGCGTCTCTTGTAACTGGCCCGGCTGCTCGGCTAGCCCCGGCGAGTCGTTCCCGGCCTCCCGCTCGGCGGCCTCGGCGAGGGCCTGCTGCGGGTCCGGGGCGCCCTCGGCCACCTTGCGGCGCTGCCGCAGCAGGTCCAGCAGGCCGCTGCCCAGCAGGGCGGCGAGGATCAGGCCGCCACCGACGAAGGCCAGCGCCGGCGGCACCTCGCCGACCCAGGCCCACACCAGCAGGGTGCCCACCAGGGTCTCCAGCAGCATCACCAGGCTGGCCTCGGCCCCGGGCAGGTAGCGGGGCCCGGTCTGGATCAGGTAGTAGGCCGCCGGCAGGAATACCAAGCCCATCAGCAGCAGCGGCAGCAGGTCCGCCAGGGGCGGCAGCTGCATGCCGCCCAGGGCCAGGGCCGGCAGCAGCATCACCAGGCAGCCCAGGGGCAGGATCACGGTGGTATCCACGCCGCGCTGGGCGCTGGCCACGGTCATATTGACGGCGATCGACAACGGAATCGCCAGGGCCACCACCAACCCCAGGGGCGAGCCCTGCCCCACCTCACCGGCGGCCATCAGTCCCGCCCCCAGCACGCAGAGCAGGATCACCGCCCAGGTCTGGGCCCTCAGGCGCTGACCAAACAGCAACAGCCCCAGCAGCCCCGCCACCAGCGGCGCCAGGTTCTGGATCACCAGCACGTTGCCGGCGGCGGTCAGGCGCACCGCCGCCACGAACCCCCAGGCACTGCCGGCGAAGGCCAGCGGGCACCACAGGGCCGCCGGGCCGCAGGCGCGCACGGCCCCGGGCAGCCCGCGACCATAGCGGGCCAGGGCCACCGCGCCCAGCACCAGTCCCAGCAGCAGCGCCCGCCAGAACATAAAGACCTCCACCTCCACCTGGGTGGCCTTGACGAAGAGGGCGTCCGGGGAGAGCAGCAGTACCCCGGCCCCGGTGATCAGGTAGCCACGGGCGCGTCTCGAGAGTCCCTGCCACATGGCATATCTCCTTGATAAGCGGTTCCACCAGTCTCGCTGGTGACCAAAAAAACGCAGGCCGGGGAACGTCCCCGGCCTGCGTGGTTACGACCCGCCCGACGGCGGGGACGCCAGTTCAGGCGTTAGGCGCTATGGCGGCGGCGAATCGGCGCATCGCCATCCTGACGACGACGCGGGGCCCGCTCGGGGGCGCCACCGTCCTCGCGGATCTCCAGCTCGCGGCCGGCGACCCGGGCACGGGCCATCTTGGCCAGGATGCTCGGCGGCAGGGAGTTGGGCAGCTCCACCACCGAGAAGGCGTTGCGGATATCGATACGACCGATGCGCTTGCCTTCGATGCCCCCCTCGTTGGCCAGGGCGCCGACCAGTTGACCCGGCTTGACGCCGTCCTTGTGGCCCACGGAGACCCGGTAGCGGGTCATGCCCTCACGGGGGGCGCGATCGCGGGGCGCGCCGCGCTCGCCACGCTCACGGGGGGCACGCTCGTTGCGCTCGCGGGGCGCCGGCAGGCGACCGATGGGCGCCTCGTCGGCGCGGGCCAGGGCGGCCAGTACGCAGGCCAGCTCCACCGGGTCCTGGCCGTCGGCCACCAGGGCCTCCACCAGGGCGCGCTGTTCGTCGGCCCCCTGCACCAGGGCATCGCGCACGCGCAGCTGGAAGACCTGGTCGCGATGGGCGCGAATGGCGGCCTCGTCGGGCAGCGGCATCTCGCTCATCTGCTGGCCGGTGGCCTGCTCCAGCCAGCGCACCTTGCGGGTCTCGCGGAAGCCGGCGAAGGTGATCGCCACGCCGCTGCGACCGGCGCGGCCGGTACGGCCGATACGGTGGGTATAGGCCTCGCTGTCCTGGGGCAGGTCGTAGTTGACCACGTGGGTGATGCGCGGCACGTCGAGGCCGCGGGCGGCCACGTCGGTGGCGATCAGCACGTCCACCTTGCTGCGCTTGAGGCGGGTGATGGTGCGCTCGCGCAGGCTCTGGTCCAGGTCACCGGAGAGGCCGGCGGCGTTGACGCCGCGGGCGGTGAGCTGCTCCACCAGGGTGGTACAGGCGGCCCGGGTGCGCACGAAGACGATGGCGGCGTCCACCGGCTCGACCTCGAGGATGCGCGACAGCGCCTCCAGCTTGGCGGCACCCTCGACGCGCACCAGGCGCTGCTCGATGTTCTCGCCGGTGGTGGTGCGTGACTCGATGGCCACCTTCACCGGGTCCACCAGGTAACGGTCGACGATGCGCTCGATCTCCGCCGGCAGGGTGGCGGAGAAGAACACCCGCTGGGCGTTCTTGGGGGTGTCGGCGACGACGCGCTTGACGTCATCGATAAAGCCCATGCGCAGCATCTCGTCGGCTTCGTCCAGCACCAAGGCGGAGAGACCGTCGAGTTTGAGGCTGCCGCGATCCAGGTGATCGATCACTCGGCCGGGGGTGCCGACGACGACCTGGGCGCCACGCTTGAGGGCCCCCAACTGCTCGCGATATTCCTGGCCGCCGCACAGGGTAGCCACTTCCAGGCCCTGGAGGTTCTGGCCGTACTTGCTGAAGGAGACGGCCACCTGCTGGGCCAGCTCGCGGGTCGGCGCCAGCACCAGTACCTGGGGCTCGCGGCGGGTCAGCTCGAGGCGCGACAGCAGCGGCAGGGCGAAGGCGGCGGTCTTGCCGGTACCGGTCTGGGCCTGACCCAGCAGGTCACGGCCTTCCAGCAGGGCGGGAATGGTCTGGGCCTGGATCGGCGAAGGCTCGGTATAGCCCTGGCTCTCGATGGCGGAAAGGACAGCGGGGAGCAGTTCCAGCTCGGCAAAGCTGGAGGAAACGACGGAAGTCGAGGTCATTAATCACACCTTGATAGGCCGGCCGGGCCGGCAACGAAACATGGTGGCGTCTCTACCCCCAACACGTACGGGAGCATGCGGCTCGTGGCCACATCGACAACGGGGGTTGAGACGCCGGTCGCACCTGGCATTCGGTTCGTGGGAGGCGCAGCGTCGCGCTCTCTCCCGGGCGAACCGCTGTGGCGACCTTGATGCGCTTCGCCGGGGGCGAGGGCGCTCCATCTCCAAAAGCGACGCCGGCCGTTTGCCGGGCGTCCTGCAAAGCCTTGTCTCGGAGCGGTCATGGCGACACGCGGCGACAAGAACGATCCAATACGATGGTGGGGTCAACACATGCGAGGAGGGCGCATGCTACCATCGACCCCCCGGCGATGCCAGCCTTATCGCGATCCCGCCTGACTTCATGGAGCCCTTATGTCCCAGCCCTTATCGGCGGCCCAGCTCTGGGTGGATGCCGACGCCTGCCCCCGGGTGGTGCGCGATATCATCGTACGTGCCGCCGAGCGCACCGCCACCCCCACCTGGTTCGTGGCCAACCACAGCATTCCCCTGCCGCCGTCGAAGTGGGTGAAATCGCTGAGCGTGGCCAGCGGCTTCGACGCCGCCGACAACGAGATCGTCGAGCGCATCCAACCCGGCGACCTGCTGATCACCTCCGACCTGCCCCTGGCCCTGGAGGCCCTGGAGCGCGGCGCCAAGGTGATGACCACCCGCGGCGAGTCCCTGAACAAGGACAATATTCGCGCCCGGGTGCAGATGCGGGATTTTATGGAGACGTTAAGAGCCAGCGGCGAGCATACCGGCGGGCCGAAAGGCTATAGCGACGGCGACCGCCGCGAATTCGCCAATGCCCTGGATCGCTGGCTGGCCAGGAAAGGGGCATAAGCCCTATCTGCCCCCGGGGTGCAGATGCGCCTGATACAAGCCCTGCATGGAAACGCTATGCGCCAGCGGCGAGCATACCGGCGGCCCCAAGGGCTACTCGGACGGTGACCGCCGCGAATTCGCCAATGCCCTGGACCGCTGGCTGGCCAGGAAAGGGTAAGGCCCTTACCCCTTGCGGCGAATGCCGCGGCCCGGCAGGCGCTCCCGGTCATGGGGCCGCTCGAAGTCCAGCTCGGGCCCCTTGGGCACGATACGGGTAGGATTGATGGTGTCGTGGCTGTAGTAATAGTGGCGCTTGATATGGTCGAGGCTCACCGTTTCCCTGATCCCCGGCCACTGATAGAGCTCGCGCACATAGTTGGCGAGATTCGGATAGTCCTCGATGCGCTTCAGGTTGCACTTGAAGTGGCCGTGATAGACCGCATCGAAGCGCACCAGGGTGGTGAACAGGCGAATATCCGCCTCGGTCAGCCACTCCCCCGCCAGATAGCGATGCTCGGCCAGGCGCGCCTCAACCCGGTCCAGGGCCGCGAAGAGCGCCGTCACATGCTTCTCGTAGACCGCCTGGTCGGTGGCGAAGCCGGTCTTGTAGACGCCGTTGTTGATATGCTCGTAGACATCGTTATTGATGGCGTCGATGATCTCGCGCAGGTCCGCCGGGTAGAGGTCCAGGTCGTTGCCGGTCAGCATATCGAAGGCGTCGTTGAAGATGCGCAGCAGGTCCGCCGACTCGTTGTTGACGATGCGCCGCTCCTGCTTGTCCCACAGCACCGGCACCGTGACCCGCCCGGTGTAGTGGGAGTCGGTCAGGGTATAGAGCTCGCGATGGTAGGCGACGCCATTGACGGGATCGCCACTGGAGCCCTCGTCTTCCTTGTAGGTCCAGCCCTGATCGAGCATCAGCGGGCTGACATGGGAGGTGCCGATCAGCGTATCGAGCCCCTTGAGCTTGCGCATGATCAGGGTGCGGTGGGCCCAGGGGCAGGCCAGGGACACATAGAGATGGAAACGCTCCGCCGCCGCGGGCAGTGCCGCCTGGCCATCGGGGCCGGGGCGGCCATCGCGGGTCACCCAGTCACGCAACTGGGCGGATTCGCGCACGAACTCGCCGCCGTGTGTCTTGGTGTCGTACCACTGGTCGCTCCACTTGCCGTCGATCAAAAGGCCCATGTCACTCTCCTAGGGTTAGCTGCCGTTTTCTCCAGGATATTCCGATAAAATCGATCATCAAGCCCATAATTTCCGGAATTACTTTCGATTAAATCGAATCAATGTCGCAAAGCCTCACCGCTTCCGCCAGATTCGCCCCCATGGCCCGGGTAGCCGGCCCGGCCCGATCCCGGTCCCGGTAGATCAATTGCATGGGCACCTGACGAATGCCGCCGGCGGTCAGCGGCAAGGGGCGCAGGCGTCCGTTTTCCAGGGCCGCCTGGATGCGCGTTTCCGGTAACCAGGCGAAGCCCAGGCCCCGCTCCAGCATGCCGATGGAAGTATCCAGGTGGCTCACCGTCCAGCGCTGCTCGGCCTTGAGCCAGCCGGAATCCATCGACTGGCGCAGCGCCGAGTCGCGCACCACCAGTTGGCGATGCTGCACCAGGTCGCGCAGGTCCAGCTCGCGCCCCAGGTGATGCAGCGGATGCTCGGGGTGAGCCACGGCGATAAAGCGCACCGTCACCAGGGGCTCCCCCAGGAAGCCCTGGGCGGCCAGGCCCGTGACCACCAGGTCGGCGCGGCCGTCGTAGAGCATCTCGATGCCGCCATTGAGCACCGTCTCGTGGAGCTGCACCCGCACATGGGGGTAAGCGCTGGAGAAGGCCTCCAAGGCTCGGGCCAGGGCATCCGGGGGAAACAACTGATCCACCGCCAGCACCACCTCCGCCTCCAGCCCTTCGGCCAGGCGTCCCGCCACGTCCTCCAGGGACTCGGCGCTCTCCAGCAACTGTCGGGCGCGACGCAGCAGCATCTCACCGGCCTCGGTGAGGCGCACCTGGCGCCCCACCGGCTCCAGCACCTTGACGCCGAGCTGCTCCTCCAGCTTGTGCACCGCATGGTTGAGGGTCGAGGGGCTCTTGTGGATGGCCTCGGCGGCACGGGCGAAGCCGCCGTGATCCACCACCGCGGCGAGGGTCTGCCATTGGGCCAGGGTGACACGAGACATTTCGATTTCCTCGAATATTAACTGCGAATATATGCGCTTAATTTTCGAAAAAATAAGACTAATATGCCAGTCAGAGACTTCAACGGAGGCATACGACATGACTACCCCACGGCTTCGTCAAATCACCCAAGTACGCCGCAACCAGCCCAGCCAGGACGGCGCCGGGGTCAAGATTCGCCGCATCCATGAGTTCGGTGGCGGCATCGACCCCTTCCTGATGCTCGATGAGCTGGGCTCGGATCGTCCCGACGATTATCTGGCCGGCTTTCCGCCCCACCCCCACCGTGGCATCCAGACCCTGACCTATGTGCTGCATGGCGGCCTGACCCACGAGGATCACCTGGGCCACTCCAGCACCATCGCCGCCGGCGATGCCCAGTGGATGCATACCGGGCACGGCATCATCCACTCGGAGATGCCGCTCACCGACAGCCAGGGGCTGCACGCCTTCCAGCTGTGGCTCAACCTGGCCGCCGCCGACAAGCTGAGCCCGGCCACCTACCGGGACGTGCGCGGCGATGAGATGCCGCGGCTGACCCATGGTGGCGCCGAACTGATCGCCCTCGGCGGTCACTGGCAGGCCGAGGATGGCGAAGCCATCGATGGCCCCCTGGACGCCCTGGCGGGCCGAGGCGCGGTGGCCCACGCCAGACTCGCCCCGGAGAGCCGTCTGAGCCTGGCGGTGGAGGCGCCGACCCTGCTGGTGTATGTCTTCGCCGGGGAACTCGCGATCGGCGAGCGGCGTGTCGGCGCCGGACAGCTGGCCAGCCTGGGAGCCGGAGAGCACCTGGTGCTGGAAGGTGGCGAGTCGGGAGGCGAGGCACTGGTGCTGGCGGGCCATCCCCACGGCGAGCCCATCGCCCACTATGGCCCCTTCGTGATGAACACCCAGGCGGAACTGGAGCAGGCACTGCTCGACTACCGCAATGGCACCTTTATCGAAGGCTAAGCGAGCCTCGGCGAGCCCCCCGGCGCATCGGCAGCGACACCGTCATCAAGGGGTCATCGCTTCGAGGTTGCACCGAAGGTCAATTAGTTTATGCTAGCGGACCGCCTGATACCGGGCCTCCCAGGGGGAGGCCCGGGTTTCTGTTTGCATATACAGGCTAGGCAGGCTACACAGCATAGGGTATGGTTCTTGGGTTTTTTGGCACCCTTTTTCACTATTTTTACGGCCATTTTCTATGTTGCGAATCCTCCATTCGCTGCCCCGCACGCATAAGTTACTGCTGCTACCCGTTGCCACCATGGTTACCGTGCTGGGCGCACAGCAGATCTTCACCGCCATCGACTCCCGCGATGACGCTCGCCTGACCACCCAACTGATTTCCCTGGAAGAGAGCGCCGACGCCGCCGGGGTAGCCCTCCCCGATGCCCAAGGCGGCGACGACGCCTGGCACCGCGATACCCCCGCCCAAGAGCGCCTGCTGGCCCTGGCCCCTCGCTACGAGACCCTCCCCCTGGCCAGCGCAGAGGGTCCCGCCCGCCTGCATCCCGAGGCACTGCGGGTGGCCCTGACCCTGACTGCCCTGCGCCAGGGAGAGTGGGAAACAGCCACTTCCTACGATGATTTCGGCGACGGTCCCCTGGCGCTGTTCGACAGCGAACATATCTACCTGGAGGACGAGATCCAGGCCGAGGAGACCTTCGAGCCGCGCTGGGAGACCTACACCGTACAGCAGGGCGACACCTTCGCCGTATTGGCCCAGAGCCACCTGGGCATGGGCTATAGCGAGGCCCTGCACCTGCTGGAGGCGCTGCCGGATCAGAACGTCCTGGCGCGTTGGCGGGTCGGCAGCAGCTTCGACTATATGCTCGATGAAGAGGGCCAACTGCTGGCCCTGCGGGTGATGAAGAATGCTCGCCACGGCTACCTGATCGAACGCGACGACGAGGACCTCACCTTCGCCGTGGCCGATATCGAGCGCGCCAGCGAGGCCACCCAGCGCCTCTTCGCCGGCAGCGTCAGCGGCAGCTTCGCCCGATCGGCCCAGGCCACCGGCCTGAACACCCGGGAGGTGGCTCAGCTCACCAATGTGCTCTCCAGGAAGCTCGACTTTCGCCGCGATACCCGTCGCGGCGATCGCTTTCAGGTCCTGGTCGAATCCGACATGATCGACGGCCAACCCCTCGATTCACGGATCCTCGCGGTACAGTACGAGGGCGCGCGGATGGATCTCACCGTGGTTCGCAACAGCAGCGACGACCGCTTCTATACGCCAAATGGTCATGGGCTCGACCCCGCCTTCGAGCGCTACCCCTTCAACGGCAGCTACCGCCTCAGCTCGGGCTTCAACCTGCGTCGTACCCATCCGGTGACCGGCCGGGTCAGCCCCCACCACGGCACCGATTTCGCCATGCCCAGTGGCACTCCGGTCATTGCCCCGGCGGATGGCCGCGTCGAGAAGGTGGGTAACCACCCCGCCGCCGGCCGCTTCGTGGTGATTCGTCACGACAACGGCTACCGCACTCGCTACCTGCACCTCTCCCAGCCCCAGGTCAGTCGCGGTGAGCGGGTCGGCATGGGCGAGCAAATCGCCCTGTCCGGCAATACCGGGCGCAGCACCGGCCCCCACCTGCACTACGAGGTGATCGTCAACAACCAGCCGGTGGATGCCATGCGCGTCGAGTTGCCGGAGAGCCAACGCCTGGAAGGCGATGCCCTGGCCGCCTTCCAGCGCGAGTCCGAGCTGTTGCTGGCGCGCCTGGAAAGCGGCGAGACCGGCACCGTGCTGGCCAGCACGCCCCGCGAGGCACGCTCGGATAGCGATAGCTGATCCTCTGCCGTCACCCGGCACAACGCCCCGCTAATGCGGGGCGTTGTGCGTTTCAGGCACCATGCGCTGCGAGTGCGCCGCGCAGAGCCACCCTGCACCAACCTGGGCCATGCCCGCGCCTTTCCAACGCTCCCCCACCTCAGGAAAACTCCACAACAAATTGAATTAAAAGCACAAAACCAATTCCGGCAAGATGCTTGCAAAGATTGAGTACCTTGCTGGTAGGCGTAGACCAGGCTCCGCGGAGTACGAGTGCGTCGAACCGCCCTTCAATGACGAAGGTGCGACAGGGCAGTGGCCACGGCCGCCTGCCATGCCGCGATGTTCGAACCCGCTCACTCGACGAGGTCACTGCCATGGAACTTCGCAACAAGGCCAACAGGATCCGCCTGTTCAGCTTCAATACCCCACAGATGCGCGCCTTCCACTTCTCCTGGTTCGCTTTCCATCTCTGCTTCTTCGGCTGGTTCGGCATCGCCCCGCTGATGGCGGTGGTGCGCGAGGACCTGGCCCTCACCCAGACCCAGATCGGCAACACCATCATCGCCTCGGTGCTGATCACCGTGATCGTGCGCCTGGCGATCGGCGTGCTATGCGACAAGATCGGCCCCCGCAAGGCCTACAGCGGCCTGCTGGTGCTGGGCTCGATCCCGGTGATGAGCATCGGCCTGGCCGACAGCTTCGAGACCTTCCTGCTGGCCCGACTGGCCATCGGCGCCATCGGCGCCGCCTTCGTCATCACCCAGTACCACACCACCATGATGTTCGCCCCCAATGTGGTGGGCACCGCCAATGCCACCTCGGCGGGCTGGGGCAACCTGGGCGGCGGCACCACCCAGATCCTGATGCCGCTGATCTTCTCCGGCCTGCTGATGCTCGGGGTCAGCGAGACCCTGGGCTGGCGCCTGGCCATGGTGGTGCCCGGGGTGGTGCTGTTTATCACCGGCATCGCCTACTACCGCTTCACCCAGGACGCCCCGGACGGTAACTTCGACGAACTCCGCGCCCGCGGCGAGCTGGCCGAGGCCAACGGCGAGCACGGCGCCGGCCGGAGCTTCCTGGCCGCCGCCAGGGACATCCGCGTCTGGGCCCTGTTCCTGGTCTATGCCGCCTGCTTCGGGGTAGAACTGACCATCAACAATATCGCCGCCATCTACTTCTTCGATCACTTCGACCTGACCCTGGCCACCGCCGGCATGATCGCCGGGCTGTTCGGGCTGATGAATATCTTCGCCCGCACCCTGGGCGGCGTCTTCTCCGATCTCTTCGCCCGCCAGGGCGGCCTCAAGGGCCGGGTGCGCTGGCTGTTTATCGCCCTGCTCTGCGAGGGCATTGCCCTGCTGTTCTTCTCGCAGATGCACGTGCTCTCCTACGCCATCGGCATCATGCTGGTCTTCAGCCTCTTCGTGCAGATGGCCGAAGGCGCCACCTACGGCGTGGTGCCCTTCGTCAACAAGAAGGCCGTCGGCGCCGTGGCCGGCATCGTCGGCGCCGGCGGCAACGTGGGGGCGGTGGCCGCCGCCTTCCTGTTCCGCTCCGAGGCCATCACCTACCAGCAGGGGCTCTTCTACCTGGGCCTGGCGGTCCTGGCCCTGGCCTCCTGCGCCCTGCTGGTGCGCTTCTCCCCCGAGGTCGAGGCCGAGGAAGCCAAGGCCTACCGCGAGGCGGTGGGCGAGGACAGCGGTGCCGGCGCCCTCTCGCTGCGCTAAGCCGTCCTTCCCTGCAACGCTGCCAGCCGCCGCCTCAGGGCGGCGGCTTTCGTCTGCCCTTCAGGAAACGCCTTCCGCATTGATCAACGCCTCCGGGGTGGCGAAATCCTCCTCGGCGATATGCTCGTCCAGGAAGTCGAGCAGCGCCCGCACCGCCGGCAACAGCCCCCGGCGGGAAGGGAAGACCGCATGCAGGATCCCGCCCCGGGGTTCCCAGCCCGGCAGCACGTCGATCAGGCGCCCCGCCTGAAGATCCTGCGCCCCGACCAATAGCCCCAGCTTGACCACGCCGAGCCCTTCCAGGGCGGCGGCATGCAGGGTCTCGGCGCTGTCGGTGACCAGGCGGGGCCGGTGGGGAATCTGCGCGCTGGCGCCGTCGGGCCCCACCAGGTCCCAGCAATGGCGATGGTCATACTGCTCGAAGTCGAGGCTCGGCAGCTCGACGAGGTCCGCCGGCGTGCGCGGCCGTGGCCGGTCACCGAACAGGGCGGGGGCGGCCATCAGCCGCTGGGGACTCGCCGCCAGCACCTTCATGGTCAGGTCGCTGTCCTCCAGGGGCGGGAAGCGCACCCGGACCGCCAGATCGAAGCCCTCCTTGATCACGTCCACCCGCCGGCTGGTCGCCTCCACCTGCACCTCCACCTTGGGACAGCGCGCCATGAAACGCACCAGCAAGGGTGTGATCAGGTAGTGCAGCACGCTGGGCGAGCAGCTCAGCCGCACCGTCCCCTGGGGCTCGGCGCGATGGCGCTGGATCAGCTCCTCGGCGGCCTCCGCCTCCACCAGCATGGCCAGGCAGTGGCGATAGTAGGCCTGCCCCAGCTCGGTGACCGAGAAGTGCCGCGTGGAGCGCTGGATCAGCCGGGTGGCGAGGCGCTCCTCGAGCTGGGTGATACGCCGGCTCAGCTTCGACTTGGGAATGCCCAGGACGCGCCCGGCCGGGGCGAAGCCGCCATGATCCACCACCTGCACGAAGTAGTAGAGGTCATTGAGATCCTGCATCCTATTGTCCTATTATCGAAACGCTGAGTCTTATATTAGCCATCTACCGGGATCACCGTTCTTTAAATAGGCTTCCCATCATCGGGAGACAACTCTCCCATGCCTTGATAGGAACCATCAGATGAAGAAGATCCAAGCAGTATACGGTGCCCCGCATGGCCATTGGGTCGGCGATGGCTTCCCGGTGCGCTCCCTGTTCGGCTACGACCGCCTGGGCGCCGAGCATCTCAGCCCCTTCCTGCTGCTCGACCATGCCGGCCCCCATCGCTTCGGGCCTAGCCGGCACGTCCGTGGCGTGGGGCCCCATCCCCACCGGGGCTTCGAGACCGTGACCCTGGTCTATCAGGGCGCCCTGGAGCACCGCGACTCGGTGGGGAATGGCGGCCGGATCGGCGAGGGCGACGTCCAGTGGATGACCGCCGGTGCCGGCATCGTCCACGAGGAGTACCACGCCCCGGCCTTCGCCGAGCGCGGTGGCATCCTGGAGATGGTGCAGCTGTGGGTCAACCTGCCGGCCCGGGACAAGTCCGCCCCGCCGGCCTACCAGACCCTGCTCGACGGCGAGATCCCGCGTATCGACCTGGAGGGTAACGCCGGGCAGGTCAGGGTGGTGGCGGGCAGCTATCTTGATCGAGCGGGACCGGCGCGCACCTTTACCCCCATCAATGTCTGGGACCTGCGCCTGGTGGCCGGCGGCGACGCCCGGCTCGAGGTCCCCGAGGGCCATACCACCCTGCTGGTAGTGCTCGAGGGCACGCTGCTGGTCAACGGCGAGCGCATCGTCCGCGACGAGAGCGTCGTCGCCTTCGAGCGCCGCGGCGAGGCCTTCCACCTGGAGGCCAATAACGATGCCAAGCTGCTGCTGCTGAGCGGCGAGCCCCTTAACGAGCCCGTGGCGGGTCAGGGGCCCTTCGTGATGAATCACGAGGCCGAGCTCCACCAAGCCTTTGCCGACTTCCAGACCGGGAAGTTCGGCAACCCGAGGGGGTCATGAGCCGACGCATGACCCCACCCCTGCCCGGCGATGGTCGCCGGGCAGTCCCCTACGACCAAGAAGGGAGAACGACCATGTCCTATACCTACAATCGACTCGACAAGGATGACGTAGCCCTGCTGATGGTGGACCACCAGGCCGGCCTGCTGTCCCTGGTGCGCGACTACAGCCCGGACGACTTCAAGAACAATGTCCTGGCCCTGGCCGATATCGCCAAGTTCTTCGACATCCCCACCATCCTCACCACCAGCTTCGAGACCGGCCCCAATGGCCCCATCGTCCCGGAACTCAAGGAGATGTTCCCCCAGGCCCCCTACTTCGCCCGCCCGGGGCAGATCAACGCCTGGGACAATGAGGAGTTCGTCGCCGCCATCAAGGCCACCGGCAAGAAGCAGCTGCTGATCGCCGGGGTGGTCACCGAGGTGTGCGTGGCCTTCCCCGCGCTCTCGGCCCTGGAGGAGGGCTATGAGGTCTTCGTCGTGACCGACGCCTCCGGCACCTTCAACCAGACCACCCGGGACGCCGCCTGGGATCGCATGTCCCAGGCCGGTGCCCAGTTGATGACCTGGTTCGGGGTGGGCTGCGAGCTGCACCGCGACTGGCGCAACGATATCGAGGGCTTCGGCGGCCTGCTGGCCAATCATCTGCCCGCCTATGCCAACCTGATGCAAAGCTATAACCAGCAGAGTCAGCAAGGCTAACAAGCCAACCCGATGCCGACCCGATATGTCTCAGCAGAACCCGCTGGGCTAAACGGCGACCGGCCGGGACAAATCCCGCGCCCAGGCCATGCCGTCGGTAGCGCGTCGAGGGCTCGACCCATGACAAGGCCTGGAAGGGCCTATGCTAAGGGCCGAGCCCTTTGGCTCTGTACGAAAACTGCCTGCGCTCGCCGACTTTTCGTACAGAACCCAGTCTTTGTCCTCAGGAAACCCGAACCATGAGCAATCTCGTCAACGAACGCGAGCTCGCCAGCTCCCTCGACTGCCCCGTCGTCGACGGCAAGCGCCAGGTGCAGCACGTCACCCCGCATAGCGCCGAGGTGGGCGGCATCCCCGTCAACCGCGCCCTGCCCCGCCGCCAGCGCCGCCTGATCGGCGCCTGGTGCTTCCTCGATCATATCGGCCCGGCCGACTTCGCGGCGGACGAACCCGGCCTTCGGGTCGGCCCCCATCCGCATATCGGCCTGCAGACCTTCACCTGGATGATCGAGGGCGAGATCCTCCACCGCGACAGCCTGGGCACCGCCCAGGTGATCCGCCCCGGCCAGGTCAACCTGATGACCGCCGGCCGCGGCATCAGCCATACCGAGGAGTCGCTGTCCGGCGAGGCGACCCTCCACGCCGCCCAGCTGTGGATCGCCCTGCCCGAGGCGGACCGCCGCACCGACCCGCGCTTCGATCACTACCCCAGCCTGCCCCGCTGGCAAGAGGAAGGCACCGAGCTGACCCTGCTGGTGGGCGAGTTCGCCGGCCATAGCGCCCCGACCCTGACCTTCTCGCCCCTGGTGGCCCTGGACCTGGCCAGCCCCCGAGGCGGCCAGTTGCGCCTGCCGCTGCGCGGTGACTTCGAATACGGCCTGCTGCCCCTGGAGGGCGACCTGGAGATCGAGGGCGAGACCTTCGCCACCCATGAGCTGGCCTACCTGGGCCGTGGCCGCGACGAGGTGACGGTGACCCTGCCCGCCGGGGGCCGGGTCCTGCTGGTGGGCGGCGAGCCCCTGGGCGAGGAGATCCTGATCTGGTGGAACTTCGTCGGCCACAGCAAGGCGGAGATCAGCGAGGCCCAGCGCGACTGGGAGGCCGAGAGCCCCCGCTTCGGTAGCATTCCCGAGTTCGATGGCCCGCGGCTGACCGCCCCGCCGCTGCCCTGGAAGGCCTGACCCACTCTCGCCCTCGGTCAAGGAGACCCCATGAGCGATACCCCTGCCCCCCGCATCCTGGTCTTCGCCGGCAGCACCCGGCGCGGCTCCCATAACACCCACCTGGCGCGACTCGCCGCCGAGTACCTCGAGCGCCACGGCGCCCGGGTCACCCGGATCGACCTCAAGGACTACCCCCTGCCCCTCTACGACGGCGACCTGGAGGCCGCCGAGGGCCTACCGCCCCAGGCCCGGCGCCTGCAGGCCCTGCTCGCCGAGCACCAGGGGCTGCTGATCGCCTCGCCGGAGTACAACGGCTTCCCCACCCCGCTGCTCAAGAACACCCTGGACTGGATGACCCGCCCGGACGGCGAGCGCAGCGGCCTGGCCCTGTTCGCCGACAAGGTGGCGGCGGTGGTGGCCGCCTCCCCCGGGGCCCTGGGCGGCATGCGCAGCCTGGGCCTGACCCGCCAGCTGCTGGGCAACCTCGGCGTGATGGTGCTGCCCAACCCCCTGGCCCTGCCCCGCGCCGCCCAGGCCTTCGGCGAGGATGGCGACCTGGAGGACGCCGCCGTGCGTCAGCGCCTGGACTCCCTCTGCCGGCGACTGGCCAGCACCCTGAATCGCCTGCACCCCGCCGATGACACCACTGGAGAAAGCCCATGAGCGACGCGACTCAGCCCCCCGAGGGAGCCCACTGCGAGGGCGCCACCCTGCGCATCCATCACCACATCAAGCCCGAGGCCCATGAGCGCTACGAGACCTGGCTGCGCCAGATCATCGAGACCGCCGGGCGTTTCCCCGGCCACCAGGGGGTGCATATCCTGCGCCCGCCGGCACAGGGCCAGGACTACGAGATCGCGGTGCGCTTCGCCAGCGAGGAGGATGCCCGGCGCTGGCGGGAGTCCAACGAGCGCCGCGAGCTGCTGGCGGCGATCCAGCCGGAGCTCGCTCAGGACGAGCACCTGGAGATCCTCAGCGGCATCGACTACTGGTTCACGCCCCCGGAGTCCGGCGCCAGGGTGCCGGTGCGCTGGAAGCAGTGGCTGATCACCACCGCGGTGATCTGGCCCCTGACCATCCTGGTGCCGCTGCTCTGGTGGCCGCTGTTCCAGGCGGTGCCAGCCCTGGAGACCTGGGGCCTGCGCCATGGGCTGGTGGCGGCGACCATCGTCGCCCTGGTGGTCTATGTGGTGATGCCGCGAGTGGTGCGCCTGGTCTCGACCTGGCTGCATCGCCACTGACCAAGCCGAGCCAGGCCAGGCCCTGTCGCGCCCTCCACCCAAGCCACTGACCTCACCATTACGCCAGGCGGCGGCTGGGCACCAGTTGTACCGCCACCGCCTTGGCCACCGGCGTATCGCTGCCCTCGCCCACCCGCTCCAGGGGCATCAACGCATTGGTCTCCGGGTAGTAGGCGGCGCAGCAGCCCGGCGGGGTGTCATAGGCCACCAGGCGGAAGGCCAGCGCCCGGCGCGGCTCGCCCTGGTAAGACTCACCCAGCAGGTCCACCCAGTCGCCGGCGCGCAGCTCCAGCCGCGCCAGGTCGTCGGGATTGACGAAGAGCACCCGTCGCTGCCCCTTGACCCCGCGATAGCGGTCGTCATAGCCATAGACGGTGGTGTTGTACTGATCGTGGCTGCGCAGGGTCTGCAGGGTCAGCCAGCCCGGGCGCCCGGCCAGGCGCTGGTGCATCACCGCCTCGGGCAGGGCGCCGGCGGCGAATTCGGCGGCCCCGGAGGCGGTGGGGAAGTCGCGGTGGCGGGCCAGGTTGTCGAGGATAAAGCCGCGGGGCGCCGCCAGGCGGGCGTTGAAGTCCGCGAAGCCGGGAATCACCGCGGCGATCTCGTCGCGGATGCGGTCGTAGTCCGCCACCAGGGCCGCCCAGCCCACCACCGCCGGGTCGATCCCACGCCGCGGCAGCACCCGGGCCAGGGTCGCCGCGGCGATTCCGGCGACGATGGCCGGCTCCGAGCGCAGCGCCGGCGAGGCCGGCGCCAGGCGCCCGGCACTGGCATGCACCGCCGACATGGAGTCCTCGACGCTGATGCGCTGGGGTCGTCCCTCGGGACCCTGGCGATCGATCTCGCTGCGCCCCAGGCAGGGCAGGATCAGCGCCTCCCGCCCGGTGATCAGGTGGCTGCGATTGAGCTTGGTGCTGATCTGCACCGTCAGCCCGGCCCGGCGCAGGGCCGCCTCGGTACGCGGCGTATCCGGAGTGGCCCGGGCGAAGTTGCCGCCCAGGCCGATAAAGACCTCGGCCTGTCCGGCTTCCAGGGCCTGCAGGGCGCCCTTGGTATTGAACCCGGGGCGGCGCGGCATGGGCACCCCGTAGCGCGCCTCCAGGGCATCCAGCAGCCAGGTCGGCGCCGTCTCATCGATGCCCATGGTGCGGTCGCCCTGCACATTGGAGTGCCCGCGTACCGGGCAGGCGCCGGCGCCAACACGCCCGACATGGCCGCCCAGCAGCAGCAGGTTGATGATCTCGCGTACCGTGGCCACCGAGTGCTCGTGCTGGGTGATGCCCATGGCCCAGGTGATGATCACCCGCGGGGCGCCGGCGTAGATCTCGGCCAGGCGCGCCATCTCCTCGCGGTCAACGCCGGCCTGGGCCTCCAGCGTTGCCCAGTCGCAGGCCAGCACCGCCTCCCGCCAGGCCGCGTAGCCCCGGGTGTGGGCCTCGATAAAAGCGCGATCCGGCGCGAAGCTGCCCGCCGCCTGCCTGGCGAAGAGCGCCTTGGCCAGGCCGCGCAGCAGCGCCATATCGCCACCCAGGCGCGGCTGCACATAGTGGCCGGCGATGGGGTGGCTGCCGGCGTGCAGCATCTCGCTCTTGCGCTGGGGGTCGGCGAAGCGCTCCAGGCCCCGCTCACGCAGGGGATTGATGGCCACGATGGTGGCGCCCCGCTCCGCCGCCCGGCGCAAGTCCCCCAGCATTCGCGGGTGATTGGTGCCGGGGTTCTGGCCCAGCACGAAGATGGCATCCGCCGCCTCGAAGTCCTCCAGGCGCACCGTGCCCTTGCTCACCCCCAGGCTCGCCGTCATGCCCAGGCCGCTGGCCTCGTGGCACATATTGGAGCAGTCGGGGAAGTTGTTGGTGCCGAACAGGCGCACGAACAGCTGGTAGAGGTAGGCGGCCTCGTTGCTGGCCCGCCCCGAGGTATAGAAGAGCGCCCGATCCGGGTCGTCGAGGCCGGCCAGGCGCTCGGCGATCAGCGCGAAGGCGGCGTCCCAGCCGATGGGCCGATAGCGATCCGTGGCGGCATCATAGTAGAGGGGCTCGACCAGACGCCCCTGGGCCTCCAGGCGGCAGTCGTCCCAGCCCAGCAGCTCGCTCACCGTATGGCGGGAGAAGAAGTCACGGCCCACCCGCTTGGCGGTGGCCTCCCAGGCCACCGCCTTGGCGCCGTTCTCGCAGAACTCGAAGGCGGCGCCATGGGTGGGGTCGCCCCAGGCGCAGCCTGGGCAGTCGAAGCCGTCGGCCTGATTCATGGCCAGCAGCGCCCGCACCCCGGTCAGTGGCGCGCCGCTTCGCGCCAGTTGGCGGCCGACGCTCTTCAGCGCGCCCCAGCCCCCGGCCGGGCCGGCATAAGGGGCCAGCGAGGGGGTGCCGGCCAGGCGCTCCTCGGTCAGCGGCAACTCCACCGCGGGTGGGGGGGCGTCTCGGCTCATAACAAGTCCTCCTCATTATCGGGGGCCTGGCCGCTAAGCAGCTCCAGGTCGCGGCCGCGGTGGCAACAGATCAGGTTGAGGTCACAGGCCCGGGCCACCTCCACCGCCATATCGGAGGGCAGCGCCAGGGTGGCCAGGGTGGCGACGCCGGCACGCACCGCCTTGTGCACCAGTTCCAGGCTGCAGCGGCTGGAGACCAGCAGGGCCGCGAAGCGCTGCCCCGGATCCGCCGAGCGACGCAGGCCTTCGCCGATCACCCGATCCAGGGCGTTATGGCGGCCGATATCGCGACCCACGGCCAGGGGGCGGCCCCGCGCGTCCAGGCCCAGGGCGAGATGCAGGCCCGGCGCCGAGTGCGCGCCTAGGGCCTCCAGGCCGCGCCGCAGGGCCGCCGCCGGCAGGGGCGACCGTGCCGGCAGGCGGCGCAGCCCGGCCAGTAGCTGGCCCTCCTCGGCCAGGCCGCAGGCGCCGCAGCTGGAGAGCGAGGGGCCGGCGCGACGCAGTTCCAGGGCCTGAGCCTCCAGGCGCGATGCCACCGAGAGGTGCACCGCCAGCCCGTGGCGCAGTCGCGCCAGACGCACCTCCGTGACCTGGTCGGCCCGGCTGATCCAGCCGGCGGTATAGGCATGGCCCAGGGCCAGGGACTCCAGGGACTCCGGGGTCGCCAGCAGGGTGGCCATGGGGCTGTCGTTGAGCAGCAGGGTCAGGGGCGCTTCACAGGGGCCGCACTGGTCGCGCAGCGGCCGCCGGCGGCTATCCCGATAGGTCGAGGCACTATCGCAGATGGCCCGGCGGCGCCGGAGTGGCGCCACGGCAGGCATCGGGGTCGTGGCCAGGGAAGTCGCGGCGATAGGCATCGGGGGTCGCTCCGGGGACAGCAACGGATGCCGGCAGCCTACCCGGGGGCATTGCTCCCTCGCCAATGGAGGCTGGCGATCCCATCATAGATGTCATCTATCAAACGGCCTCAGGAAGAAGCCGGCCAGGCCGCCAGCACCTCCTCCAGCAGGCGACTGCGCGGCCGCTGGGGCCGCCACAGCAGGCCGACCCGGTCCCCCGGCCCCGGCAGTCGCCGGGCACGGATCCCGGAAGCGGTGGCCGGCAGGCAGTCCTCCGGCAACACGCCCACCCCCAGCCCGGCCCCCACCAGCGCCAGCAGGGCGGCGATGGAGTTGGCCTCCAGTTGGGGTTCCAGGGACTCGTTCAGGGGCGCTGTCGGGGCTTCCCCCGGGGACTCGCCCTGCGCCTGGAGCCGCGCCGCCAGTAGCTGGCGGTTATGCATCTCCGGGGTCAGCAGGCAGAGCGGATAGTCCCCCAGGCTCGCCCAGTCGGGCGCCTCGGGGAGGCGGAAGTGGTGCGGCGAGGCGAGCAGCGCCGGCTGCTCCTCGTGGAGGGGGCGATGGGCGAAGCCGGCCATGGCCGGGGCGTCCAGGTAACCCAGCACCAGGTCCAGCTCGCCGTTCTCCAGCCCCTGGGCCAGGCGTGGCGTGGCCAGTTCGCGCAGGCGCACCCGCAGCCGCGGATGGGTCGCCCGCAGGCTGGCCAGCGGCTCGGCCAGGGCGCCCAGGGCGGTGGGGATCACCCCCAGGGTCAGGCGCCCGGTAAGGGGCGCGCCCGGGGCCAGCTCGCCGCGCAGCGCCTCGAACTCACCGAGGATGCGCCGGGCATGGCCCAGCACCCGCTCCCCCTCCGGGGTCAGCCCCTCGTAGCGGCGCCCGCGGCGAATCAGCCGCACCCCGAGCTCCTCCTCCAGGCCGCGCAGCCGCGCCGAGAGGGTCGGCTGGGTGACATGGCAGGCCGCGGCGGCGCGGCCGAAGTGACGCTCCCGGGCCAGGGCGGCCAGGAAGGCGAGTTGACGATGATCCAAGCATCACCCCCTCGGGGTATCAATGATAGACGAGCCCTATGATGCCAGAGGCGGGCCCACTCGCCAGTGCTCCCTCCCCCAGCGTTGGTATAGCCAAGGGGCGCTGGGGACAGGGCAGAGCGGGGGTCCTATGCCAGGGATGGCATCGGTAGCGCCCAGGGAGGGGTTCACAGCGCCCCGCGATGGCCTGCCCCCAGGATAGCCCCAGGCCTCAACAAGGGGAGAACGCTAACCGCAAATAGCCCTATGCACCGCGCCCTAACGCTGGGCTCTGCTACACTCGGCCCTTCTGTTCTGCCGGAGTCCTCGCCTTGTCGGCCCCGTCCCCGCCCACGCCCCCCGCCAACCCCTTCGCCGGCTTCTTCGGCGTCTTCCGCTATAGCCGCCGGGCGATTCGCCTGGTGTGGGAGACCTCGCGGCCGCTGACCCTGGGCCTGGCGGTCTGCACCCTGGTGGCCGGGGTGCTGCCGGCGGTGGCGGCCTGGCTCGGCCAGTTGATCGTCGATGCGGTGGTGGCGGCCATGGCGGCGCATCGGGAGAGCGGCCAGTCGCCGACCCTCGCCAGCCTCTGGCCGGTGCTGCGCTATGTGCTGGCCGAGGCCGGGGTGATCGCCCTGATCGCCCTGGCCCAGCGCGGCCTCTCCGCCCAGCAGTCGCTGCTGCGCGCCCAGCTGGGGCACAAGGTCAATGTGATGATCCTCGAGAAGGCGGGCCGGCTGTCGCTGGCCCAGTTCGAGGATTCGGAGCTCTACGACCAACTGACCCGGGCCCGCCGCGAGGCCTCCACCCGCCCCCTGGCGCTGGTCAATAAGACCTTCGCCCTGGGCCAGCACGGCATCTCCCTGGTCAGCTTCGGGGTGCTGCTGGTGGGCTTCTCGCCCTGGGCACTGTTGATCCTGGTGGTGGGCGCCCTGCCGGTGTTCCTCTCCGAGGCCAAGTTCTCCGGCGACGCCTTCCGGCTGTTCCGCTGGCGCTCGCCCCAGACCCGCATGCAGATGTACCTGGAGACGGTGCTGGCCCGCGAGGACAGCATCAAGGAGGTGCGCCTATTCGGCCTGGAGCCGCTGCTGCTGGGCCGCTATCGGGGCATCTTCGAGACCCTCTATGGCGAGGACCGCCGGCTGACCATTCGCCGCGACAGCTGGGGCTTCCTGCTCGGCCTGCTGGGCACCCTGGCCTTCTACGGCGCCTACGCCTGGGTGGTGATCGAGACGGTGGATGGCGCCCTGACCCTGGGCGAGATGACCATGTACCTGATGGTCTTCAAGCAGGGCCAGGCGGCGCTCTCGGCGGGACTCACCGCCATCGGCGGCATGTACGAGGACAACCTCTACCTCTCCAACCTCTACGAGTACCTGGAGCAGCCGGTGGAGCGCGACGACGGCACCCTGACCGCGGGCGTGCGCCCCGGCGACGGCATCCGCTTCGAGGGGGTCGCCTTCACCTACCCCGGCGCCGAGACCCCGGTGCTGGCGGGCATCGACCTGCACCTGCACCCGGGGCAGAGCCTGGCCCTGGTGGGCGAGAACGGCTCCGGCAAGACCACTCTGATCAAGTTGCTGACCCGCCTCTACCCGCCCTCGGCGGGGCGCATCCTGCTCGACGGCAGCGACCTGCGCGACTGGGACGTGCGGGCCCTGCGCCGGCGCATCGGGGTGATCTTCCAGGACTTCGTGCGCTACCAGTTGCAGGTGGGCGAGAACCTGGGGGTGGGCGACGTGGCCGCCTTCGAGGACGAGGCCCGCTGGCAGGCCGCCGCCCGCCTGGGCCTGGCGGACGCCTTTATCGAACGCCTGGGCGGCGGCTACCGCACCCAACTGGGGCGCTGGTTCAAGGGCGGCCAGGAGCTCTCCGGCGGCCAGTGGCAGAAGATCGCCCTGTCCCGGGCCTATATGCGCGAGGAGGCCGATATCCTGGTGCTCGACGAGCCCACCGCGGCCATGGATGCCGCCGCCGAGGCGGAGGTCTTCGCCCGCTTCCGCGAGCACAGCCAGGACAAGATGACCATCCTGATCTCCCACCGCTTCTCCACGGTGCGCGCCGCCGACCAGATCCTGGTGATCGACCGCGGCCGCATCATCGAGCGCGGCACCCACGCCGAGCTGCTGGCCCGGGACGGCCGCTACGCCACGCTATTCCGCCTCCAGGCCAAGGGCTACCGCTGAGCACTTATCGGTTGACGCTTAATCAGAGAGCCTTTACAAGTAAGAGGGTCGTATCCTGGATGCGACCCCCGACCTCAATCGAAACGCTCAACCGAAGAGCCCGTCTCATGCCCTGGCAGCCCCGCGTCACTTCCCCGGCCGAGTCGCATCGCATTGCCCATAATGCGATGCGAACCCGCCGTTGCCGCCTGCCAGAGACCCCCTGAGACGATCCTGGCCGCGGCACGTGCCGCGGCCAAGCGATCACCTGCCAGACCGGTATCCCCTGTTCGCGCCACGTCCCGGCCTCCTGACCCAAGGAGACCGCAAGAATGGCAACCCTAACGATCGCCCGGCGCCTGCTGACCGCCCTCCGCCAGCGCCTGACCCGGCGCCGCCATTACGCCGAGCTGCGCGACTACGACCCTCGCCTGCTCAGGGATATCGGCCTGCGCTGGGAGCGTGGCCATCTGGTCGCCTTCGACGCCGAGTCCGAACGCGTGCCTGAGACCGCACAACGTCGCCAGCGGGCCGAGACCCGCGACGCCCATGAGACCTGTCCCCGCTGCGGGAGCCGGTTGACGTAGATGCGGCCCCGGTCACAGGAAGTGACCGGGGCTTCCTTATGGGGCGGTGAACTACACTGCAAGGCCAAGCCCCTTTCACCAAGCCCTTATCAACAAACCCCTATCAAGGAGGAGACCACGATGTCGATGACCGCCAGCGGACGCTGCCTGTGCGGCGCCGTGACCCTGGAGCTGAGCCTGGGCAACGCCAAGGTGGGCGCCTGCCACTGCAGCATTTGCCGTACCTGGGGCGGCGGGCCCCTGCTGGCCCTGGAGTCGGTGGAGGCGATGACCCTGCATGGCGAGACGCATATCAGTACCTACGCCTCCTCGGAGTGGGCCGAGCGCGGCTTCTGCCGCCGCTGCGGCACCCACCTCTTCTACCGCCTCACCTCCGGCGAGCATGTCGCCGTGCCGGTGGGTCTGATCGACGACGGCCGCGCCTGGCGCTTCGAGGCCGAGATCTTTATCGACGAGAAGCCCGCCTTCTACGACTTCGCCAATGCCACCCACAAGATGACCGGCGCCGAGGTCTTCGCCGCCTTCGTCCAACAGGAGTAGCCCCGGGCTTCGCCGGGAGGCGCCGGCCCTGCTACATTGGTCCCGCCAGGGCGCGCCCTGGTCCCGCGATTTCACTGACGAGAAGGATGTCCGACATGAGCCTTGCCATCGGCGACAAGCTGCCCAACCTGACCCTCAAGACCAACGGTGCCCAGGGCCCCGAGGATATCGACACCGATGCGCTCTTCGCCGGCAAGAAGGTGGTGCTCTTTGCCGTGCCCGGTGCCTTTACCCCCGGCTGCTCCAACACCCATATGCCGGGCTTCGTGATCAAGGCCGACGAGATCCTCGCCAAGGGCGTGGACGCCATCGTCTGCACCTCGGTCAACGACGCCTTCGTGATGGACGCCTGGCAGAAGGACCAGAACGCCCAGGCCATCACCATGCTGGCCGACGGCAGCGCCGATTTCGCCGAGGCCATCGGCCTGAGCAAGGACCTCACCGCCGCCGGCCTGGGCGTGCGCAGCCAGCGCTATGCGCTGATCGCCAACGACGGCGTGGTGGAGTACCTGGGCGTCGACGACAAGGGCGTCGACAAGAGCAGCGCCGAGACCATCCTCGCCCAGCTGTAACGAACTACCGCGAGTCCCCGAGGGCCGGCGATCGCCGGCCCTCGGGAGCAATAGGTCTCGTCTCGGGCTAATCGACCAGTATACGGCGACGCATCTCACTGGCAGAGCAGCCGAACTGGCGGCGGAAGGCACGACAGAACTGGGCCTGGTCCGAGAATCCCCAGCGGTAGGCGATCTCGCCAATGGTGATGCCACAGGCCGCATCGCAGAGGTCTCGGCGTGCCGCCCCCAAGCGCTGGCGACGAATCCATTCGTTGACGGTATGGCCGGTCTCGGAGAAAAGTTTGTGTAGGTAACGCAGCGAGATACCGCAGTGGGCCGCCACCAGAGCAGGATCCAACTCAGGGTTGCCGAGCTGACTAGCGATAAAGCGCTCGATACGCATCAGGTGAGCCGTCTTGAGGTGGGATTGATCGCTATTCAGTACTCGCTCGTCCTGCTCGAGTACCAGAGACAGCATGCCTAACGCCTGCTCGAAGAGTCGATTGCGATCCCCCAGTGAACACTCTTCGTATCGCTCGGCACAGATCATCAGGAACTCGACGAAGGCCCGCCCCATCCCCTTCTCGGCGTCGAAACAGTGCTGAGAGTAACGCTCAGGACGCCGCACCCGATGCTGCATCGCTTTGCCGGGCACCTTGAAGACCCACATGGCATTGCGATGCTCATAACCGAAGCGGTAGGGTGCATCCCCCTGCTCGACGATAAAGCCGCCGGGGCGGCAGCGCAGGGTACGCCCGTGCTGATCGAAATAGACGCTGGTGTGCTGGGGAATGGTCACCAGAAAGGAAGACTCGCTGTCATCGGCGATCTGCGTTTCATTGCGGGCGTATTCCAGACGATCGGAACACAGCCGAGATAGGGAAAAGCGGTCGTTATCCGCCTTCCACACTTTGAGAGAGCCCTGAAACCCGCCTTGGTCGTCACCATAGTTCAGCGTCAGTGGGAAATAGGTCGCCGATACCATGCGAGACCACTGATCCCGCGCCTCGATGGCCTGTGCCTCTAGAGTCATGGGTCACCTCGTCACTCTTGTTGTTATGAGGCCGGGGGGCGCCAATGCGCCCCCACGTCTTGCCATCCATGAGCCTTATGCGCCCTCGTCTGGGGTCAACAGATAAGTGGCCGCGCGAGTCAGACTCGCCTGCCAGCCGGGCGGTATGACGATATTGGTCGTCGGTTCCTCGATCACCGCCGGTCCGCGAATGCAGAGATCCGGGTCGAGCCTCTCGCCATCGTAGACCGGGGCGGGCGTCCAATCGCCACTCTCGTCGAAGAGCATATCACGCTGTCCCTTGCGTGCCTGCTCCAGATCGATACTACGCGGCGCGAGTTCCGGCATCCGCGGTGGCGCCACCCGTCCTACCGCCGAGCACTCCAGGTTGACCAGCTCGATGGCACTATGTGGCTCACTATAGGAATAAAGTGCCTCATGGCGATCATGGAAGGCGGCCTTGAGATTTTGCCAGCCCTGAGCATCCAGACGATCGAACTGCAGCTCCACGGTGCATTCGTGGATCTGGCCAAGGTAGCGAATCTCGAGTCGATAGTGACAGTCGATCTCGTTACGTTCGAAACCATCCTGCCGCAGTTGCTCCACCCCCAGGTCTCGCAATGTCGCTAAGCGCTCATTGAGTACCTCGCGATGAGCCTCATCCTCATCTAGGGGCAACGGCAACGAGGAAAGCTTCTCGTACTGAACATTGGAGATGATCTGACCAAAGGCGCACAACCCCGAGGCGACCTTCGGCACCAGCACCTGGCGAATCCCCATCTCGTCGGCCAGGCGGACTAGGTGCATACCGGCAGCGCCACCGGCTCCGATCAGGGCGAAATCGCGGGGATCATAGCCTTGTTCCACCGAGACACGGCGAATGCCGTTGACCATGTTGAGATTAACCAGCGTCGAGATACCGAAGGCGGCCCGCTCTACGCTGATTCCCAGCGGCTTCGCCACTTTGTCATATATCGCCTGATAAGCCGCCTCGCGATCCAGACACACCGTGCCGCCCAGTACCGCATCCGGGTTCAGGTAACCGAGCACCAGGTTGGCGTCGGTGACCGTGGGCTCCCGTCCCCCCTTGCCATAGCAGACCGGTCCGGGGGTCGCCCCGGCACTACGTGGCCCCACCTGGAGCATGCCCTGATCGTTAAGGTGTGCGATGGATCCCCCGCCCGCGCCCAGGGTCTCCACCTGGATCATCGGCACGCCGATGCGGTAGCGCAGGAAATCTACGTCCTTGCTGAAGTTGGTCTGTCCCCCCCGGGTCAGGGTGATGTCGAAGGAGGTCCCCCCCATATCCACAGTGATGACGTTGTCGATCCCGAAGGGCCGCGCCACGTGAAGCCCAGCCTGGGGGGCCGACGCAGGACCGGAGTTGATGGCGGTCACGGCACGCTCGCTCATCATCTTGCCCTGGGCCAGGCCACCATTGGACTGGAAATACTGTACCGGATGGCGTGCTCCCAGCTCCTCGAAGAGGGCATCGATGCGCGACACATAGCGCTGCATCACCGGGCTAAGGTAGGCATTGACCACCGTCGTGGAGGTCCGGGTATATTCGCGCACCTGGGGATAGACCTCACTGCCGGCACACACGAACACTCCGGGTAGCAGCTCGCGGACCAGGGCCAGGGCGCGGGCCTCGTGATCCGGGTTGGCCACCGACCAGAGGAAGGAGATCGCCACCGCCTCGACCCCCTGGTCGCGGAAATAGCTCAACGCCTCGCGAATCGCTGTTTCATCGAGAGGCTCACGCTCGCGGCCATCGCTCAGGATACGCCCTCCGATCGGGCGCCTCAGATGGCGCGGCACCAGCATATGCGCCGGGGGATACTCCGGATCGTAGCGGTAACCATCTTCCTTGTGACCAAGCCGAATCTCCAGGCTATCCTCGTGCCCCGCGGAACAGAGCAGCCCCACCTTGACGCCCTGGCGCTCGATCAAGGCATTCAGGGCGACGGTGGTTCCATTGATGCAAAGATCGGCATTGGCGACGATCTCGGCGGCGGGCTTGCCCAGAGCGTCGGCGATCTGTGCCAGGCCGGCGCGGATCGCCTTGGTACCATCCTCCGGCGTGGACGGACTCTTGAACAGCCGCACCCGGCCTTGCCGATCGGCGATGATGAAATCCGTAAAAGTACCGCCGGCGTCGATGCCCAGTCGATAATCATGTTTCATTGTTGTGTCCTCCTCAGGATCAGCCGGCTTGGCGCTGTTGGCGGGTAGCCTCGATGTCGAGTTCACCACTGGCAGTCACGATCACCCCGTAGTCGAGCCGGGCCCCCTCGCGAGACACCAGGCCATTCTTTACGTCATCGAGCACCTCTTCCACGGGGCGTGCGAAGGGATTGCCGAAGCCCCCGCCACCGGGGTTGATATTGACCACCCGCTCTCCAGGGGCGACCTCGAGCATGGCGTTATGGTCATAGGCGGTCTCGCTGCCGTCGCCATGACGATGAACCAGCCGCCCCAGCTTGGGCTCGATCAGGGTATTGCGGGCCCCTGCGGCACCGGCGGTGGGATACTGGCGTCCCTCACCGAAGGCGACGGTCGTCATCACGTGGTCCAGGGGCTCGATCTCCAGCCAGGTGCCGGAGCCGCCGCGTCGCTCGCCGGCGCCGCCACTGTCGGTCACCAGGCCATAGCGATGAATCAGGATCGGATAGGAGTACTCCAGCAGCTCGATATCCCCCGACATCAGGGCACCGAAGCAGCACAGCGGTCCGCGGGAGTGCCAGCCATCCATGCCGCGGGTCGCCCCCGCACCGGAGATGATCGAGGCCAGTACCATGGTGACGTACTGGTCATCGCCACGCCTTGGGTCCCTGCCGGCGATATTGATGCCGCTGGCGTGCCCCCAGGAAGCGCTGACCCGGTCTGGGGCGGCCTGCTCGAAGGCCAGGCGTACCGCGTCGGTCAGGGTCTCCATGGGGGTCGTGGTGCAGTTAGCATGAGGGGCCGGCTCGGAGGCATTGCACAAGGTTCCCGGTGGCCCCATGTCGACGCTGACGCAGCGATAGAGCCCCTCGTTATAGGGCGGCGGTAACTGGGCGAACATCATCAGTCCCAGCAACACCCCGGACATCGAGTTGCCCTCGTAGGAGTTGATGAAATAGGGCACCTGGGGCGGGCTATCAATGCGAATCGCTACTTCATCGTCGCGCACCGATACATGGGCTGTGATCTCGAGATCACCGAGACCATGGCCGGAATCCTCCAATTGGGCCGTGCCAAGGTAGTCACCGTCTGGTACCTGGCGAATCAGGCTGCGCATCTGGCGATCCGCCATGGTCTTGAGTTCGGCAATGGCGGCCTTGACGGTATCTACCCCATAGCGTTCCAGCAACGCCAGCAAGTGACGCTCACCCACGCGACAGGCGCCGTACTGAGCGTTAAGGTCGCCTTCCTGACTCTCGCGTGCCCGCATATTGGTTAGCAGCAGGTTGATCACGTCCTCGCGCCGCCGTCCCTTCTCCCACAACTTGACCGGGGGAATGCGCAGCCCCTCCGCATAAATCTCCTTGGCATCCGGGTTGTAACCCGCCGGCACGGGGCCACCGATATCGGTAAGGTGGCCCTTGCACACCGTCCAGAACACCAGCTCGCCTCGAAAGAAGACCGGCTTATACATGCAGCAGTCGATGATATGGCTGCCCTTGTAGGCCGGGTCGTTGTGGTAGATAACATCACCCTCGGCGATATCCTCGCCGTAGAAGCCCGCCACGGCCTTCATGGCAGGAATCAGGGAGCCCAGGTGAATCGGGATGTCCTGCCCCTGAAGGATCATTTCTGGCAGGTGGTCGAAAAGGGCATTGGAGTAGTCGTGGGCCAGATTGAAAACACTGGAGCGGCCGGTCTTCTCTAGGGTCAGGGTCATCTCGCGCTGGGCAGTCTCCAGCGCCCCCCTGACCACGGCCAGCGTGATAGGATCAATGGTCGACATATGGGACTCCGATATTGTCGTTGTGAGCCTTGCGATATCACGACACTCGTCGATGACACCGATGGCCGAGGCCATGCCCCTTACACTACGGACCGACAGGGGCCGGAGCTTGCCGCCTGACGAGCCGTGAATTGTCACTCAGTGCACTCTCGGCTAGCCAAGTCGGAGTACGCTGAGTGTCAATCCCCAGAAGGTCTCAAAGGTTAAGGTGGTTCCGAGTGACACGCCGCGTGGAGAGCCGTGTCACGCCTCGATTTGCCGCCTTAGGACGGCCTTTTTCATAAAGAAACCGCTGCCGAAACCCAAGGGCTTCGACAGCGGCATGAGCTTTATCGGCTACTACTTAAGCAAGGCAGCCATATACCAGGTCGGTTTGGCTCGACGAAGTCCCAGCTCGTAAAGAAGGCAAGAGCAGATAAAGGTGGCCGGCGCCGATAGTCCAGCCTGGCTTGGAAGATGCATCAGCACTACCCCCACCAGGATCGCCCCACCCCAGGCTATCAGCCCATAGGGGTTGAAGGCCGGAATATGGGCATTATCGAGTTCGATATGTCCCTGAAAACGACTCCGATAGGTGGGTGATAGAATATGCGTCAGGGCCACGCCGACCCAAGCCACTACAAAAACGCCCTGATAGGCCAGCGCCTGGAGCAGATAGGCGAAGACATCCGCCATCATCAACCCATAGGCCATAGCACCGATCAGGCAACCTGCCAGCACCTTTCCCAGCCTCCATCCCGTGACCTTACGCACCAAGGATTCGAAGTTGACCGTGGCGAGATAGAAGTTAGCGGTATTGATGCGGCTCTGCGTCACCCATACCAGCAGCAGCCCGCCGACGCCCATCAGCTCCAGAAGCCCCAGCACGATAGAGGCCTCGGACAGCCCTTCGATGGGTATCATGGCATCGAGCAGAATACCTACCACTCCACTGAACAGGAAGGTCACCAGATAGAAAGGTACCCCGAAGGTAATCCGAGCATGAAAGCGTGCATCCTTGGGGCGACCAAAACGCGCATAGTCGAAGGTAAACATCATCAAGACCCAGACGCCCATGTAGTAGGAAAAGGTGTGCAGCCACCCCCAAGTAGAGACGCCGCCCTCCGGCACTCGTGATAACCAACCGTTGGGATAACCGAACTCCGAGATTGCCATGCCAACGGCAATAAGCACCCCCACCACATAGACCGGCAACAGTATCCCGTTGAACTTGTCCAGCCAGTGCTGCACGCTGCCGAAAATCAGGGAGACTCCCAGCGCCACCACGATGGCGGTCGCCATTTCCATGGAAAGCACACCACTCCATTCGGCCAGTACTAGGGCCATTACATAGCCTTCGAAAACGGCATAGTAGAGCGCCGTCGCGAAAAAGATCAGCGTCGCAACAATAGCTCCGAAGTGACCAAACAATATCTTTGAGAATAGCGCCACGGTCAGACCGGTTCGCATGGAATAGCGACTGATTACCGAATTAATTCCTCCATAGGCCAGAACCGTTAATACGATACCGATTAAAGCATTGGCAGTACCATAGGTACGCGCCATCGCCGCAGCGACCACCAGATAGAAGATGGCACTGCAGACCGCCCACCAGGCCATCATCAAGTTGCCACGGGGCATGCGCCCGGATTCCGGCACTGGCCCCTCGGCATAGTCGAGATCGATCTCTTGTTCTCGCTGGGTCATTTGGCTTACCTTTTTTATGCTTGTTATCCAGGCCGGCAACGAAGGGTGTAGC